>JAYWEO010000388.1:0-4768 GCA_043779225.1 Prosthecobacter sp.
GATCACCGAGATTTTTCCGAAGCACGCGGCCATCGCGGACAAGTTCAGCATCGTGCGCAGCGTGCATCACACGGCGGCGGCGGTGCATGACACGGGGCACCAGATGATGCAGACGGGCCGCCTCTTCACCGGCGGCATCAACACGCCGCACGCGGGCTGCGTGTATGAATTCCTCAAAGGCCGCCGCAACGAACTGCCTGCGCACGTCATCCTCCCCGAGCCGATGGGGCCGACCGGCGGTAACATGCCGCACGGGCAGGACGCGGGCTTCCTCGGCAAAAGCCACGATCCCTTTGTGCTGAATGCCGATCCCTCGAAGCCGGATTTCCGTGTGCCCGATCTGCTGCCGCCGACGGAAATCGGCGAGGCGCGTCTCGATCGTCGCCGCAAATTGCGCGAAGTGATCGAGGGCACGATGAAGAACTTCGAGGCCTCGCCTGATGCGCAGCTCATGGATGCGAACTTCGAGGCCGCGTACCGCCTCATGACTTCGCCGATGGCGCGCGACGCATTCGATCTCACGAAAGAGCCGACCAGCGTCCGCGAGCGCTATGGCATGAACCGCTTCGGCCAGTGCTGCCTGCTCGCGCGCCGTCTCGTCGAGCGCGGCGTGCGCTTCATCACGCTGAACACGTTCATCACCGTTTTCAACGAAATCACCTGGGACATCCACGGCTCGAAGCCCTTCACCAGCATCGCCGGGATGAAGGACATCGTCGCGCCGATGTACGACCAGGGCTACAGCGCGCTCATCGAGGACCTGCACCAGCGCGGCATGCTCGACAGCACGATGGTCACATGCCTCGCCGAGTTTGGCCGCACGCCCAAGGTGAACCCCGCGGGCGGACGGGATCACTGGCCGCAGTGCTGGAGCGTCTATTTCGCCGGCGGCGGAGTGAAAGGCGGACGCGCCATCGGCAAGAGCGACGAGATCGGCGGCTTCCCGACCGAGCGTCCCGTCGAGCCAAAGGAAATCGTCGCCACCATTTTCCACGGCCTCGGCCTCGATCTCGATGGCCACTTGCCGGGACCGCAGGGGCGACCTTTCCCGCTCGCGGACTTCGGCACGAAGGCCATCACGGAGCTTTTCTGAGGCGGTGGAAAAAGGGGCGCGCGCAGCGCATCGCCGGAGCGGAGGGATTTCTGCGGCGCGGCGCATTACGCTGGCGTTCACGCTGGCTGTTAAAAATTTTACACTCTGTTCTTTCGCCGCGGACACCGCGCCGCAGCGCCCTTTCCCGCAGCACACGCGCTACGCCGCTGGATCGATCCTGCCGGGCCAAATCAAGCCGGTCACGCAGGTGCAGCGCGATGATGCGGCGCTCGCATTTTACCGGAAGTGGAAGGCGAAGTATCTCGTGCCGTCGAAGGTGCCGGGGCAGTTCTACGTCGGCGTGGACGAGGAGCAGGGGAAGGAGCCGAAGAAAATCTCCGTCTCCGAGGGGCACGGCTACGGGATGCTCATCGCGACGTTCATGGCCGGGGCCGATCCGCAGGCGCGCGAAATTTTCGACGGGCTGTGGCGTTTCGCGCGAGCGCATCCAAGCAGTATCAATCCCCGCCTCATGGCCTGGCTGCAGGTGACCGGGGAGAAGAGCGCGCCGGGCGACGAGAACTCCGCGACCGATGGCGACCTCGACATCGCGCAGGCGCTCCTGCTCGCCGATGCGCAATGGGGCAGCGCCGGGCCGATCCATTATCGCGACGAAGCACACGCCGTCATCGCTGCGATCAAGAAGGACGAGATCAACACCACTACGTGGACGCCCAAGCTCGGCGACTGGACCGACGCGCACAGCCCCATGTTCTTCAGCACGCGAATCTCCGACTTTGTTCCCGGCCATTTCCGCACATGGCAAAATGCCACGCACGATCCGGACTGGGGCCGCGTGGTGGATGCCGGCTACGCGATGCTCGGCGGAATCCAGTCGCGCCACAGCGCCAAGACCGGCCTGCTGCCTGACTTCATCATCGCGCTCGACCGCGAGCCTCGGCCGCCCGCCGGGAAGCACCTCGAAGGCAAGCACGACGGCCACTATTCATATAACGCCTGCCGCGTCCCCCTCCGCCTCGGGCTGGACTTTCTCCTCCACTCTGAACCTCGCGCGAAGGCCGCGCTCGCGCCGATGAATGCATGGCTTCGCCAGCACACCGCCGGTCGCCCGCAGGACATCGCCGCAGGCTATGAACTCGATGGCAAAATCATCAACCGTCACGACCGCTCGATGGCATTCACCGCCTGTTTCGGAGTCGGCGCGATGTGCGATCCCGCGCATCCGGAATGGCTCGATGCCATCTGGGATTGCATCACCGCCTCCGACGACCCCGACGACCGCTACTACGCCCGCACGCTGAAAATGCTCTGCCTCATCGCCATGTCCGGCAACTGGTGGAGCCCTGCGCCTTGACGGCATTCAGGGGCAGTCGATCGAGGCACTCAGATCTTCCCGCTTGCCCGGAATCGATCAAACATTTCGGGGTGATGATGCTGAAGACATTTGGGACAGATGCTGTGGGTGAAGTCGGCATCCGAATGGGCTTTCACGTAGCTTTCGACGCTCTGCCAATATCCGGTGTCGTTGCGGACACCCTTGCAATGGGAGCAAATCGGCAGCAGGCCGTGCATGGTCTTGAGGTCCGTGAGCGCGGCGGCCAGATCGGCGGATGTCTGCCGGAGTTCCATCTGGGAAATGATCTGCCGGGCCAGCACCTGCAGAGCCTTGTTGTGCTCCGGAGAGAGCTTCCGCGGTTTGCGATCGATCACGCAGAGGGTTCCCAATCCATAGCCATCGCGATCGATCAGCGGTGCTCCGGCGTAGAACCGGATATGTGGGTCCGATGTGACGAGGGGATTCTCGGCGAAACGCTCGTCGGCAGTAGCGTCCTCGACGACCATCACCTCGGTGCCTAGGATGGCATGGGCGCAGAAGGCATGTTCCCGAGGTGTTTCGGTGGTGACGGGACCGAGACGGGCCTTGAACCATTGGCGGTCGGTATCCACGAGTGTCATCAGTGCGATCGGTGTCTCGCAGATGGTGGAGGCGAGAAAGGCAAAGTCGTCAAACATCTGCTCGGCGGGAGTGTCGAGGATTTGATATCGGCGCAGCGCTTCGATCCGATTTTCTTCGTTACTTGGGAGCGGTGCAGGCATGTGGTTCGTGGATCCGTGTGAAGCGGGCTGACTCCTCGGGAAACGAAAGGAGATAGCGCTGCATCGCTTATGAGGGCAGTGGGAAGGAATCGAGAGAATTCCGTGGAGCGGCACGTGTTCCGGCTCCCTTGACGCTCCCTTTCGCGCTGCTAGCCTCCGCGCCCTTCGATGAAGATCCAACGCGCGCTTATTTCCGTCTCGGACAAAACCGGCCTCGTCGCCTTTGCCAAAGGACTCGCCGACATGGGGGTCGAAATCATCTCCACGGGCGGCACGGCCAAGCTGCTCGCCAAGGAGGGCGTGCCGGTGATCGAGATTTCGCAATACACGGGCTTTCCCGAGATGATGGACGGGCGCGTGAAGACGCTGCACCCGAAGGTCCACGGCGGGCTGCTGCATCTGCGCGACAATGCCGAGCACGTGGCGCAGGCGAAGGAGCACGGCATCGAGGTGATCGATCTCGTGGTGGTGAACCTGTATCCCTTTGAGGCCACGGTGGCGAAGGAAGGCGTGACGCTGGAGGAGGCCATCGAGCAGATCGACATCGGCGGCCCTTCGATGCTGCGCAGCGCGGCGAAGAACTACCGCAGCGTGACGGTGGTCGTGGACCCGGAGGACTACACGGATGTGCTGGACGCGATGAAGGCGAACGACGGCGAGACGACGCTGCAGCTCCGCGAGCGGCTGGGCATCAAGGTATTTTGCACCACCTCGAAATACGACGGCGCGATTGCGGATTTCCTGAACCAGGAAAAGGAATGCTCGTCGTCCTTCAGCATCAGCGAGCCGCTCGTGAGCCAGCTCCGCTATGGCGAGAATCCGCACCAGACGGGCGCGCTCTACGGCAAGTGGGACGAGTATTTTGAAAAGCTCCACGGGAAGGAACTTTCGTATAACAACATCCTGGACATCACGGCGGCGGCGGAACTCATCGAGGAATTCAGCGAGCCGACGGTGGCGATTTTGAAGCACACGAATCCGTGCGGCGTGGGCAGCGATGCCGACCTGCGCGAGGCGTGGGACAAGGCGTTCGCGACGGACAAGCAGGCGCCCTTCGGCGGCATCATCATCTGCAACCGGCCCGTGACGGAGGCTCTCGCGCGGGCCATCAGCGAGATTTTCAGCGAGGTGATCATCGCGCCGGAATTCGAGGCCGATGCGCGCGCGCTCCTCCAGAAAAAGAAGAACCTGCGGCTCATGCGCAAGCTCGGCCCGGTGCAGACGAAGGACGACATGCTGATCCGAAGCGTGATCGGCGGAGTGCTCGTGCAAAGCCGCGATTCGTCGCCGGAGACGGACATCGAGTCGAAGGTCGTCACCGCGCGCAAGCCGACGCCCGCCGAACTGTCCGCGATGCTCTTCGCATGGAAGGTCGTGAAGCACGTGAAGAGCAACGCCATCGTGTACGCCGCGAGCGACCGCACGCTCGGCATCGGCGCAGGCCAGATGTCGCGCGTGGATTCCAGCCGCATCGCGATCTGGAAGGCGAAGGACGCGGGGCTTTCACTCAAAGGCAGCGCCGTCGGCAGCGACGCATTCTTCCCATTCCCCGACGGCCTCATCGCCGCCGCCGAAGCCGGTGCGACGTGTGCGATTCAGCCCGGCGGCTCGGTGAAA
>JAYWEO010000389.1:0-2681 GCA_043779225.1 Prosthecobacter sp.
GCGCTGTCAGGACGAGAAAGGCCGGCTGTGGGACATCGTGTGGATGCTGCGCTGCGCGGCCCGCCGCACGAGCGGCCCGCAGATGCTCTTCGGCCTGCATGTGCGGAACGACAACCGCGACCGCACGCCGCCACTCGTGAACCTCAAAGCCATGTGCGGCCCGCGTGACATCGACGACCCGCAGCCCGCCATCACCGTGATGCTCCCCGATGAAGACTAGCGAACCACTCGTCCTCACCATTTTCGGCAACGAGCGTTGCGTTGTGTCGATCGAAGACCTCGAAGCCGTCGCGCACGCCATCCACTCGAAGGCCGTTCGTGAATCGGAGACGAGCGCCAATCCCTCCACCCTCGGTGCGGAAATCGAAGGCCAAATTCGCCTGATAAACGCGCAATCCGGCCCTTCCAAAACCGAGGCTCCGACCCCATGAAGGCTCCAACGCTGCTGACGTTCCCGGCGAGGCCGATTCAGGGCGGGCGGCTCGAACTCGCTCCGCCCAAGCGCGGCCTGTGGTATGCCGAGCCCAAGTTGAATGGCTGGCGCGCACTCATTCACACGCCGAGCGGAACGATGTGGAATCGGCACGGCGCGCTGCTCACCATCGCCGATTGTTTTCGGCCCGCGCTCGCGGCGTTGGCGAAGCTCGCGAGTTGCGGCATCGTGTGGGCCGACTGCGAAGCCCTCGAACGCCGGCACAATCTTGGTCGCGGCACGTTGGTCGTGCTCGATGTCATTCCCGAATCCGGAACGCCGATTTACACCGCGCGCCGTGCGATCCTCGAATCGCTGCTCCCGTGTGATCCGATTTTCGACGGAGATTCATCACGCCCGGTCCCGTGCGGCACCGTGTTGCTCACTCCGACTCGGCGCGCTGACTCACACGCCGACGCGCTCGCGTATTACCAGCGGCTCCGCGATGCGAATCACGTGCTCGGTTGCGATTTCTTCGAGGGCGTGGTGATGAAGCGCGCGGAGTCGATCTATCCGGTGCAGCTACGGTCGGCCACGGAGGAATTTCGCGGGTGGGTGAAGCATCGCTTTCTCACTTGATCGCCTCAGCGGTTCCAACTGTGGCAGTATTTGAGTGCGTAGTCTTGAATGAAGCGCCGGTATTTGTCGGGATGGCTGTCTCGGAGTGCGAGGACGGCCGCCAGCATTTCCGAGGCGTTGATCATCAGTTCCTTCATCTCGTCGTCGGTGATGCGACTGAGTGATGGGTCTGCGGTCAGTGGTGAGGATTTGCCGGCGTGAAGGTCCTCGATTGGGCCATTCCGAAAGGCAAACGCGGCGAGCGCATTCGCCTCGTCCCTGATCGAAAAACCCCCCGAAAACACACGCGCCAGCGTCTCGTCCGGGATTGCCGGCACATCAGGGATGCTTGGTTTCTTGCGTTGCTTCATCGGACGAAGGCGATTGCTGATTCTTCTATCCTCGCGCCAGCCAACTCGAAGCGAAAAGCATCAATCCCACACAACCACCCGGGTCGTATGGAAGTGCTTACATCGCGGGAGCGTGCTTTCCCTTGCACGCGCCGTCCGGATGGCGTTGGCATGACCCTGCGGTCAAGCTGCTAATCGAGGAAGCTTTTTGGCCACAGAATTTGCAGGTGTATTGCGGCTTCTCGTCGCCTTCGTAGAGGGCGTGCTTCCCCCGACAAGGGCCGTCTGGATGTCTTTGGCAAGAACCAGCGGTTAGGCTGGAGACGCTGGCAGCCTTCGCTCCGCAGTATTTGCAGTAATAATTGGACATGAGTGTGGTTTGTTTTGTCAGAGCTGAGCGCGGAGGCAATTTGCTTCTCCACGCGATCAGCGCAGGAAATATCGCCGAAAGCTACTCTTGAACAGGGCAGCGAATGTCCCCGAAGAGTGTCTCTACTGAATCTGGTTTCTTGGATTTACTCCAATCCTGAGATTACGCTCGGTTTCACCGATGAAGTCGCAACTCGCTCTCGACCTGGAACGGCTCAAATCCCGCGCCTACCACATCGCCGAATGGGCGGAAGACGTCCTGCGGCGATACCACTCCGTCATTCCAAAATTGAAAGGTGAAGCGGCGGAGCGTTTGCGGGTGCTCTACAATTGGATGTTCGTCCCATCAACGCTTTGGCCGTTCAACGTCCAGGATGTGTTGGGCGACTGCCTTGCTGCTCTGGAAAAAGGAAAACGTTTGAACAACCGGCAGTGCCTCCTCATCGAGCTGCTGCCGGAACCGCCGGACGAAACAATCTGCGCTGCCGTAGCCGAGCATGAACTCCACGTCCAAAAGGGCACCTACGAAAACCTCGTTAAAACGCAGGCCAAGTTTTCTCAAGCCGAACTCGCCGTCAGTTCCGATCTTCAGCTTCAAAGCCAGTGGGCACGCATCAAGGCCGCGTTCGATGTTCAAACCTACCGCGACTACAAAGGGGTGATCCGCCGCACGATGGGCGCGGAACGCAATATGCGTCCGTCGTTCTCAGTGAACTTGCGCCGCCGAGACGACGTTTTCCGTGCGGCGTTCGACGCCTTCTGTCTGCGGTGGAATCTCTATGGGATGCAAAACGACGAGCCCCTGCTGCTCAAGCTCGCCGTCAACGTCACGGCCTACGGGACAATGATTCTGGTCCCTTCTTACTGGTCTTTCGACCCGAAGCGCGACATCCGCTGGGATGCCATTGCCAGCCTTCATCGCGTCCGCGTTC
>JAYWEO010000390.1:0-3134 GCA_043779225.1 Prosthecobacter sp.
ACGCCTGTGTTCGCAGCCGGCACGACGGGCTACACCGCGAGCGTGCCGAATGCGACCGCGTCGATCACCGTCACGCCGACCGTCGCGGACACGGCGGCGACGGTGAAGGTGAACGGCACGGCGGTCACCTCCGGCAGCGCGAGTGGAGCGATCACTCTGGCTGTCGGGGCGAATGCGATTTCCATGATCGTCACCGCGCAGGATGGCAGCACGAGGACGTACACGGTCACCGTCTCCCGCGCGCTGTCCTCGAATGCGAACCTTTCCGCGCTCTCGCTGAGCGCTGGAACGCTGTCCCCTGCGTTTGCCGCTGGCACGACTGGCTACGCGGCGAATGTCACCAATGCCACGCCATCCATCACCGTCACACCGACGGTCGCAGACGGCACCGCCACAGTGAAAGTGAACGGCACAAGTGTCGCCTCGGGCAGCGCGAGCGGTGCGATCATTCTGGCTGTCGGAGCGAATGCGATTTCCACGATCGTCACCGCGCAGGATGGCAGTACGAAGACGTACACGGTCACCGTCACACGCAATGGAGGCGTGTCTGTTGCCTTCAACTCTGCCGCGGATGTGCCCATGACCGCCGCGGGCTACACGGCCGCCGGCAACGCACTTTATGTTGCGCTGAATTTTGCACCGGCGCCGGGCACGAATCTCACCGTGGTGAACAACACGGGCATGGGATTCATCGCCGGCGCATTCGACAATCTCGCACAGGGTCAGGCTGTGATGCTGACCTTCAGCGGCGCGACCTTCACTTTCGTCGCCGACTATTTTGGCGGCACCGGCAACGATCTCGTCCTGCACTGGGCGAACTCGCGCCCTGTGGCCTGGGGCTTTGGCACGACTGGCCAGCTCGGCAGCGGCAGTTCCGCGAACAGCAGCGTGCCCGTCGCCGTGAATGTCTCCGGCGTGCTCGCAAACAAAACGCTGACCGCCGCGGCTGCCGGGCAGAATCACACGGTCGCACTTTGCGCCGATGGAACGCTCGCCGCATGGGGCGTGAATTCCTCCGGCCAGCTCGGGAATGGCACCTTCGCGAACAGCAACGTGCCAGTCGCCGTGAGCAAGACGGGCGCGCTTTTGAACAAGACCGTGATCGCCATCGCCTCCGGGCACAGCCATTGCCTCGCGCTGTGCTCCGACGGCACCGTCGCCGCGTGGGGCGCAAATGCCAGCGGCCAGCTCGGCAACGGCAGCACCAGCGCGGGCGGCGCGCCGGTCGCCGTGAATACGGCAGGCGCGCTTTTGAACAAGGTGGTGATCGCCATCGCCGCGGGACAAAGCCACAGCCTCGCGCTCTGCTCCGACGGAACGGTGGCCGCGTGGGGCGCGAACGCCAGCGGCCAGCTCGGCAACAACACGACAGTGGCAAGCAGCGTGCCGGTCACCGTCAGCGTCACCGGCACGCCGCTCGCCACGCGGACGGTCGTCGCGCTGGCGGCGGGACTGGGCCACAGCCTCGCGCTGTGCTCGGATGGCACGGTGGTTTCGTGGGGGCTCAATGGAAACGCGCAACTCGGCAACGGCACCTATGCGGACAGCGGTGTGCCGGTCGCCGTGAGCACCGCGGGCACGCCTCTCGCGGGAAGGCCGGTCTCTGCCATCGCCGCGGGTTCGTACTTCAGCATGGCGCTGTGTTCGGATGGCACGCTCGCCTCGTGGGGGAACAATGGCTCGGGGCAGCTCGGCGACGGCAGCGGCGTCACGCAGCGTCCGGAACCTGTCGCGGTGCAAATCGCCGGCACGCCGCTGGCCGGCAGATCCGTCAGGCTGATTTCCGCGTCGGCGTACGGTGGCTTCGCGCTTTGCACGGATGGCACGCTCGTCGGCTGGGGTTACAATGGCGAAGGCGAACTTGGCACGGGCAGCACCACGAGCGTGAATGTGCCGACCGCGGTGAGCACTGCCCCGCTCGTGGCGGGCGAGCGCTTTGCCCTCATCGCCAGCGGCCAGAGTGCGTTTCACGGCATCGCTTCAGTCGCCATCCCGTATCCCGCCCCGGTGGTCACGACTCTCGCGGCGACATCCGTCACTGCCACGACGGTGACACTGAACGGGAATGTGAATCCCGGCGGCGTGCAGGCGAACGTCACCTTCGAGGAGGGCACGAGCATTTCCTACGGCACGATCGTCGCAGCGACACCCGGCTCCGTCACCGGCGGCAGCGCGACACCCGTGAGCGTGAACCTGAGCGGCCTTCACGCCGGCACCACGTACCATTTCCGCGTCACTGCCGTGAGCGCGTATGGGACTGCGGCCGGCAGCGACATGACATTCACCACCTCGCCCGCGACACCGCAGGATTGGCGGCTGCGATGGTTTGGCACGACGAGCAATGCAGGCATCGCCGCCGACAGTGCGGACCCTTACAACACGGGCGTCCCGAACCTCGTCGCCTTCGCGCTCCTCGGTCCCGAGCAAAATCCCGCGCTCGCCGCGCCGCGCCTCCTCCCGCAGTCGCAGATCGTCGGAGGCAATCTTGTCGTCACCTTCACGCAGCCCGCAGCCGTGAGTGGCGTGACCTATGGCGCGGAATGGCGCGCGGAACTCGGCACGGGAAGCTGGCTCCCGCTTGCCGATTCCGGCAGTGGTGGCCTGCACGTCTTCAGCGTTCCCATCGCGGGTCATCCGAGAGCCTTCATCCGCATCACGATCTCGGAACCTTAGCGCTGCGCATTGGGCATTGTGCGCGCCCGGCCGCTGGCGGAGATTGCACGCATGAAAATCGTGACGCGGTTCCTCCTCGCGGTGTTGCTGTGTTCGCTGAGTGCGTGCCTGTTCCGGGAGCCGGTCTTCACGGAGGGCTTCGCAAAGATCAATTCGCGCCTCGGCGGCACGTGGGCCATGGAAGGTGACGAAGGCGATCCACGAAAAATGGAGTTTGCCGTCTGCGCGCCGCTCGATGATGAGCGCTACATCCTTCACCACCCGACCCGGGAAAAGGACGGAATCTATTACGAGGCGAGGCCGCTGATGATCCGCGATCACATGCTCATGCAGTTGCGCATCCTGGCATCCTTTGGCAGCGGCATCCCGAAGGCCGACGTGGAGCGCTACACCCTGATCTGGATCGAAAAGGACGCGGACGGCCAGAAGCTCCGCGTGCGTTCGCTCGGTGGCGACGGAGT
>JAYWEO010000391.1:0-8286 GCA_043779225.1 Prosthecobacter sp.
GCAGTCCCGAGGACTATTGGACTGTCAATGCTATCAGAGGACACAGTTTCTACAGAGTGCTTTCCTCGAGATCCCCGGTTGCGAATCTTGTGAACCTGAACGACGCCAAGTGCCTTCAGGATCTGGCCCTTGCACAGGACATGACGCGTGGAGTCATCCTTGACTCCATATTCAAACAAGTGGATCGACTGGGCAACATCAGCATCGACGTTTCACAGCACTATGTGAACAAGGAAGGAAAGGTGAAGTGGGATGGCAAGCCTAGCGACAAGGACAAGGCGGATGCCGCCAGCCCCTTGGTTCCATTGAAGCGAATCGTTTACAAGGATAACGATGACGGAATGAACTGGGGGTTGTCCTCGATCTCGGTCACTCCGATCCTGAATGACACCCATCACTTGGATCAGACCGTTTACAGCCGTTTGCAATGGCTTTCAGGTTTAATGCAGGACAGCGAAGCAGGATCGGATGCAAAAGTGAGGGAGTTCTTCGTGAATTCCGTACATATCTCCGGGGATAACTACGATAAGATGAGAGCCAGCGTGATTAAACAGGCCGCCTCGCTAAAAAGCAGAGTGGACTCCAAAGACATTCTGCTCGACCTGGATTTCGAGGGCACGATGAAGAAGATCTACGCGAATGCTGCGCCTGGCGGCCAGCCCGGCCCGGCGGTTCCTGACAAACCACCTTTCCCAGTGATTGCCTCATCCGTTGGCCGCTGGGAAAAAGGCGCGAAGAATTTGCCAGACGACGTGAAGACGGTCCAGCGCTTGCTCAAAGTCGCTTCGGACAAGTCGAAAGCTGCCCAGCTTGATCCAAAGGGTGCCGATGGAAAAATCGCACACCCTCCCGGGACGTCGAATACCGTGAACGCCATTGAAGCCTTTCAAAGCCGTTCCTCCAAACCCGTTGACGGACTCATCGAGCCTGGCAGTGAGACTTGGAATGCGCTGTTCAACGCCGCCCAGTAACATTACTGCCGGCCGGCAGCTAACTGAAAGACGCCATGATCAAGAAACACCAAAGACAAGCTCTCGCTACTCTTATTGCATTTGGCACGACGCTGACGGTTCTTTCCGGACTCGTGCATGCCGAACTGGATCTAAGCACAACGCGGGGGCAGGAAACAGTCAGCCACACGGCTCCTAACAGTACCGCTGAGGTCGCAATCCGGCCGGCAGGCTTTCCGGGACACCCGGAGATTTACAGCAAGAAAGACATCGAGAAGGAAAAGGAACTGGCCGGGATAGACTTCTACAATGGCAAGACACAGGAGGGGTTGGATATCGTCCCGATTCCGAAGACCTACAGCACGTCACCGGGAATCAACATCCATGCGGTCAAATTGCCCGATGGAACGAGTCGCCTCGATTATGCCGCGGCCCATGCGAAAAAGGCCCAGCCCAGCGGCGACAAGGTCATCGCAAAATTCAAACAGTCCATTCCTACTCATTTCACTTATAGCCCATCCATTCTTGGTTATTACCATTTGTCGCGGTTTCTAGATACGGGCCATGTCGAGCCCGCCATCGTCCGCACGATGGATGTGTCCGCGCACAAGTCCTTTGCCAATATCGGCAAGGCAAACGCCAGTGGCTCCAATAACCAAAAGCAGTGGACGGAGCTAAGAGCCCTTGATGAAGTCCACGGCAACCCGATTCTCTATACCAAGGATGGAAAGCAGCTCTTCGGCTCTTTGCAGGTCAATCCCGGAGGGGAGGAAAGCTATCCGCATCTGAGCCAGCTTGCCGGTGCCAGCGCTTTTGCGGCTTCGGCTGAATTCAGAAACGTGACTGCCGCGAATTCACTCAAGCTGAGCTACAAAGACGCTGGTGGAAACCTTATTCAGGCTGCCGTTCAAAAAATCGCGCAAGTCAAGGATCTCTCCGACATGGTGCTCATGGATTTCATCATGAGCCAGGCGGATCGTTTCAGCGGCAATATGCACTCGCGAAAGACTTACGTGTGGATTGAGAACGGAGTGCTTAAGGATCAGGCCAAGAAGAGTGATCCAGTCAAGGCTGCCGAACAGGCCAGGGGAATTCCTCCTGGGGCGATTCTTATCAATCGCATGATTATGAAGGACAATGATGCCGGTCTGATCAGCGGCAACCTGGCCAAGTCCAATCATTTGCTGGAAAAGGTCGGCCACATGGATCCAAAGACCTACAATCGGCTTCTTGGACTGCAGACGGAACTCCAGAAACCCGAGGTCGCCCAATGGTATCAGAGTGAACTTCTTTTTTCCGCGGCCGACTTCAAGACTATGAAAGATAACGTCAATCAGGCCGTCAATATCCTGAGCGCCCGCAAGGACAAGGGGCTGGTTCTGGATGCAAGCTTGAGCCTGGCGATGGGCTCCGAAATGAAGGCCGAGCCGGAGCCCGAGAAGCCCGCGGCACCTGATGCCGGGGACAATGCACCTCTTCCAGTGATTGCTTCTTCCGTGGGTCGCTGGGAAAAAGGCGCGCAGAATCTATCGCCCGATGTGAAGACGGTTCAGCGTTTGTTGAAGGCCGCCTCAGACAAATTGCAAGCTCCCAAGCTGGATCCAAAGGGCGCGGATGGAAAGATTGCGTACCCTCCTGCAACTTCAAATACCGCGAGCGCCATCGAAGCGTTCCAAAGTCTGTGCTCCATTTCTGTGGACGGATTAATCCAGCCTGACAGTCAGGCTTGGAAAGCACTGCTGAAAGCCGCCGGCATGATGGCGAAGTAACCGTGAGCGAATTCAACATTTCGAGCCGGGGCGAGAATCGCCTTGATGCCAGAAACGCTGTTCTTGGAACCGTAAATGTGAGGAGATTTGATTCATCACCAGTATCGGACGGAACCTTCCAAATTTGATCTTATGAAAAACGAATGGTATCTGACTTTCCACGGCGGGGACGGGCGCAGCGACCTCAATAGCATCCACGCCTTTTCCTCTGATGGGAAAAAACTGGGCAAGGTGCTTGAACGCTCAAGTCTTCCCGCGGATGTGGAACTCCGCGAGCTTCGCGGCCATGTTTTCGGCCCGGATGGCGACTTGTATGTGGCCAACGCTTACAAGGAAAACAGTCAGATCATCCGTTTCCGAGGCGAGCGAAACAGGGATGGCAAACATGTCTTCCGGGACGTGTTTGTCAGGAGTGATTCAGCGAAGAATCCCGGCCTCAGCCATCCATTCAACGTCGTCTTTGACGCAACAGGGGATCTGTATGTCACAAGTCAGAACACCAGCCTCACGCTCCGATACCATGGGCCGAAATCCGATGCAGGAGTCGCCGGCACCCCTATGGCGGTTGCGCCAGCACTTGCCGCAGTAAAGGATCGGAAGTTCATGCCGGGGACGTTTTGCGCTTCTGCGAAGGAGATCGCTAACGGCCTGGTTGTTGTCCGAAAGGCGGTTTTCGCAGGCGGTCTGCTCTGCGTCGCGGACCGTGATGCCGACTGCGTGAGAAAGTATGATCCCGTCAGCGGTGCATTTCTCGGTGCGATTGTGGCACCCTCCATGTTCGACAAGCCCATTCATCTCCTGGCAGGTGATGGTGTGCTATACGTGGGCAACCGCGGCAACGAGTCGGTCGTGAAATGTGATCTGCGCAGCGGTCAGGTGTCGCCGTTCATTCATCCAAAATCAGGGGGGCTCGCCAACCCGTCGGGGTTCGCGTTTGGAAATGATGGATATCTCTATGTGGGCAGCCGGGGCACGCATCAGATACTGAGATACCGTCTGTCTGACGGCTGGCCTGACAAGCGTCCCTTCATCGATAATTTGGAGGATGAGCCTGAATTCATTGCCCTCGTCGGTTCGCGATAGGCGGGAGAGCCAGACAATCAGTTTTACAAGCGCGGGCTGAGGTGCAGAATCAGACATGATGAAAAAATCCAACAGCTCCGGTAAGGCCCGCCGTGGTTCCAAGACGGGAAAAGTCGCATCTGCCAAGAAGACTGCTGCTAAGAAGGCAACGGTGAAAAAGGCTGCTCCGAAGAGGGCGGCAGCGAAAAGCGCTGTGCGCCCCGCAGGCAAGACGCCTAAGATTCCAATGACGGGAACACTGCAGGTGCGGATGACAGCGGCTAAAAAAATGGAGGCGATGGATCGTCCCAAGGCCGAACCGAAATCCGCGAGACGGAAAACGCAGCCCGCCGCTTTGCTAGCGACCGCACGAACGGCGGCATCTCAGCGAAACAGTGATTTTCCGAACACCTATATCAAGACGATCTCGGTGCGTCTGGAAGATCCGGATCATCCTGTCATGCTCACCTGGACCGGGCCGAGTGCCGGCGCACAGGAGACGGGGCCTTTCCGCAGTTCGCCGGGCGCGGGCTTGCGAGGATTGAACTGTGACGACGTGGCGACGAGCCGGCGTTCGGGCAGCAATTGCACGCCAAAGGGTGCATTCACCGTCACCGGCTTCGCTGCGCACCTCAATAGCCATCCCGAGGCGACAGATGTCACGTGGTTTGTCCCGGCCCGCGGCATTGCGCTCCACTTCTATCCTTCGGTGCCGACATTTCCGGCCTCGCATGGCTGTGTCCGGCTGGAGACGAGACGGATCGCCCAACTCATTCAGAGTAACTCACGGGTCGGGCTCACCGGGGTGATTGTGGACGGGACTTGGACGAAGCCAGCGCATCAGCATTGAACATCGGCTCGCGGCGGACTGGTGGGCCGATGATTGGATGGCTCACGAGGTGCAGCCGGGCAGCAGTTAGCTATTGTCGGTGTGCTCACAGCTGCTCACCGGGGTCGGGCGCGATTGTGTCCCCGTTCGCATCCGCTTTCTTCGGTGGGACACGGGCACATTGGAAAAAACGCGCTGGCCACGTGTGAGCTTGATGGGCAGAATGACAGGGTGAATGTGATTTCAATCAATCCGCCACCATTCCCGCCGACGATGACTGAGCCCGAAAGGAGCAAGGAATGTCCGAGCTTCTTGTAAGGGATCGCTGGTATGCCCTGATAGTCGCCGGGCCGAGCGGGTCGGGAAAGAGCGTCGTCGCCGAGGAGATCGGGCGGGAACTGAGCCTTCCTGTGATCGATGCCGATGACTATCACAGCCGGGAGGCCGTCGATCTGATGAAAAGCGGGATACCGCTTGCTGATGAATATCGTGAGAGCTGGGCCGAGCGTATCATCGGCGGGATGGTGGCGTGGCGTCGTCGCGGAGAAAGTGTGATCATCGCATGCTCCTGCATTCGCCGGAGGACGAGGGATCGCTTTCGCACCTATGTGAACGAGGCCAGGATCGTGGGTGGCCAGGTAGTCATCGCATGGCTGGATGTGTCGCCGGACGTCCTGAAACAGCGACTCTTGCGCCGGGAGGAGGAGCATACGCATTTTTTCCCTGCATCGCTTCTGCCTTCGCAGCTCGGGGCAGTGCAGACGCCAGACCCGCAGAACGAGCCCGGCATTGTCAAAGTCGAGGTCGGGGCTGACTCGCCTGGAGCCGTCGCGCGGAAGGTGTGGGAGTCGGTTCCGGAACTGCATCCATTTGTCGCACGGGGCTGACGGGGCAGGTCAGAACCGGCCGCCCGATCCGGATGCGGGTGGAAGGAGGGACAGGCAATACATCCTATGAAACAGGCACTGTCACCTTGGGGCGACAGTGCCTGTTGAATGGAATCGGCCGCCGCTCTTAATGCGGCGGGTTGCCAATATTTCCGCGGAAGCGGTGTCTGGCGTGATTAGCCTTGGAGGCGGTAGTGGCCGGGGGAGACCTTTTTGATTGCCTTGAACTTCTTTCCGGTCGTTGCAAACCATACAAACAGGTTCCGCGGATTGAGACTGAGGGCCTTTGCCATGTCTGCGATGCTCACGCCATCCTTGCCCGCCGCTTGCAGTGCGTCCTGAATGGCGACGGTCAGGTAGCCGCGCTGTTTGCCCGAGGATTTCTTTGCACCTTTCGGCGCCTTGGCCGCGGCCTTTGGCTTTGCTGTGGCTTCCGTCGCAGGTGCTGCCTGCGGCAGCGCGCCCACGAGACGATAGCGGCCTTTGCCTGCCTTGCGGATGGCCTTGATATTCTTGCGTGCAAACTGGAACCATGAGTGAAGCGCCTCAGGCTTCGAGCCGATCGAGGTGGCCAGATCGCGCACGCGGATGCCTGGGCTCCCAGCAGCGGCAAGTGCCTCGAGAATGCGCTGTTTCAGTTCGCCGCGGCCGGCACGCGTTTTCCTGCCAGCCGAAGCCGGACGGCCGACGGCCGCAGCGGCCTTCACTTTGACCGCAGCAGGCGAGATCGCGGTGCCGCCGCCGGAGAAAAGGGAGCCTTTGATATTCTCAAGGCGGGCCTGCAATTGGTCAATCTTGGCCTGCAAGGCAGCACGCTCGTGCTCGATGGCCATGGCTTCTTTGTACAGTTCGATACGGGATTGTGAGGACATAAGAGGCAAATGTCTCGACCATATGACGCCTATTCTCAAGCATTATCTTAATAGCATTCATATTGCTGTCTTTCGGATGCCATCGGAAAACACGCCTTTGCGGGGATGCACCGGGACTAGGCGTTGGGTTCACGAATCCTTTGCCAAGGGCGGGCGGGCGCGCTACCGTCCGCGCCCTTTATGGAAAAACAACATCTCAGCAGCCTCATTTCAGCCGCGCTCGCCATGGGCATGCTGGCAGGCTGCGCCACGAAGCATCCGCCGACTCCGCCCGCTCCGACGAAACCAGTGCCTTCCAAGCCTGCGCCGCCGCCGTACACTTGGAATGACTCGGGCGCCAAGGGTGCGCCTAAAATCGTCGTGGATGTGTCCGCGCAGCGCGCCTATTTTTACCGTGGTGAATCACGCATCGGCGAAACGAAATGCAGCACCGGCAAGAAGGGTTTTGAAACCCAGCCTGGCAGCTTTGCGGTGACGCAAAAGGACAAGAACCACATGTCGAATCTATACGGGAGCTTTGTCGGCGAAGGCGGGAGCATCGTGAAACGTGATGTGGACATGAGCAAGATGACGGTGCCCGAAGGCTGCTCGTTTCAGGGCGCGAAAATGCCGTTCTACATGCGCTTCACAGGCGGCTATGGGCTGCATGCGGGATATGTCCCGGACTATCCGGCATCGCATGGCTGTGTGCGGCTGCCGCGGGTGATGGCTGAGCATTTCTTTGAGAATGCGCAGGTAGGCACCCCGGTCATTGTCCAGCGATAGCATCCGGAATCCCGCACATATAGCCGCAGGCCGGATGTATGCGGATGTCCCTCCACTGGCAGTCTTCGGGAATTGCAGAAGACACAGGTTTCTCATCGGATGAGCATGCCCGCTGCGCGCTAGGCCTCATATTCCCGGAATCGTTGGATCGGGCAGTTAGCTCAGCGGTAGAGCGTCTCGTTCACACCGTCTCCGGGACATTTTCGCCCAATTTCGCCATCTCGTCATTCGACAGCACCGGGATCACCTTGGCCTGCCGATACAGATCGTCGGGGATTTCGAGTGTCGTCCTCACGCCGGAGAAAATGCCAGATTTCTGGGTTTATGGCAAAAGACAATCTGTGCCTGCTTCTTACGCGCTCCGGCAGGGCCGCGTGAAAATCCCACGCGCGCATTGCCACGCCGCTGCGCTCCCGCTTACAATCGCCCGCACCAATGCCGAGCCTGACTCTTCGACCAAGTCACAAGGCCGTCCTCGCGTACTACGAATCGCTCGCCGCCTTCAAGACGCTCGGCACGGAGCATGAACTCGCGGTCAAGACCGCCTTCGCTACGCTCCTCGAAACCGCGGCGAAACCCTTCGGTTGGAAACTCGTCCCCGAGCACTCCATGCGTGGCAAGGGCGGGCGGCGCATCCAGCCCGATGGCACGCTCATGGATCTCTTCCGGCTCCAGCACGGCCATTGGGAGGCAAAGGATGCCGGGGACGATCTCAACAAGGAAATCCGCAAGAAGATCGATCTCGGCTACCCGACGGAAAATCTCCTCTTCTGGGAGCCGCGACGCGCCGTCCTCTACCAGCACGGCCAGCGCATCGCCGACGTTCCGCTCGACCAGCCGGAGGCGCTCCTCGCCATCCTCGGGCAGTTCCTCGAATTCGCCCCCGAGGCCATCGCGCAGTGGGAAAGCGCCGTTGCCGAGTTTCAGGACAAGGTGCCCGAACTCGGCAAGGCCCTCGCTGCGATCCTGAAAAAGGCGCGCAAGGAAAACCCGAAATACGCCGCCGCGTTCGCGGGCTTCGTCACCACCTGCCGCGGCTCGCTGAACCCGAACCTCTCCGAGGCCGCCGTCGAGGAAATGCTCGTCCAGCATCTCCTCACCGAGCGCATCCTGCGGAAGATTTTCGACATCGAAAACTTCCGCGAGCGCAAC
>JAYWEO010000392.1:0-21381 GCA_043779225.1 Prosthecobacter sp.
TTCCATCATGTAGCTGCGCAGGAGGTCCTCGGCGGTCTGCTTGCTCACGGCTTCGGGCGGGGCGGACTGAGGGGGCTCGAATTTCGAGCGCCAGAAGGAGAACGGCGCGGGGGTCTCGGCACGGCTCTTGAAGGCTTCCTCGCAGAGGTCTTCGCGGAGGAAGCCGCCGCCTTTCTCATGGAAGAGGAGGGTGTAGAAGTATTCGCCTTCGTTGAACGCGAGGCCGGTGGAGGCGCAGTGGGGTGAGCGGCTTTGGATGGTCCAGTCGTTGGTCATTTTTTACGGGAGAAAAGCTTGAATGCCTCGCGGTTCGTGGAGCGGAGCCAGATGAGGTAGAGGCCGATGACGAGCAGCGCGGCATCCGGAGTCCAGCCCGCGACGAGGGGCGAGAGGTGGTTCCCTTTTCCCATCGCGAGGAAGAAGAACATGAGGAAGAGGAAGACGAAGAAGATGAGGATGCTGCCCGCGACGGATGCGAGCACGGCGCGGCGGGAGAAGACGATGCCGAGCGGCGCGGCGATGAAGGCGACGGCGAAGCACGTGAAGGGCAGCGCCCAGCGGTGCTGGAGATGCGTGCGGAAGGGTGCGAGCTGGGCGTCGGGAAAGTCGGCGTTCGAGGTGAGGTATTCGCGCAGCTCGGGGACGCTGAGCTGCTCGGCATCCATGCGCGAGCTGGTGATGCGGAAGGGCGTCTCGGTCCAGCCTTTCATAATGCGCGTGCCGTCAACGCCGATCGCATGCGACCAGTCGTCTGCGACGCCGGCGACATTCCCCTCGGCATCAAAGTCCACCTGCTTGCCCTGCGTGAGGACCCAGTCGCCGGTGCGCGCGTCGTAGGCGGCCTCGTGCGCATACCAGCGGGTGACGGGCTGGCCGTTTTCATCGAGCTGCGTGATGTGGACTTCGCCGAGGGCATCCACATTCGGGCGCGCGACGGCGGCGAACCACAGGCGGTTCGTCATGCGGTCCTTCGTGAGGTGCCCCGCGATGAATTTGAGCTTTTCGATCTCGGATTCGCCGAAGCGGATGCGGCCCACGTCCTCGCGGCGCGAACGGTCGGCGCGGGGTGCGAGCTCGTAGTTCAGCCACATGCAGAGGCCGGTGAGGAGCGCGCAGAAGGCGAACAGCGGCAGGAGCAGCCGCGGGACGCTGCGCCCGGTGGCGAGCATGGAGATGATTTCATTCGAGCGCGACATCTTGCTGAGGCTGTAGAGCAGGGCGAGCAGCACGCCCATGGGCATGCTCAGCAGGATGAAGTGCGGGAGCTGGTGGACGTAGTAGATGCCGATGAGGGCGAGTCGCGCGGAGCCTTCGATGAAGTCGTTCCGGTTGTCGTAAAAGTCGAAGATGGTGAGGATGCCGAGGAAGCCGAGGAAGCAGAGCAGGAACGGCTCGAGAAAGCTTCGCAGGACGTATCGGTCGAGAATTCGCATCAGGGACGGGGATTCAGTCGCAACGACGCCTCTCGGCAAAGCGAAAACATCGCGCTTTTCCGGCGGAGGATCTGGCATATGCAAACCACGAATGGACACGAACGGACACGAATAGGGGAGAAGCTGACAGCCGGAATCCCATTCGTGTCTCTTCGTGTGCATTCGTGGTTTCAGTCAATTTGAGCGACTGCGCGCTTTTCACACAGGCGGCGCGGCTCCACGGTGACGGCATGTCAGCGATTGTCGGAATTGATCTCGGAACCACGAACTCGCTCATCGGCGTGATGGAGGCGGGCTTCCCCATCCTGCTCGCCGATGGGAATGGCGAGCGGCTGACGCCATCCGTCGTGCATTTTCCGGAAGGCGGCGAGCCGCTTGTCGGGCGGCCTGCGGTGCGGATGCGCGCGGTGGATCAGGAGAACACGATCTACTCGGCGAAGCGCTTCATCGGGCGTCGTGTGGGCGAGGAGGCGGATGATGTGGCGTATCGCCTCGCGGGCGAAAGGGGCGAGCCGGTGAGGATTCGTTCGCGCGGTGTGGACCGTGTGCCGGAGGAAATCGCCGCCGAGGTGCTGAAGAAGCTCCGCGCCGATGCGGAGCTGGCGCTCGGGGAACCTGTGACGCGCGCAGTGATCACCGTGCCCGCATATTTCAACGACGCGCAACGCAACGCCACGAAGCGCGCGGGCGAACTCGCTGGGCTGGCGGTCGAGCGCATCGTGAATGAGCCGACTGCCGCCGCGCTGGCGTACGGACTCGATCGCCTGACGGAGCGCACGAAGATCGCCGTGTACGATCTCGGCGGCGGGACGTTCGACATCTCGATCCTCGAACTGAGCGAAGGCGTCTTCCACGTGCTCTCGACGAATGGCAACACGCGCCTCGGCGGCGATGACATTGATGCCGCGCTCACCGCGCATCTCGCGGAGCGCATCCCCGGCGCGGAAGACCAGGCTTCCCCGCCTGTTCCGGCAAGCGGGCCTCTGGCCTGCCGTACCGTGCGCCACGATGCGGCGCTGCTCGCGCGTCTGCGCGAGGCAGCGGTCGATGCGAAACACCGGCTTTCGGAAATCGAGGAGACCGTCGTCGAGTTGCCGTTTGTCGCGGGGCGCAGTGTTTCACTCTCAGTCACCCGCGCGGACTTGGAACGCATCGCTGCGCCAATCGTGGAAAAGACGCGCGCCCATTGCCTGCGCGCGATGGCGGATGCAAAGGTCACACCCGCGGACCTCGGCGAGATCATCCTCGTCGGCGGGCAGACGCGCATGCCGCTCGTGCGGCGGCTCGTCGCGGAAATTTTCGGCAAGGAACCGAACACCTCGCAAAATCCCGACGAGGCCGTGGCCATCGGCGCAGTGATCCAGGCGGGCATCCTCTCCGGCGCGGTGCAGAATGTCGTGCTGCTCGACATCACGCCGCTATCGCTCGGCATCGAGACATTTGGCGGGCTCATGAGCGTCATCATCCCGCGGAACTCGACCATCCCCATCAAGCGCGGCGAGATGTTCACAAACGCCGTGAGCGGCCAGCGCTCGATGCTCGTGCGCGTGCTCCAGGGCGAGCGCGAGATGGCGCGCGACAACTGGGAGCTGGGAAAATTCGACCTCGAATTTGAGCCCGCACCGAAGAGCCACGCGCGCGTCGGCGTGCAGTTCGAGATTGATGCGAACGGCATCCTGCGCGTCCTCGCGCGCGACACGAAGACCGGCCGCGAGCGCACCGTGGAGATGACGAGCGCCGTGGATGTGAGCGACGAGGCCGTGGAGAAAATGCTGGAGGATTCGCTGGAACACGCCTTCGAGGACATGAACGACCGCGTCTTCACCGAGGCGAAACTGAAGGCCACCGAGATGCTCCCCGCCGTCCGCATCGCGCTGGAGCAGGCCGGCGGGGAACTCACCGCGGACGAGTGTGACGCGATCACCACGGGCGTCGCCGGTGTGGAAGCCGCCATCGCCAGCGGAGCCGCGCAGCCGCTGAAAAAAGCCGTCGCCGCCCTCGATGAAGCCACGCAGCGCCTCGCCGCGATTCTTGTCGAGCGCGCCGTAAGTTCGCGTTAGCTCACGATGCCTTCCCGTGCCGGGTGCGGCCGGCGAGCGCGCGGTTCAGCGTGAGTTCGTCCGCGTGCTCCAGTCCGCCGCCGGCGGGCAGGCCCTGCGCGATGCGTGAGACGGTGACGGGAAAAGGCTGAAGCAGTTCCGCGATGTAGTTCGCCGTGGCGTCGCCTTCCACATCCGTGCCAAGCGCGAGGATGACTTCCGCGTGGTGCCCATCCTGCACGCGCGAAATGAGCGAGGAGATGCGCAGATCATCCGGCCCGATGTGATCCAGCGGCGAGATGCGTCCGCCGAGCGCGTGGTAGCGTCCGCGAAAGACTCCGGTGCGTTCGAGAGGCAGCACATCCGTCGGCTGTTCGACGACACACAGCAGCGAATTGTCGCGATCCGCCGAGGTGCAGAATTCGCACAGCGGCTCTGTCGTGAAAAATCCGCACTGCGGGCATGCGTGGATCTGTTCGCATACCGCATTCGTCGCCGCTGCGATGTCGCGGGGCCGGGCGTCGCGCGCCTGCACCATCCATAGCGCGATGCGTTCCGCGCTGCGCGGGCCGATGCCGGGCATGCGTTTCAACTCCGCAATGAGCGCGCGAATGGCGGCGGGATACTCGACGCGTTTCACAGCCGTGAATTCCCCCAGCCGAGTTCGGGCAGCCCTTGCTGCATGTGCTCGATGCGGCGGATGTAGAACTCCACCGCACCGTCTGTGCCGTATTTTTCCCGCGTCTCCATGAAGGTCACGAGCGCGCGGTCGAGGAGGTTCTCGCGGAAATAGACGACGCCTTTCCAGAATAGATCGCGCCGTGTGCGCTGCGGCTCGGAGAGCTGATCCTTGTGCGTGATGAGTTCATACACTTCCTCGCGGCTCGTGCCGTCGGGGTAGCGCTGGATGAGCTCCATGGGCCGCACCTCGATGGCCTCCTCGGCGAGTGCAAATGTTCGCGAGCCGACGAGCATGCGCGTGCCGTAGATCGAGTTCGCCGCGCAGAGCCGCCGCGCAAATTCCACCGGCTCGCCCGAGACGCTCAGCGCGCCGAGCCTGCGCGAGCCGTACGCCGCGAAGATGACCTCGCCGCTGTTGATGCCGAGCCGCCAGTCGAAGACCTTGCCCCATTTGTCGAGGCACTCGCGGTTCACGGTTTCGAGCTGTGCGGCGAGTTCGAGCGCAGCCTCGCAGGCCACGCGCGCATGCTCAGTGTCGTGCAGCGGAGCGCCAAATACGACACGCAGCGCTTCGCCGTCGCATTCATCCAAGTATGCGCCCTGCTCGACGAGGAAGTCGGTGGCGTTTTCGAGGAATGAATTGGTCAGCGCCACATAGTTGTCCGTGCGCAGCGTCGCGAGGAGTTCCTCGTGGTTGAGGATTTCGCAGACGAGCACCGTGGCCTCGCGCAGCTCGCCCTCGAAATTCAGCGGCATGTTCCCATCCACCAGCCTTGCAAACGTGCGTTTCGACACGCGGTCGCCGAGCAGTTGCTGAAGCATCCTTTTCCTGAGTCCTGCCGCGCTTTGTGCAAACACGGAGGCCGCGCCTGCTGCGATGACGATCTCGGTGATGCTGGCAAACGGTGAAAAATACGCGCCGTGGAGATTCGCCACCCAGGTGGCCGTCACCGTCTCCGCGAGTGCGGCGAGCGCGATGCCGAGTTTCAGCGGAAGGCGGTTGAGATCGATCGTCGTCCACGCGATGCCGAATGAAAGCAGCAGGATGAGGAAATACTGGAGCCCGCGCTCGACGACGGGCGGCGAAGGGCGGTCGAGGAAAACCGCGAGCGAAGCATCCAGCCGCGCAAAGGCATGCATTTCAAAAAGCACCGCCGTCAGCATCGCGGTGAGGGCTCCGCAGATCAATGTGGCCTTGAGGTATCGCACTTCCGCTCATGTATCACGCGGGTTTCGCAGCGCGCAACCTCCGCGGCGTGGCGGTCCCGTTTTTTCAGCAGTGCGCGGGACATCGCCCTGGCTGCCTCCGATGCCGCGATGCCCGACCGGTTTTGGCGCGGGGAAAGCCCGCGATTTGCGGGGCTTCAGACTCTGGTGACATGCCCTAACGAACGAACTCGCGCGGGATGGAATTGGCAGACAACCACGCCCACATATTCCGTTCCCATTTCGCATGCCCCGTCCCTATCACTTTATTGCATTCCACGCATCGTTCGCCGGCGTGCTGGCGATGAATGGCGCTGCGGCGGAACTCACCTATGAGCGCGATGTGCGGCCGATATTGAAGACGCATTGCTTCCAGTGCCACGGCGAGGGCGAGAAGCTGAAGGGGGGCGTGGATCTGCGATTGCGGCGGCTGATGCTCGGGAAGACGAAGGATGGCGATCCGGTGCTCATTCCTGGCAAGCCGGAGGAGAGCGAACTCGTGCTCGTGCTGAAGCACGGCGAGATGCCGGAGAAGGGGAAGCCGCTCACGCCCGCGCAGATCGCGCTCATCGAGCAGTGGGTCGCGCAGGGCGCGAAGACCGCACGCGCGGAGCCTGCGGAGGTGCCGAAGTATTACATCACCGAGGAGGAACGGGAGTTCTGGGCGTTCCAGCCGATCCGCAAGGTCGCTGCGCCGGTGGTGAAAAATACGGCGTCCGTGCGCACGCCGATCGACGCCTTTCTCCTCGCGAAGCTGGAGGCAAAGGGACTCGCGTTCAGTCCAGAAGCGGATCGCGCGACGCTCCTCCGCCGCGTGATGCTCGACCTCACGGGCCTGCCGCCGACATCGGAGGAGACCGCGCAATTTCTCGCCGACACTGCGCCCGATGCCTACGAGCGCATGGTGGATCGCGCGCTCGCTTCGGAGCACTACGGCGAGCGCTGGGGACGGCACTGGATGGACGTGGCGGGCTATGCGGATTCCGACGGCTACACGGATGCCGATCCGGTGCGTCCTTGGGCGCACAAATATCGCGACTACGTGATCCGCTCGCTGAATGCGGACAAGCCGTTCGACCAGTTCATCCGCGAACAGGTCGCGGGTGATGAGATGGTGAAGCAGCCCTACAAGAATCTCTCGCCCGAAGATACGGACCGGCTCACCGCGACGGCATTTCTCCGCATGGCACCGGACGGCACGGCGAGCGCTGTGACTGCGGAACAGAAAACCGCGCGCAATGCGGTCGTGTCGGAGACGATCAAAGTCGTGTCGTCGTCGCTGCTCGGCATGACAGTCGGCTGCGCGCAGTGCCACGACCACCGGCTCGATCCGATCCCGCAGACGGACTACTACCGGATGCGCGCGATCTTCGAGCCCGCGCTCGACACGGAAAACTGGCGCGTGCCCGGCGCGCGCCTCGTCTCGCTGATGACCGACGCCGAGCGTGCGCAGGCGGCGGAGGTCGAAAAGGAAGCTAAGGTGATTGATGGTGAGCGCAAGGTGAAGGAGGACGAGTTCATCGAGAAAGTGCTCACGTGGGAGCTGGAGAAAAAGCCCGAGCCGCTGCGCGAGCCGCTGCGCACCGCGTATCGCACCGAGGTGAAAAAGCGCACGCCGGCGCAGCTCAAGCTGCTGAAGGAACACCCGACGATCAACCAGCTCAGCGGCGGCTCACTTTACCTTTACGACCGCACCTACAACACGAAGCACGAGGCGGAGCTGAAGGTCTTCACCGAAAAATCCACGGAGATCCGCAAGCGCAAGACCGTAGAGCAATTCATCCCCGTGCTCAATGAACCCGCCGCCGC
The DNA here is from genome assembly GCA_043779225.1 of Prosthecobacter sp. GTDB lineage: Bacteria > Verrucomicrobiota > Verrucomicrobiia > Chthoniobacterales > Chthoniobacteraceae > SXWH01. The sequence continues at coordinate 7,169 of JAYWEO010000392.1, forward strand.
GAAGACGCTGCCGGCGACGTTCCTTTTCCATCGCGGCGATCCGCTCGTGCCGCGCGAAAAAGTCACGCCCGGTGAACTGACCGTGCTCGCGTCCTTCCACCCGAGCACCATTGCCGAAAAGGCACCATCGCTCCCGACGAGCGGACGGCGCCTCGCCTTCGCGCAGAGCCTCACGGACGGGAAGCACCCGCTCACCACGCGCGTGCTCGTGAACCGCGTGTGGCATCATCACTTCGGACGCGGCATCGTCGCGTCGCTCGGCGACTTCGGCCACATCGGCGAACGTCCCACGCATCCCGAGTTGCTCGACTGGCTCGCGAGTGAATTTGTCGCGCAGGGGTGGAGCCTGAAGAAATTCCACCGGCTCATCCTCACCTCCGCCGCGTATCGCCAGTCGGCCGTGCGCAGCGCGGAAAAGGATCGCGCTGATCCGGACAACCGCCTGCTCGGTCGCATGAATTCGCGCCGCCTCGAAGCCGAGACGATCCGCGACGCGATGCTCACCGTGGTAGGTAAACTGAATCCAAAAATGTTTGGAGCACCCGTGCCGATCATGACGGATGAGGACGGGCAGATCGTCGTCGGCGTGGACACGAACGACACGGCAGGCCGTCCGAGCGGGAAATTCGTCTCGCTCAACGGCGAGGAATTCCGCCGCAGCCTCTACATCCAGATGCGCCGCACGAAACCGATTGGCATGCTGGAGGCATTCGACCTTCCGCGCATGGAGCCAAACTGCGAGCTGCGCAATGCATCCACCGTCGCCACGCAATCACTCGCGATGATGAACGGCGACTTCACCGTCACCATGTCGAAGTATTTCGCCGAGCGCGTCGCGAAGGACGCGGGCAGCGATGTCGCTGCGCAAGTGAAGCGCGCATGGCAGCTCGCATTCGGAGGCGAGCCGAGCGCAGCGGATGTAAAGTCCGCGACGGATTTCATCACGCGACAGACGGCATCTTTCAAAAACAACCCCGTGAAAGTCGCGCCTCCCGCGAAGGGCCATGAGCCGCCGCCCGCCGAGCCACCGATGCAGGCGCTCGCGACTTTCTGCCAGGCGCTGCTCACCTCGAACCAATTCCTCTACGTTGACTGAAGCCATGAACCCGAACTCCTGCGGCTGCCTCTCGCGGCGTCATTTCATCAACCACAGCGCCTTCGGCCTCGGCGCGCTCGGGCTCACTTGGCTGCTGAATCGCGACGGCCACGCGAAGCCGATCGACATGGAGCAGCGGCACTACGACACGCTGCCGAAGCAGCCGCACTTCCAGCCGCGCGCGCGTGCGATGATTTCGATGTTCATGCAGGGCGGGCCGTCGCACATCGACCTCTTCGATCCGAAGCCCGAACTCGACAAGCGGAACGGCCAGAGCTTCACCGGCGACATCAAGTATGACGACGCCGCGCACGCGAGCACTAAACTCATGGCGAGCCCGTGGAAATTCCAGCGCTACGGCCAGAGCGGAATCGCGGTGAGCGAGCTGCTGCCGCATTTTGCAAAAATCACGGACGACGTGACGCTCATCCGCAGCATGCAGACCGGCGTGAGCAACCACGGCCAGTCCATCTACGCGATGCAGAATGGCCGCATCCTCGGTGGTCGCCCCACGCTCGGGAGCTGGCTCACGTATGCGCTAGGCAGCGAGGCGCAGAACCTCCCCGCGTTCGTCGCGCTCACCGATCCGCGCGGCCTGCCCGTGCTCGGCGTCGAGCATTGGAGCAATGGATGGCTGCCGTCACTTTACCAAGGCACCGTCGTGCGGCCCAAGGAACCGCGCATCCCGAACCTCGATCCCGCGCCGCATCTGCGCGGCGAGGTGCAGGAAAATTTCCTCGGCTTCCTCGACGGACTCAACCGCCGCCACCTCGACAAGCATCGCGGTGAAAGTGATCTCGAAGCCCGCATCGCGAGCTACGAACTCGCCGGAAAATTGCAGACCTCCGCGAAGGAGGTGCTCGACATCAGCGGTGAGACCGAGGCGACGAAGCGGCTCTACGGCATTGATGATCCCGCGACCGCCGAGTTTGGCACGCGCTGCCTCATCGCGCGCAGGCTCGTCGAGCGCGGCGTGCGTTTCGTGCAGCTCTACACCGGCAACCAGACTTGGGACCACCACAAGGGAATCATCGGCAGCCTGCCCGCCGCGTGCAAATACGTGGACAAGCCCGCCGCCGGACTCGTGATGGATTTGAAATCACGCGGCCTGCTTGATTCCACCGTCGTGCATTGGGGCGGAGAAATGGGCCGCCTGCCCGTCATCCAATATGACGGCGGCCCGAGCGTCGTCGGTCGCGATCACAACACGAACGGCTTCTCGATGTGGGTCGCCGGTGGTGGCTTCAAGGGCGGCAAGACCTACGGCGAGACCGACGAATTCGGGCACAAGGCCACCGTGGACGTGGTGAACCACCACGACTATCACGCCACGCTCATGCACCTCTTCGGCCTCGATCACGCAAAGGTGACGTTCAAGCGTAACGGCACCGACATGTCGCTGACTGACAATCAGGGCGGGCGAGTGGTGAAGGAAATCCTCGCGTAGATTTCCGCGATGCCGTGCTACGCATTCACTGAGACGAGCGACGCGGTGACCGCAGTTGTGCTGAGTTCCGGGCACAGCAAGAGCAGCGCGGAACGATAGGCTCCGAGCTGCGGCGCATGGCGAGCTTCGATGGCTGCGCGTTCTTCCGGGCATGAAGAGCGATCCGTCTTGAAGTCGATGATTGATGCACGGGTTGCCTTCCCATTCGCGTCACGCCACAGCACCACGCGATCGAAGCTGCCGCTCAGGACCTCAGGGCGGCCATGCACATTTCGCAGGACTGCAAATGCACGCTCGCGCCACAGCTCGAGCGTCTCGCCGCGTGCGACGGAGGGTTTTGCAAAGGTGCGCTGCAGCTCCGTTCCGTTCGTCTTCGCCTCTTCGAGTACGCGGCGTGCCCACGTTGCGACTTCAGCGCGGTCGATGCCTGCGGATTTCTCCGTCGTCGATTTTATCAGCGCATCCGCATCAGGCAGTCCGTCGTCGAGCCATGTGATTTGGCGGAGCCATGCATGGATCAAATCGCCGCGTTGTATTGCGAAGCGGTTCGTCGGCGCGAGGATTTTCGTGACGTTGATGATGCTGGCTTCGCTGTGGCCCGACGGAGTCGTGTGTCCGGCACGGCCCTCGTGGCGTGGGATCTCCTTTTTTGCAGAAGCGGCGATTGCGGCGGCGAGTCCGGGGTCCGGTTTGTCCAGAGTGAGTCCACCGCGCCCCTTCGCTTCGTCGCACTCGCGCATCGAGAGTCCGTCGAATTCCTCGACAACGCGATCCGCATCCACCTGCAGCGCGCGACGGAGCAGGATGGCGAGCGGCGCCTTCGTGCCTTCGCGGAGAATGATGTCGAGGTAGGAACGGGCGCGCGTCATCCCGACGTAGAGCACGCTCAGCTCCTCCATGAATTCCGCGGACACTTGTGTGCTGATGAGTTCCTCCATCCCGAGAAAGGGCGCGTCCTTTTTCGACGGCACGATGCGCGGCGCTTCGCCGGGGCCGCCCGTGATCACGTCGCCGCGGCCACCTTGCGAGGCGTCGAGTTCGAGCAGGAGCACGGCCTCGAACTCGAGGCCCTTCGATGCGTGGATCGTCATCACCCGCACGCCGGAGCCGCCGGGCCGCTCCATGCGCCGCTTGCGCACGTGCGCTGCGAAATCCGAGGGCCGCATCGGGCCGCGCGCGTCGAATTCCCGCGCGACACCGAGGAGTTGCTCGCAGCGCTGCGCATCGTGGTCGCTGCACGCGGCGGAAAATTCCGGATGGCGGATCCATTTTCGCAGAGTCGTCGCGTAGCCGCGCTCCGTCAGATCGTGGCGCATGTCGCGCAGCACCTTTCGCTCGGCGGCACCGACGGTTGTTGCCAGGCCGAATGCGGCGGCGAGCGGGCTCGTGAGCACTAGGTAGCGAGCCGCGGTGCTCTCTGGATGGTCGAGCCACGTGAGCAGGCTCAGGATGATTTCGACGGCACGCGAATCGGTGAGCGGGTTGCCACCTTCGCCGCTCACGTCCACCTCGGGATGCGCGCGGCGAATGTCTGCGATTAGCCGTGGCATCAGATGTTTTTTGCGAAGAAGGATGCCGATTTTCCGATGCGAATCCTCGGCGAGATGCGCGCCGACGTAATCGAGCGCCTTGCTGATGAGAACCTGATTTTTCTCCTCGGCATCCGCACCTTCTCCGGCGGATGCGAGCACGACACGGACTCTGCCCCGGAGTTTCGCCACATCCTTCGCGGGCTTGTGCTCTGGGAATGTCGCTGACCATTCGCGACCGGCGGATTCGATGGCATCCTTGTCCGGCTGCTTTTCATCGAGCCACTCGCCGCTGAGTGTTTGAAAAGTGCAATTCACCGCGTCCAACACCGCGGGGCTGGAGCGATAGCTCTCGCTCAAAATCCTCGCCGGGCTGCTGCCGATCGTTTTGCCGAGATCGTCCAGCGGACCGTGCATCAGCTCGCGGTCGCCGCCGCGCCAGCCATAGATCGCCTGCTTCTCATCACCGACCACGAGGACTTCACCGCCACCGCCGCCGATCTCCTCGATGATCGGGCGGAAGAAATGGAACTGCAGCCGGCTGGTGTCCTGGAACTCATCGAAGAGCACGTGCTCGAAGCGCGTCCCGAGGCGGAAATACAGATCGTCCTGCGCAAGCGCGGCGGAGGTGACCATCGTCGCGATGTCGCTGAAAGTGTATGCTCCCGCGCGGAATGCCGCTGCGCGCCGGTGGCTCTGGTAGTGTTGCGCAAGCCAGAGCAGCGCGGCCTCGCGAGCCTTGTGCCGCTTCGCAAGAGCATCGCACGCGCGCGTGAGGAGTGGATTCACCGCCGCGGCGAGCGGAGCGGGAATCGGATGCCTGCTGTAGTCCTCGTCGTTGAAAATTCGCAGCGCGAGCGGGACTTCGAGCAGCGCTGTCGCTTCTTCGCCGGATGTGAGCGCGGCGCGGAGTTTGTCGATCGCGTCCTCCCACAATTTCACTGCGGTGCCCGCCTTTGTTTTCGGAATCCAATCGGCGGAGTTCGCGAGCGCGTTCGTCGCGGACGCGAGTTCATCCTTGCTCCACCGTCGGACTTCGGGCCGTGCGAAAGTGTCCGCGGGCTCTTCGGATGGCAGCGTGCGATCGAGGTTCGGCGCGAGTTCCGCGAGTGCGCCGAGCATCGAGCTGATGACTCCACGCCGAAAGGTCCACAGCGCCTCGGCGAGACTTTGCAGATCCGCCTCGCCGAGGATCGCGTGCAGCGTTTCGCGCAGCAGTTCCTCCTCGCCTTCATCCACGGCCATCGTCCAGTCGGGCGCGAGGCCGAGTTCGCTCGCGAAGGCTTTTGCGATCTGCGCGAAGAATGCATCCATCGTCGAGATGGCAAGGCGGTCCATATGCCCGGCGAGATTCGTGAGCAGGCGGTGGCAGTGTGGCAGCGAAAGCGGTGAGCCGATTTGCTTCGCGAGATTTTTCCGCCGGTCATCGGAAAGTGCGGCCTCCGAGAGCAGTCGCAGCACGCGGTCGAGGATTTCTCCTGCGGCAGCGCGGGTGAAAGTCGTCGCGAGAATTGCGGCGGGATTTTGCGGGAGGCCTTGGAGTTCGCCTTTCAGCAAAATGCGGATGAACGAAACGGCGAGCTGGTAAGTCTTGCCCGATCCTGCGGAGGCGCGAATGACGGCGAGTGGCATGGCTATTCGTCCTCCTTCGCGGTTGGCAGGCCATTCAATCCGCAGAGCGCGAGGAAGGCCGGGTCTTCGTTGTCAGACACCTCGCCGATTTCGACGCAGCCCGCACCGCTGCAAATCTCGGTGACGATCTGCTGCGCCTTTTCCCATGCCTCAGGAATTTTTTCCGTGCTGAATGGCTCGGTGATTCCGGCGTCTTCGGTCTTCGGCGGCAGGTTGAAATAGACGAGTTCGACGTCATCGCCTACGAAGATCGGGCCGCCGATGATGTCGCGAAGTTCGGGGAGTAATTTCACGTAGAGCGGGAGCTGCAGATCTTTCCACTCACCGCTGCGCTTGCCGAAGTGCGCCTTGTCGGGCGTCACGGATTGCGACGAAGTCTTGTAGTCAATCACGCGCCATTTTCCGCTCGTGTGGCGGTCTATGCGGTCTATGCGGCCTTTGAGTTTCACATCCTGGGGGCCGTCGGGAATTGGGAAGGGGACCACGAGCGAGCGATCTTTTTCCACGTAGGCGATCTGCCAGCCTTCGGCGAAAAGTGTGGCCTGATGATTTGCAAAAATGCCGAGCCGCGCTTCGAGCGCGCGGGATTGAGCGCGGACGGGCGGCAGCGCGTGCGGGCCGAATTCGCGCTGCATGTATTCCTCCAGGATTGAGCGCAATTCGGCTGCGAGCTTCGCGGGATCGGCGGAGCCTTTGCCGCCGATGTGCCGCTCGCCGAATTCCTGAAGCACTGAGTGAATCGCGGTGCCGAACATCGCCGGATCGAGTTCGTCCGCGGAGTCGTCCTGCGCGCCGAGGCCGAGGATGTTCTTGAAATAGAACAGGCGCGGTGAGCGGATGTAGCTGCGGAAACTCGTGACGGAGAAGACGCGGAAGGCGCGCATTGTTTCCGCGTCCGGCTCCGGCGGCACGAGGCCCGCCGCGGCGTGAATCGGCACCGTCGCCGTGCGCTGTTCGGTGGTGAGCGAGATGAGGCGTCGCGCGAGATCGTTGCCATCCTGCGCGCCGAGCAGCAGACGGCTCGGGCGCGCGGGGAGTCCCTCGGCGGTGCGGCGCGGCGCGAGCAGTGCGATGCGGCCGTGATCGCGTCGGCTCATCCAGACGGTGTGCAGCGTGTATTGATCGCGCGCAAAGCGGCTCGCGCGGCACGGGAGGCCGAGGCGCTGGCGCAGTGAATCGAGCAGCAGCGGTTCCACGGGTGCGCTCTCGGGGAGTGCGCCTTCGACGACGGAGGTGACGATGAGCGCGGGTGCGTCGTCGGAAGCAGCTTCGAGCCAGCCGGCGAGTTCGACTGCGTCGTCCTGATCGGGCTCGGGCACGTCGCCCTGGCCTGCGCTTTCGATGAGAATCCTGAGCAGTTCCGAGATGGGCAGTTCAGCGAGCGCCCTGCGCGGGAGGCGTTCGATTTCGTCGAGCGTGCCGCGCACCGCTTCCAGAGCGGCGTGGAGAGCGCGGCCGGTCTCGGATTGGCGCGAGGGGTGGTGATGACGGTAGATGCGGATGAGCAACTGCGTGACGTCTTCCGAAAAATGAACGCTGCGAATCGAGGCGACATTTTCCAGACGCGCGAGCAAGTCCGCGATGCGCTCGTCATTTGATCGCGGCGTTGCGTCGCGCAGTTCGATCCGCAGCGGGAGATGATCGTTGAAATATTCGTCCAGGTGCTCCGCAGCATTGCGCGTGATTCCGGCGAGGTCCGGATGGCGTGCCAGTGCTGCGATACTCGTGTAAGTCGGAGGCGCACCCGCCGGGCGATCGAGGAACTCGGCGATTTGCGCGAGAAGTTGCACGACCGAGGTGCGCGACGTGGAGAGCCCTTCGGCGGAACGGGCCTTGATGCCTGCGTCGGCCAGCCCGTGCAGCAGCGCGGGGATCGCGGCGGGCTCCGGCATCGCGATGGTCATGCCGGACTCGGCGAGGCCCGCGCCTTTCCACTCGCGAATCAGCTCCGCGCATCGCACCGCCTGCTCCTGCACGCCTCGGACGACGTGGATTTCACCATTGGAAAAATTGCACGGGCGTTTTGTCCAGAAGGCTGCGTTCAGTCGGCCCCATTCATCGAATCCGTCGGCCTCGGATTCCGGCGCGTGGATGAAAATATGCGGCGGCATCGGCAGCGTGCGCAGGAGCAGCACGAGTTCCGGTGGCAGTTCCACGATGCCGATGAGCGCGACATGGAGATCGGGCTGCGGCCTGCCTGTCGCCGCGAGTCGAGCGCGGCGTGCCGAGGGATCGGTGAAGCCCCACTCATCGAGCTTCGCGCGATATTCGCCGAGGAGATGCTGCATGGAATCCCAGCGCTCCTGCTCGATGTCCGCGGAGTCCGGCGCGATTTTTGCCAGTTCCGAAAATGCTCCGCTGAAATCCACGCCCGACGTGCTGAGGATGCGCCATGTGCGGTGGAGCACGCCGGCGAGATTGGCCGCGCCGCCGCGTCCGCCGGGCATCGTCCAGATTTTTTCGACCCACTCCGCATCGGCATCCTGCACGGCGACGGTCCACGCGATGCGCTGGATGAGTGGGGGCGCGACGGATGGGTCGCTGCCGAAGATGGCATCATCGAGCGCCCCCTGCGTGACGATGCGCGGCGGGATCAATGCGCGTCCTTTGTGCTGCGCCTCGGCAGCGAGCGCGGCGAGAAGCCGCCGCATCGCCGCGCGGCCACGGACGACGAGCAGCCATGCGCTGAGATCGGCGTCGTAGGAATCCGGCGACGTTGCGATGCAATCCGCGATCATCCGTGCAGCCACGGCGGGCAGCAGGGGAGAGGTCCACGAGAGGAATGCGCGCATGATGCGCGGTTATCCGTATTTCACTCGCCGGACGGAAGTGGCGATTTTGCGCCGCAGGGCGTCAGTTCAGGAAGATCAGCTCGTTCGTCAGCAGGACGATCTGGGTGTAGCGCTCAAGGGCGTTGAGCGGCTGCATCTGAGTGGTGCCGGAGTTTGCGGCTTTTTTGCGCAGCTTGGCCTCGAGCGCCTCGGCCTGACCGATGGCGATGGGGGCGTTCTCGGCGGTCTTCGGCTGCACTGCCTCGGAGCCGAGGAATTGCTCCGCGAGTTTCAGTTCCTCCGTGCTGGGCGCACGCTGGAATGCGGTGCGGAAGATGAAGCGCACTTTTTCCGCATCGGAAGCCGTGGCCGGGAAATCCGCACGCGCCAGAATGTTCTTCACCTGCTCGATGAGGAAGGGGCTGTTCATCATGAAGAGCGCCTGCTGTGGCACGGTGGTCATGATGCGTTCGCCGGTGGACATGTCGGGGTTCGCAAAGTCGAACGTGTTGAGCATTTCCGGGAGGGAGGAGCGGTCGATGAACGCGTAGATGGAACGGCGGTTGTTGCCGCGCAATGCGCTGAGGTCCGCCGTGGCGTAGCGGCCTTTGCCGCCGGAGACGGAGGAGCCGATGGAGAAAGGCTGGCCACCCATGGCGGGGTCGAGCTTGCCGCCGAGGGTGAGCAGCGAGTCGCGCACCTGCTCGAAGTCGAGGCGCTGGACGTTCGCGCGCCAGAGCCATTGGTTGGTCGGGTCGCTCTTCATGGCGGCGTCGTTCGCACGGCTGTCCTGCTGATAGGTCGAAGACATGACGATGAGCTTGCTGAGCTTTTTCAGCGACCAGCCATTATCCATGAAGGATGTCGCGAGCCAGTCGAGCAACTCGGGATGGGTGGGCGGCTCGGAGCGCGTGCCGAAGTCGCTGACAGTGCGGACGATTGCCTGGCCGAAATGCCATTGCCAGACGCGGTTCACGATGACGCGCGCGGTGAGGGGATTCTCGCGGCTCGCGATGAGCTTTGCCATTTCGAGACGGCCGCTGCCATCGGTGAATGGCTTGCGTTCACCCGGCGTGAGGAGCGCGGGGAATTGGCGTGGGACGACTGGGCCACGGTTCTGTGCCTCGCCACGGATGAGCACGACGGCGTCGCGCGGCTTGTCGCGATCCACGACGGACATCGCCTTCACGGGCGCGCCGGGGTGGGTGAGTTCGAGGCTCACGATCTTCGCGCGGATGGCACCCTGCTGCGTGGTGAACTGGTTGCCGAGCGCGCGGGTCATTTCCTGCTCGTCGGGGAGGATCGCCGAGCCGCTGGAGAAGACCTGCTGGCGCAGCGTATCCATGTCTGCGTCGGCGAGCTTCACCTGCGTCTTTGCGATGTCAAAGCGCGAGCGTCCGCCGCCCTTATAGCCGAGAAATTCCTCAAGCTTGAGCTGCTTGTGCAGGGTGTCAAATGCGGCGGTGTAAATGGCGGCGACATCCTTCAGCGAGGCGGGTGTCTTCGCGGCGAACGCCTTGGCAATCGCGGGCGTGACGGTCGTGGATGCGGCGATTTCCTTCGCGATCTCCGGTGCTTTCTCGGCGATCTTGTCGGCGGGCAGTTCGGCGAATTGCACCCAAGGGCCAAAGACGGGGTCGGTCTTCTTGGCTCGCTCCAGGCTCTTCATCCGGTCGAGCCAGATTGCCGCGATCTCGGCTTTCAGTCCCTTGTCGCGTGCGGCGAGGCGGAAGTTGCCGCCCTTTTTCTTCGCGTCGCTCGTGCTCTTCGACTCATGCGCGAGGAGCATGTAGTCGCCGGATTTTTCGAGCATGCCGGCAAGCAGGCGCGCGGCTTCCGTGTCGCGATACTGCTCGATTTCCTTGTCCACCTTCGCGACGGCTTCCTTGAATTCGCCGTAGTGCGGGTTCTTCTCGGGGTCGTTCAAAGCGACGCCTTCCGCGACGTCCTGGCTGCTCGTGAAGACGCCGTAGAGCGAATAGTAGTCCTTCGTCGGGATGGGGTCGAACTTGTGATCGTGGCAGCGCGCGCACGAACCGGTGATGCCCATGATGCCCTTGGTGACGACGTCAATGCGGTCATCGATGACGTCATTGTCGTTCCCCATGAAACGCTTGCCGACAGTGAGGAAGCCGAGTGCGGCGAGCTTCGATTTTTCCGTCTTCGATTCGGGAAGGCGATCCGCGGCGATCTGTTCGATGACAAACTGATCGTAGGGAAGATCCTTGTTGAACGCATCGATCACGTAGTCGCGGAAGGTCCACGCGTGCGGATAGAGTGGCACGCGCTTGCCGCCGTTCTGGCGATCGCCGCTTGTGTCTGCGTAGCGAGCGATGTCGAGCCAGTGGCGGGCCCAGCGTTCACCGTATTGCGGTGAGGCGATGAGACGGTCCACGATTTTCTCGTAGGCGTTCGGGGAATTGTCCGCGAGGAAGGCATCCACTTCCGCAGGCGTCGGCGGCAGTCCGATCAGATCGTAGGTGACGCGGCGGATGAGCGTGCGCTTGTCGGCCTTTTGGGAAGGCGTGAGCTTCTTCTCGGTGAGCTTCGCGAGGACGAAGCTGTCGATCGGGCTTTGGATGAAGTGCTTTGCGTCCGCGGGCTTTGGCACGGGCGGGTTCGAGATTTTCTGGAAGGCCCAGTGCTTTTTCGCGGTGTCCGCATCCCACGCGAGCGTGCGGGAGGCCTTGCCATCGCGCGGATCGGGGGCGCCCATTTTGATCCACTGCGCAAAGTCCGCGAGGACGGCATCCGAAAGCTTGTCCTTCTTCGGCGGCATCGCCATGTCGGGATCCTTGTCCTCGTGGCGCATGGTGATCAGGAGCAGGCTCTTTTCAGGCTTGCCGGGGACGATCGCCGGGCCGCTGTCGCCGCCTTTCAGCAGAGACTCTGCGGTGTCGAGATAAAGTCCGCCTTTCAGCTTCTTCGCGCTCGCGCTGTGGCACTCGTAGCAGCTTTCGACCAGCACGGGCCGGATCTTCTTCTCGAAGAAATCAAGCTGGGCAAGGTCGGACGGTGCCGCTGCGCTGGCGAGATACGGGACTTGGAGTGCGGCCGCGATTGCGGCGACGCACACACGCTTGGTGCTCTTGATCATGATGTGGGACTTAGGCGATGAGATCCTTCACGACATTGCCGAAGACGTCCGTGAGGCGGAAATCGCGGCCATTGTAGCGATAGGTCAGCTTCTCGTGGTCGAAGCCGAGCTGGTTCAGAATCGTCGCGTGCAAGTCGTGGACGTGGACCTTGTTCTCCGCCACATCGTAGCCGAACTCGTCGGTCGCGCCGTACGCCTGGCCGCCTTTGATGCCGCCGCCGGCCATCCACGAGCAGAACGCGCGGTGGTGATGGTCGCGTCCGGGTTCGCCGCGCGCACCTTTGTCGTGACGTGGGGTGCGTCCGAATTCGCCGCCCCACACGACGAGCGTGTCCTTGAGCATGTCGCGCTGCTTAAGATCCTGCAGGAGCGCGCCGACCGGCTGGTCAATGCTCTCGGCCTGCTTGCGGAGGTTGCCTTTCACATCGGTGTGGTGATCCCAGCCGCCAGCCCAGACCTGCACAAAGCGCACGCCATTTTCCACGAGGCGGCGCGAGATGAGCATGCGGCGTCCGATTTCGGAGTCGCCGTACATGTCTCGGATGTGCTGCGGCTCCTTCGTCACGTCGAAGACTTCCGTCGCCTCGGTCTGCATCTTGAAGGCCAGCTCAAATGACTGGATCCGTGCTTCGAGTGCCTGCTCGCGCTTCATCTGCTCGGCGTGCAATTCGTTGAGCTTCTGCAGCACGTCGAGCTGCTTGCGCTGCTGTTCCAGCGTCGCGTAGTGGCTCCTGATGTTCTCGATGATTTTCTCCGCAGGCGCGCTCACGCTGCTCACGAGCGTGCCCTGATACGCACCGGGCAGGAATGCGGAACGCCAGTTCGTCGCGCCGCCAAGACCGCCACCGAGCGCGATGAAGCCGGGCAGGTTTTCATTCACCGTGCCGAGGCCGTAGAGCGCCCACGAGCCCATCGAGGGCTTCACGAGGCGGCCCGAGCCGGTATTCATCATCAGCGTCGCAAACTCATGCGCCGGCACATCCGTCGTCATCGAGCGAATCACCGCGATGTCGTCGATGCTCTTGCCGATGTTCGGGAAAATCTCACTCACTTCCACACCGCTCTTGCCCATCTTGCTGAAATTGAAGACCGATGGCAGCGGCAGACCTCCGATGAGCGGCACATCCTGGCCCGCATATTTCGCCATGCCCGGCTTCGGATCCCACGTGTCGATATGCGAAGGCCCGCCCTGCGAGAAAATATGGATCACGCGCTTGGCCTTGCCGGGGAAATGCGGCGCCCGCTGCACGAGTGGCGACAGGCTCGCGGCTGCATTCGCACTTTCTCCCAGAAGGCTGGCGAGACTCAGAGCGCCGAAGCCCATGCCGAAGCGGTTCAGGAACTGGCGGCGGGTGAAGCAAAAATCATCCGCGGATGGGCGATGCTGGGAGATGTTCATATGGGTGGTAAAGTTAACGGTGAATTCATAGCAGTCAACTGACGGAACGAGACACCGTTAGAAAAAAGTTTGGAAAATGTAACGCCGCTGTTGCTCCGACGGGATCTGACGGGCTCCGGCAACCATCCGGCCAGCAGATCAGCGGGAAGCAAAAGGCGCGCGGCCTTTCGACCGCGCGCCTTGTTGTTACAGTGCAGGGTTAGTGCACAGCTTTTGGATTGATGCCGCTCTTGGCAGCCGTCTGCCGCCTAGTAGCGGTAGTGTTCGGGCTTGTAAGGGCCGTTCGGGTTCACGCCGAGGTATTCGGCCTGATCCTTGGTGAGCTTGGTGAGCTTCACGCCGATCTTTTCGAGGTGCAGGCGGGCCACTTCCTCGTCGAGGTGCTTCGGCAGGCGATAGACTTCGGCAGCGTACTTGTCCTTGTTTTTCCAGAGGTCGAGCTGGGCGAGTGTCTGGTTGGTGAAGGAGTTCGACATCACGAACGACGGATGGCCGGTGGCGCAGCCGAGGTTCACGAGACGGCCTTCGGCGAGCATATAAATAGTGCGGCCATTAGGCAGGACGTAGGAGTCGTACTGCGGCTTCACTGTCACTTTCTTTGCGCCCTTGAGCTTGTTGAGGCGTTCCACCTGAATCTCATTGTCGAAGTGGCCGATGTTGCAGACGATGGCCTGGTCCTTCATCTTCACCATGTGTTCGAGGGTGATGACATCCTTGTTGCCGGTGGTGGTGACATAGATGTCGCCCCAGCCGAGGGTGTCCTCGACGGTCGTGACTTCGAAGCCTTCCATCGCGGCTTGCAGCGCATTGATAGGATCAATCTCCGTGACGATGACGCGTGCGCCGAAGCCGCGCAGCGAGTGCGCCGAGCCCTTGCCCACGTCGCCGTAGCCGCAGACGACCGCAACCTTGCCGGCGATCATCACGTCGGTGGCGCGCTTGAGGCCGTCGCTAAGTGATTCGCGGCAGCCGTAGAGGTTGTCGAACTTCGACTTAGTCACCGAGTCATTCACATTGATAGCCGGGACGAGCAGCTTGCCCGCTTCCTTCATCTGATAGAGGCGATGGACGCCCGTGGTGGTCTCCTCGGAGACGCCGCGCCAGTCCTTCACCATCTTAGTCCAGATGCCGGGGTGCGACTTGGCCACGCGCTTGAGGAGGTTCTTGATGACCTGCTCTTCGTGCGAACCGCTCGGGCTGTTCACCCACTTGTCGCCCTGCTCGAGTTCATAGCCTTTGTGG
>JAYWEO010000393.1:0-4398 GCA_043779225.1 Prosthecobacter sp.
GTTCCATCCTCGCGATCGGCTGCCCGTACGCGCCGATGGTGCCGCCTGCGGCGAAGTTGCCATTGAAAATCAGGCCGCCGGTGCTCGTGCCGGCGCGCGTGGGATCCGTGCCGAATGCCCGCTCGATCATATTCGAAATGCCATCCCCATCGAAGTCGTCGGTGGGCGCGGAGCCGGGGCCGGACATTCCTTTTCCAAAAGCCCAGTCCTCGTAAGCCGAGCGGCGTGTGACGACGATGGCGTAAGTTTTCGCTGTGAAGCCGTCCTGCGCGATGGTCGCAATGGTGATGACGTTGGTGCCGTCGCTGAGGCCGATCGCGCCGGACGGGCTGCCGGATGGGCTGCTGGCGCCGTTCACTTTCAGAGTCGCGGTGCCATCCGCGAGAAACGGAGTGACGGTGAGACTGCCGACGTTATGCGCGACGGTCGCGGTGTAAGTGGTGGTGCCGGAGGCAAAGACCGGCGACAGCGTCCCGGCGCTCGGGATCAGATTTGAAAGGTTCGCATTCGCGGAGACGGTGCGTTTGAAAGTGCGCAGGACGCCATCCGCCCCTGCGAGGTAGAGGACATTGCCGGCGAGGCTCGCCGCTCCGCCGCTGGGGAGCGTCTGCCTGAGCGTGAAGGTCGCCAGATTGAAAATGTAGGTCGCAGTGGATGAGGTGACGATGAGTGAGTCGCCCGTCACGATCGGCTGGCCCGCGATGTTCGCATCGCCGGTGGCATAGTTGCCGAGCAGTGCGCCGGTCTGCACATGGTATGCGCTCACCTTGTCGGCCGTGAGCACATACACCGCGTTTTTCGCGACAGCCGGGCTGCCCTTGAATGTGCCGGTCGCGCTCCACGGCGAGGTGTGCGTGGCGAGATCGATCGCGTAGAAATTCGGGCTGCCGACGACGAAGGCGCGGCCCTGATCGATCGCCGCCACGGTGTTCATGGAATAGCCGTTCCAATTCCAACCGAGGTTCAGCGTCCACAGGATGTTTCCCGCAGCCGGATCGTGCGCGCGGAAATTGCCCGCGATCCACGTGTAGATCTTTCCGTTGTAATAGGTCGGCGTCCACTCGTCATACTGATCGAGCGACGAGTTGAAAAACTTCTGGCTGCCGTCGGCGGTGTTGAATCCATAGAGCCCGCCATACGTGCCGCCGTCCACCCAGACGCTGCCACCGAAGACCGTCGGCGAAAAGTAGCGCTCCCATTGCGCGCCGAAAGGTGCCGTCCAATCCACCGCACCGGTCGCCGCGGCCAGCCGCACCAATGCCGCATCGCTTCCCGGCGTGGTGCTTTGCCCGTGCTGCACGTAGACGCCGCCGTTTTGAAAAGTGGGCGCATCGATGCCGTTCGCGTTTGCGGTGAATGTGTAGCGCCATGCCTGCGTTCCCGTGGCGGCATTCACGCCGCTCACGAATGTGTCGGCGAACCTGTTGTTGGGCGTCACGAAAACCTTGCCGCCGCCGACGGCCACCTGGTTGATCCCGCCCGTGCTCGTGGGATAGGCCAGCGTCCACCCCGCGGTGAATGGCAGTGCCCCGAGCATGGTCGGCTGGTAGCCGGTGTGCGACGGGCCGTTGCCAAAGGTCGGCCAGTCTGCGGCGCTCTCGTTGTCGTTCACGATCGTAACGGCACTTGCGTCCGTCCAACCGGAGACATGCGCGGTGACGGTGACAACCCGCGTGCCGTTCACCGCAGTGTCGTCCACGGGTGTGACATCAAAATTCCTCGACACCGTCCCCGCCGCGATGATGACCGTCGCAGGCACGGCGAGCGATGCGGGATCGGACGCCGTGACGCTGACCGCGATGTCCCTCGCCGCGGCGCGGCTGAGCGTCACCGTCCCAGCATTCGCCAGCGTCCCCTGCCCTTCGGTGACAGAAGCCGGCATCGAGATCCCGACGGTGTCGCCCTGATTGTCGTTCACCACGATCGTCGCGGTGGCCGTGGCGTAGCTCGTCCGCGCCGCCGTGATGACGGCAGGCTGCGGCCCGTCGAGCAGCGCGTCGTTCACGATCGTGATCGGGAAAGTCACACCAGCCTGCCCTGCTGGAATGGTGACGCTGCCGGGGACGATCGCCGCGGTGGTATCGCTCGATGAAAGGCTGACGGTGAAATCCGTCAGGGGCACCGGCGAGACCGTCACGGTGGCGGAGACGGGAGCATCGCCCTCTTGCGCAGTCGCGGGAACGCCAAGCGTCAGCGAGCCCAGATACTGCACATCGAACGCATTGGAATCGGTCGCGACATTTCCTGGCACATCCAGGACTTCGAGCACGATCCCGGAACCTGCCGCGCCGAGGCTGACGGCACCGCTCCAGACACCGTTGACGAATGGAAGCGTCGCAGGCGAAACCGGAAGCGCGGTCCCCGAGCCGAACTTCACATTCGCCCGATAATAATCCGTGTTGGGAGTGGGACCGCTCGATGTGGACCATGTCCGCGGATCTCCCAGCGTGGTTCCGCCCGCGTAATAAAGCACGCGGTATGGTGCGAAGAAGCTGCTGTTCACCGTTCCATAATTGGTCGTGGTCGCATTGCTGAAACTGATGTCCACCATCAGATTGCACGCCCCGTCGTAGGCGAACGGGGTCGTGAAATAGAACGTGTTCCAGCCCGTTGCTGGAACGGTTTGGTTTGCCTGATACACTGTCGTCCAGCCCGTGCTGTCCCATGCCTGGCTGCCGGAGGCTCCGTAGTCAGGCTGCACAGTATGCTTCAGCCGGATGGTGAAGTTGTTCAGCACCTGGCCGGGCAGCGATGTCACGTCCAGCGCGAGCGAATTCAGTGTCCGCGCGGAACCCGCTTCCGCCTGCGTGTAGATGGACTGCGTCCGCTCCACGCTGGAGGAATAGGAACCGAGTGGATAGGAACCGGACACGCCGGTGCCGATGGTGACCGCGGCTGCTCCCACATAGGCCCGAAGGCTCGGCGTGCCGCCGTAGCCGGGGACGGTGTTTCCACCAAGGTCCGTCGCCCGCACGCTCGCGATGAATGGAACGGCGACCTTCTGCGGCGATGAAATCGGAGCCCATGCGAACTTCGCGAACGGCCCGACTGTGGTGTTGAATGCATTGCTCGTGCCGCTCCGCCCGCTGCCGTCCGTCCCGGTGATGGTGACGCCATTCGCAATGGCGGAAATGCTCACCGCGCCGCTCCACGATCCGCTCGCGAGGGCACCCGTCGCGGTCGGCGTGATCGCCACGGGATTTCCGCCCGCGGACGCCGAGAGCGTGAGCGCAGGCAGCGCGGTGGCGATGGGCGTGCCGTCGAACGTCACCGCCTGCACCGTGACGGCGATCGGCCCACCCGCGATCTGCGGGCTCAAAATCGCGGACACTGTGTAGTGGTGCAGATCGTTATCCGCGACCGTGAGCGCCGCGGCGGCACCGACAAAGCCGGGCGCATTAAACGTGATGAACGCCGTTCGCGCGCCGTCCGCGGCAGTGTTCTCCGGCAGCGGGATCGTGATCATCGCGCCAGTCGAGCCAGACGGAATTGTGACGGACGAGGGTGCATTTGCCGTGGCGGGATCGGAACTCGTGATGTTCACCGTCACGGGCCCCGTCGAGCCGCTCGGGAGATACACGTATGCGGTGGCCGTGCCGCCTTCCGAGAGAGTTCCGAAAAAGCCGGAGAAAGTCAGCGGATTGCTGTCGTCGTCCTGCACGATCACGTTCGCGCTGGCAGTGGTCCAGCCGGGCGCACTCGCGGTGATGCCCGCCGTGCGCGCACCGTTCACGATGAAATCGTTGATGATGGTGAACGTGAAGCTCGCGGAAACCTGCCCTGCGGGAAGAGTCACGCCCGTCGGCACGGTGATCACCGACGTATTGTTGCTGGCGAGTGTGATCGTGCGCGCATTCGCCGAGGCGACGCTCGCGGTCACGGTGCCCGTGCCGCTGCCGCCGCTCTCGATCACCTCGGCAGGCAGTGTGAGCGTGAGCGCACCGCCTTCATCATCCTGCACGGTGAGGCTCGCCGTCTTGCGCGTGTAGCCGGGCGCGCTGGCCTCGATGGCTGTCACCTGATCGCCATCAATCACCGCATCATCCATGATCGTGATCGGGAAGCTCACCGAAGTCTGTCCCGCAGGCACGGTGACACTCGCAGGCACCGTGGCCGCGCTGGTGACTGACGATGTGAGATTCACCGTCACATTCGAAGCCGCCGCACCCGGCAGCGTGACCGTGCCGCCATTGGCGACCACGCCGTCGCCTTCGCGCTTCGGCGAGACCACGGTGAGGCCGAGATTCCCCGCACTCGTCACGGCAAAAGCGGCCGAGTTCGAAGACACGCCCGCACCGGCATCCGTCGCATTCAGGAACACACTGCTGCCCGGATCGCGCACCGTCACGTTCCCCGCCCAGACGCCGCCGGTGAATGTCCCGGTTGCCGCCGGGCTCA
>JAYWEO010000394.1:0-12562 GCA_043779225.1 Prosthecobacter sp.
TTCCTCCGTTGCCTCCTGCTGTTGCTGATCGTCACTTTCACCGCGCACGCAGCGGATCGGCCAAACATCGTCCTCATCCTCGCCGACGATCTCGGCATCAACGATCTCCACTGCTACGGGCGCGCGGAGCACAAGACGCCGAATCTCGATCGCCTGGCGGGCGAGGGGATTCGCTTCACGGACAGCTATTGCGCGCAGGCCATCTGCTCGGCGTCGCGCGCGGCGCTGATGACGGGCAAATGCCCCGCGCGGCTGCACCTCACGAATTTCCTGCCCGGCCGTGCGGATGCGGCTTCGCAGCGCGTGAAGCAGCCGGTCATCGAGGGTCAGCTCCCGCTGGAGGAAGTCACGATCGCCGAGCGGCTGCGCGAGGCGGGCTATGCGACGGGGCACATCGGGAAGTGGCATCTCGGCAACGCGGGCTTCGGGCCGGTGGAGCAGGGCTTTGCCTCCACCTACGCGGGCAAGCCGAACACCACGCCGAGCGCGACTGAGGGAAGCAAGGGCGAATACGATCTCACCGCGCACGCCGAGCAGTGGCTCGACGAGCACAAGGCCGGCCCGTTCTTCCTGTACCTCGCGCACAACTCGCCGCACATCCCGTTCGCCGCGCTGCCCGAGGAGGTGGCGCGCAACAAGGACGCGTTCAATCCCACGTATGCCGCGGTCATCGAGCACCTCGACGATTGCGTGGGGCACGTGATGGCGAAGATTGACGCGCTCGGTCTGCGTGAACGCACCATCTTCATTTTTGCCAGCGACAACGGCGGGCTCCACGTGCTGGAATTTCCCGGCACGCCCTCGACGCACAACACGCCCTTCCGCACCGGCAAGGGCTACAACTACGAGGGCGGCTTGCGCGTGCCGCTCATCATCCGCTGGCCCGGCACCGTGAAGCCCGCGCGCGTGAGCGACACGCCGGTCGTCCTCACCGACCTCGTGCCCACGCTGCTCGAAGCTGCGGGCATCGATCTCGCCAAACAGGTCGGCCCGCTCGACGGCGTGAGCCTTGGAAAATTCCTCGCGGGTGCCGAACTCCCGGCGCGCTCTCTCTTCTGGCACTTCCCGAACTACACGAACCAGGGCGGACGCCCCGGCGGCGCGATGCGCGAGGGGGACTGGAAACTCGTCGAGCACTTCGAGGACGGCAGGGCCGAACTCTACAACCTCGCGCAGGACCGCAGCGAGAAGCACGACCTCGCAGACAAGGAATCCGCGCGCGTGTCCACAATGAAAGCAAAGCTCGCCGATTGGCGCGTGAGCGTCGGCGCGCAGGAGGTGAAGCCGAACCCGACCTTCGACGAAAAACTCCACCGCACCATCTACGTGGACACCGATCCGACCATGCTCTTCCACACCGGCAAGAACGCTGCCGAAGTCGAGGCGCAGTGGAGGGACTGGCGCAGAGCGATGGATGCCGCAGTGCGCGGCAGCGGCGGGCCCGGCAACAAAAACCGCAAGCCCTTCATCACCCCCGCGCAGGGCGACATCCGGCTGCTCGCAAAGGACGCGCGCGTCCACGGAGAGAAGCTCCGCTACGAGCCGCAGCCGCAGAAGAACACGCTCGGCTACTGGACCAATCCAGCCGACTGGGCCGACTGGGAGTTCGACGTGAAGACCGCCGGCAAATACGAGGTGGAAATCACGCAGGGCTGCGGCAAGGGCGGCGGCGGTGCGGAGGTCGCCGTTGAAGTCGCGGGGGCGAAACTGAAGTTCACCGTTCAGGACGCGGGGCACTTTCAAAATTTCATCCAGCGCACGATCGGTGAGGTGGAACTGCCCGCCGGAAAACAGACGCTCGCCGTGAAACCGCACACAAAGCCGGGCGGTGCGGTGATGGATCTCCGCCGCGTCGTCCTGCGGCCCGTGCAGCAATAGCGCGCATTCTTTTCAAAAAATCCGGCTTTCCACGCTGCTCGCGAGTGGCATCATTTTACGCACCATGAAAACGCTCCTCTCCATCATCGCACTCACCGGTCTCGTCACCTCTGCATTTGCCGCCAAGGAAGGCTGGCTGGATGATCTCGAAAAGGCGAAGGCTCAGGCCAAAGCTGAGAACAAACGCATCCTGCTCGATTTCACGGGTTCGGATTGGTGCGGCTGGTGTAAGAAACTGGATGCGGAAGTTTTCAGCCAGCAGGAGTTCAAGGACTATGCCGCAAAGAAACTCGTGCTCGTGGAAGTCGATTTCCCGAAAGGCTTCAAGCTCCCGGATGCGACGAAAAAGCAGAACGATGAACTCGCGAAGAAATTTCAGGTCAATGGCTACCCGACAGTCGTCGTGACATCGCCGAGCGGGAACAAGAAGGGCCAGCTCGGCTACATGGAGGGCGGGCCGAAGGCGTTCATCAAGGCACTCGAAAAGGCGAAGTAATCCCACTCATTTGACCGCCCCGCCCGCGCCGCGCTTTTTTACGCGATGCGTGAAGTGAGCCCGCCGTCGATCGTCACCGTGTCCCCGGTGATGTAGTCATTCTTGGCCAGCATCATGATCACGTCGGCGACCTGCTTCGGGTTGCCTTCGCGCTTGAGCGGGATGCGCTGTTCGAGGTTCAGCTTCTTCTGCTCCTCGCTCATGTGCTCGTGGAATTTCGTGCGGATGACGCCCGGCGCGACGCAGTTCACGCGGATGTTGTCGTTCGCCAGCTCGCGAGCCAGCGCGCGGGTGAGGTGGGGCAGCGCGCCTTTCACGGCCTGATAGGCGATGCTGCCCATCACGCCAAGTTTGCCCGCCGTCGAGGAGATGAGGATGATCGCGCCTTCCTTGTTTTTGCGAAGGTGCGGCACGGCCGCGCGGGCGAGGTGATAGATCGCGTGGACATGCACGTCGAATGCCACGTTCCAGGCTTCGGGTGTCACCTCCATCAATCCGCCTGGCACCGCGCCGCCGGCGGAGTGGACGACCACATCGAGCCGGGTGAGGATGGCGGCGGCCTCCTCGACGCACCGCGTGCAATCCGCCGCGATGCCGCAGTCCGCGGTGAGGATGACGCACCTCCGGCCAAGGGCCGTGATTTCGCGCATGGTGCGCTGCGCATCGTCGTCGAGATGCCGCGAAGTGATGGCGACATTCGCGCCTTCCTTTGCAAATGCGAGGGCCGTGGCGGCGCCGATGCCGCGAGTGCCGCCGGTGACGAGAGCTGTTTTGCCGTGGAGCAACATGGGGATGTAAAGTGGGAAGTGGGGGCTGCGTTCCTGGGGGGCCGCATTGGTGATTTTCCGCGGCGAAAGGTCAACTCAACATTGCCTCGATGCCGAACAGCCCGCCCGCAGCTTTTTTCCAGAAGTCATGGGAGGGGAAATGCTTGCGGCAATACCTCTCTCCTATGTATTGCCTGAATCGCAACAAATCCAAACACCTGATGATGGCAAAACAGAACACGCCGTGCCGGCTCACCACCGCGCTAATTTTCACAGCGGCCCTGGCCACGATTTCGGCGCAGGCCGGCGTGACCATCACTCCGGTTTACGACTCAGGTTTTTCAGGAAATGCCAACTTTCCCGCATTGCAGGCGACGGTGAACAGCGCCATCGCGATCTACTCAAGTCGGATGGGAAACAATCTGACGATCCCTATCAACTTCAGTCTGAGCGCCACTGTCTCCGGTGCCCAGAGCAACTATAGCACTTCCAACTATCCCTATACGGCTTACCGGGCGGCGCTGGCAGCAAGCGCCACGACCGCTGCCGATTCAACAGCACTGGCCAACCTGGCCATCGGGCCGAATGACCCCGTCATCGGCGGCGTAAATATCAGTGTGCCCGAGGCACTGTCTTTAGCCTTGGGGCTGAGCGGATCCGTGGCGAACTATGGCACCGTGTCTTTCAATCTGGCGACTTATCAGACGAACCCCGGCGGATTCCTTGGGACGATCCAGCATGAGATCAACGAAGTCCTGGGCACAGCGAGCAGCCTGCCTAATAACACCGGCGGCGGCACACTGCCCGCGACGATTGCGCCGGCGGATCTGTTCCGATATACCACCGGTGCGACCCGCAGCTTCACACTGAACAGCACCAGCAACACAGCTAACAAGGCGTTCTTCCGCCTGAGTCCCGGCGGGACGAATCTGCAAGAATTCAACAACCTTCCCAAACGGCGGCGACTATGGTGACTGGGCTGCCAATGGCTCCTTTGCCCCCGCGCCGCAGGATCAGGCCGGCGACCCGAATACTTTCACCAGCATGTCCGTGAGCACTGCGGAACTTTCCTTGCTGGATGCGATCGGCTACTCTGTGCTGCCTGTCCCCGAGCCCGGAACGGTGACGACTCTCGCCTCAGTGAGCCTGGCCGGCCTCGCATTCCGACGCCGTCGGCGTTCGTAGATCGCCGGACAAAGACTCGCGCAAGGATCTCACTTTGCATCCTCGCATCGGTGCGCCGGGATGTTCAATCCGCCATCGCTTCCGCCTTCACGCCTTCGCGGGCGAGGAATTCCTTGGCTAATGCACGATAGGCCGCAGAGCCGAGGCCGCCGGGTTCATATTGGATGATAGGCTGGCCGTGGCTGGGGGCCTCGGCGAGGCGGATGGTGCGGGGGATGACGGTCTTGAAAATGATGTCGCCATAGTGCTTTTGGATCTCGGCGATGACCTGGTTGGAATGATTCGTCCGCATGTACATGGTCATGAGGATGCCGCAGAGCTGGAGATTGGGATTCGCGCCCGGCTGGCGGAGCTGCTCGCAGACGCCGACGATTTTCGCGAGGCCTTCGAGGCTGTAGTATTCGCACTGGAGCGGGATGAGGATTTCGTCGGCGGCGCAGAGTGCATTGGTCATGAGCACGCCGAGGGAAGGCGGGCAGTCGAGGACGATGAAGTCGAACGGAGCATCGGCCCGCATATCTGTCAGTGCATTGCGGAGACGCGTGAGGTGATCGCCGGAACGGATGGCTTCCACTTCCACGCCGGCGAGATCGATGTTTGCCGGGATGAGCCAGAGGTTGGGAAAACGTGTGGGGATGACCATTTCGGCGAGCGCCGAATCGCCCATCATGGGACTGGAGGCGGAGACTTCGTCCATGGACTCGATGCCGAGGCCGCTGGTGGCATTTGCCTGCGGATCGAGGTCGATGAGCAAGACGCGCTGGCCCAGCTCCGCGAGGCAGGTGCTGAGATTGAGCGAGGTGGTCGTCTTTCCGACGCCGCCTTTCTGGTTCGCCACGGCGATGACTTTCATGAATGCGCGGAGTGTAGGAATGCGCTGGAGGATGAACAGAAAATTGGCGCACCCGCGCGCGGAAAGGGTAAGGATGAAGCCAACGCGATGGTCGAACTCACCGAAAAACTCCTGATGGAAGCTGGCGGCTGGGAAGCCATGAAGGAAGCCCGCGCGATGTACGAGGCGGGAAAAGTGATCGAGGCCAGCTATGAGGAGGCATTGCTCGCGGGCCGCGTGCGGGGCGCGGAGTCGGAGTTCCGCGCGGGGCTCATAGTGAAATCGCGGACGGATATGGAAAACACCTGCACGTGCCCGGTGAGCCGCAGGCGCGGGCTGATCTGCGCGCATTCGCTGGCGGTGGGCGTGGCGGTGATCCGCGGGCTGAAAAAGATGGAGACGAGCGCAGGCAATGCGGGAAGAAATGCACCTGCATCCGAGACTCTGAAATTCAGCGCTGCAAGCTCTGCAAACGAACCTGTGGCCGATCCAAATTTTTCCACCGATGCCGATGCCTCGGAGGCCGTGCTCTATGTGATCCTGCCGCCGAATTTCGCCGCCGCGTGGGAGAAACAATCCGTGATGGTGGTGTGCGAGGTGGAGGCTGGCGGAACGCGCAAGCCGCTCGGCGCGCTCGACCAATCGAAGCGATTCCGCGCGAGCGAAGCAGACGTGCGGCTGGTGACTCAGTTGCGCAAATTTGCCGATGGAAAACTGCCCGCGATGGCGATGCTTTCCCGGGAGCAATTCGCGGATTTGCTCGGCGTGCTGACGGGGCACCCGCGCGTGACGATCGGCAAGGCGCAGCTGATGAAAATCGAAGGGCAGGGGAATCGCGACACGCTGCGGATCGAGCGCGCGACCGATGGCGGGCTGTGTGTCTCGCATTTGCCGTCGGCTGGAGTGCTGCTGCTCGCAACGAATGCGGCGTGGCGGCTGGACGGCGGAAAATTCACGCCGGTCGCACCGGGATTGCCGGCGGCTTATCTGGCAGTGCTGGAGCGTCCGATCCGCATTCCATCGGATGCGGCGGATGGATTCATCGCACGGGAGCTTCCGGCGCTCGCAGACTTCTTTGAAATCGAGGGCGACGTGATTCCAGGTTCGCCTGACGCCCCGGGCGAGCTTCCAGTGCCGATATTTGCCGCGCATTTTGAAGGCTCGCTGAATTTCCTCACCGCACGCATCGAGGCGATCTACGGCGAGCGCCGCGTGACGCTCGATGCCACCGGCGCAGCACTTGCGAGATTTTCGCGCAATCGCGCCTGCGAGCAGGGGGCGCTGGCGCGACTGCGGGCCTTCGGATTTTCCGGGCCGGATGCAAAAGGGGAACTCACACTCAAGGGCGAGCCGCGCATCCTGGCATTCTTCGCCGCGGGGCTTCCTCGGCTGGAGCGCATTTGGAAAGTGAGCGTCGGCGAGCGGTTCGGATTCGTGACGCGCGATGTGGAGCGCATCGAGCCGCGGCTGGAGATCCGATCGTCAGGCGAGCAATGGTTCGAGCTTTCCTATCATCTCGCGACCGCAGGCGGTGAATCCTTTTCCGGCGCGGACATCACACGACTGCTGCAAGGCGGGCAGAGTCACGTGCGGCGCAAGAACGGCAAGATCGCGGTCTTCGATCCCGGCCTGCTCGATGAATTTGATCAGCTTCTGCGCGATAGCGACCCGCGGCAGAAACAGGTCGGCGTCTATCGGCTCGATCGTCGGCAGGCCGGCGCACTGGATGCATTCACGACCGATCACGGAATGGCCGTCACCGGCGAGACTCGCTGGCGTGACTGGGCGGGCGCGACGCGGAATCTCGAACGCCTCACACCAGTCCCGCTCGGCTCGCTCGATTCGACGCTGCGGGACTACCAGAAGCACGGAGTCTATTGGCTGCATTTCCTCGCGCAGAATGGATTCGGCGGAATCCTCGCCGATGAAATGGGCCTCGGCAAAACGCTCCAGGCGCTCGCGTTCATCCGCACATTGGCCGGGCAGGGGCCGAGCCTCGTCGTCTGCCCTTCATCGCTCATCTTCAACTGGGGTGCCGAAGCCGCGAAATGGACACCCGAACTCCGCGTCCTCGCGCTCGACGGGCCGCATCGCTCGGATGATTTCCATAAAATTGAGAAGAGTGATCTGGTAATTACAAGTTATCCTTTGCTGAGGCGCGATGTGGAGTCGTATCAGGGGCTGCCGTTCAGCGCCGTCATCTTGGATGAAGCCCAGCACATCAAGAATCCTGACAGCCAGAACGCCCAGGCCGCAACCTTGCTGAAGGCCCGCCACCGATTCGTCCTTACGGGCACGCCCGTCGAGAATTCGGTCCGCGACATCTGGTCGCTCATGAACTTCCTGATGCCCGGATACCTCGGAACCCGGAGCGATTTCCGTGAACGCTACGAAAGCGCCATCCAGAATCACTCTGGAGGCCCTGAGCAGCAGCGGCTGACGCGACGAATCAGGCCATTTCTACTCCGGCGCACTAAGCAAGATGTCGCAAAGGAAATACCGGACAAACTAGAGCAAGTGGCTTATTGCCAATTAACAAACGCTCAACGAAATATCTACAATCAGCTCACAAAAGCTACCCGCCAGCAGCTTTCCGAACTGGCCGGACAGAAAGACAAGAACAAGGCCCGGATGGTCATGCTGACCGCATTATTGCGCCTCCGGCAGGCAGCCTGCGACGCCCGTTTGCTCGGCATGGAAAGCCCGCCGCCTGATTCCGAGGCTTCCGCAAAGCTCGATTTGCTTGAGGAATTGCTCTCAGAAGCCCTTGATGGCGGGCACCGGGTGCTGGTTTTCAGTCAATTCGTGACCATGCTGGGCCATATCCGCGGGCGCTTGGACCATTTGGGCGTGGATTACTGCTATCTGGACGGCCAGACCCGCGACCGGAGCGCGCAAGTGAACCGCTTCCAGTCCGGAGCAACTCCGGTCTTCCTGATCAGCCTGAAAGCTGGCGGCACAGGCCTGAATCTCACAGCCGCAGATACCGTGATTCATTTTGACCCGTGGTGGAATCCAGCCGTGGAGGCCCAGGCGACCGACCGGGCGCACCGGATCGGCCAGAAACGGGCCGTCACGAGCTATAAACTGATCGCACGAGACACCGTGGAAGAAAAGATCCTAAACCTCCAGGCAAAGAAGCGGGCCATCATCGCAGCGACTTTGGAGAGCGAACAGCCACTCATGGAAGGCCTGAGCATGGACGAAATCCAGGGGCTTCTGGACTAGATTGCGTCTCCGCAGTCGCGGATTCGCGGTGAATAACTCAACCGCATTGTCGGCTTGCTACAAATGCCGCGACTTCTTCCCAAGTTATTCACAACAGGGAAAAGCGCATCCAGACAGGGGTATATCTATAACATCGCACAATGTATGTCATATGGAATTGATTGGTGTCGGTTTCGGTTGGTTATGATAATTCGACATTCCCCTCGGTGCCTGCCTGAGCGTCGGCATCGTATTCGATACCGGGCTTTTTGACAAGCGGGTTCGGCCCGCCGCTCTCAGGGTCGAGATACCACGGCACCTTGGGCTTCTGCGGCTCATACGTCCGCATTGCTAAGGGCCGCACGGCGAACTTGGACGCAAACGCAGCCTCAAATGCGGCGTTCTCCCGCTTGCGCAGGAACTCGTCGGTCATCGCGATCACGTCCACTAAATCCCACTTCCGATTCACCACGCCGAGCATCATGGCTGGCGTCTGCTTGGTCGTCTCGTGCTTGCGGCACATGTTGTAAACGAAAACATGGATCGAGGACATGAGCGCGTGGTTGTCCCATCGCTTGCTGTATGCCAGCGTCTTTCGCGCCGCCCTCTTGTTCGACTGGCGCATCGTCAGGAAGAATCTTTCCACATGGCAGACCGTCGCCGTGCGCAGATCGGGATTTCCGGTCATTGCCTTGCGCTCCATGCCCACTAAAGGATCAACCCGGTATTTCGGCCATTCATGCGACGGCACCTTGGAGCTTTTGAACATCTTTTCCTCTGTCGCGAAGTCCGCTCGCGCACCGAATGCAGCCGGGATCGCGTAGGCGTATCCTTGCAGTTTGTCGGATGTAATTTGAACCCGGCCCTCCACACGGCTCGCGATGTTCTCAGCGAACGTATGCGCGGCCCGTGCGGTGCGCTTGCCGGTCTGCCAGTAGATGATTGCCTTCGAGTTCGCGTCGAGTGCCGCCCACATCCAAGAATCACCGCGCTCTGGGTGGTTGTTCTTCTCTGCGCGCGTCATCCGCTCCTTGTGCGTGTGAACGTAGCTCCATTGCTCATCCAGTTCCAGACGTGCAACGCTGAGATTTCGGAAATGCCGGTTGTGCCAGTCCTCGCACGCTTCCCCCACTTCGCGCAGGAGCCGCAGCACGTTCGGCTTGCTCGCCTTGAACATGCGGCACGCGGAGTTGAGCGCCAGTCCTTCGCAAATCGCAGTGAGGATCATCGCGCGCTTTTCAGTGGTGATTCGGTTGTTCGGCATGGGGTTATTGTCCCCACAATAAAGGGACACGCAAGTAAAAAAGCTTGAAATGTCCATTTTTTGTGGGGACATTCAGGCATGACTAAAACCAATCTTGGCCGTCCAAGGCTACAAACCACACGGAGCACTACGATTGAATTTCGCCTGTCTGATTTGGAAAAACAGGCATTTGGAGAAGCCGCCAGTAACGCAGGCGTCGGTCTCTCGACTTGGGTTAGGGAACGACTCAGGGGCATCGCGATACAGGAACTCGCGCAAGTCGGAAAACGGGCCGCATTCCTGACGCCAATTACACTCGCTCGATGAGCACGGATCTGAGTTTCGACAGCGGCGTTGGCCTAGGTGCGATCCTCAAGGGGAACAGGCTGAAAGTTCCCATCAATCAACGTGAGTATAAATGGGAAACCGTCCACGTCACCGAAATGCTTCAGGACATCGCCAATGCGATGAGCCGCAGTCATACCGCGCATTTTATGGGCACGATTGTGCTCACGAAATTGAGCGATGAGGAGTGGGAAATTGCAGATGGTCAGCAACGGCTCGCCACGACAACGATCTTCTTCGCTGCTGTTCGGGATCTGCTCTTGGAAAGAAACGACGAAAAGCGCGCGCGTGGATACGAACAAGATTTCCTTTTCACTATTGATCCTGATTCGTCGGATGAAGTTGCGCGCTTGACCTTGAATGCGGACGACAACGATTTTTTCCTGAATCGCATCTTGCGCCGCCGTGAGGAGCGAAAATCCGCCGAGCCGCGACTCACTTCCCACGACAGATTGAAAGAAGCATACGAGACAATCCGAGCTTTCCTGACTGGACTGGAGCAGATGAGCGGGAAGGGTTTTTCGGAGGAACTCCTCAAATGGCGCAAGTTTCTGCTTGGAGGGGCGAAAGTATTCGCGCTGAAGGTGGCTGACTCAAGGCTCGCATTTATTATGTTCGAGACTTTGAACGACCGCGGCATTGAAGCCTCGCAGGTTGACTTGGTGAAAAACCATCTTTTCCAAGAAGCGGGCAAGCGAGATGCAGAAGCGCAGCGGGCATGGTCGGCAATGAGGGGCGCGATTGAATCCATCAGCGAAAGAAGCGACGATCTTGTTAAGGAGTATGTTCGCTGGGTTGCGTGTATTCAATTTGGCATCACCAGGGAGAAGGAACTTTTCGAGCGTATTGCCGAAAAATCGAAAGGCCCCTCGGAGGCAATTGCGATGCTGGACTCTCTGGAACGGCTATCGGACGATTACTCTGCAATTCTTAACCCATCGCATTCCAAATGGAGCGACTATCCGACGCAGGTTCGCGGCGCGATCAAGACCCTCATTGAGTTGGATGTAAAACAGATGCGCCCGCTCGTTCTTTCTGCGGCCAAGAATTTCAATCGCAGGGAACTGTGCATCACGCTCGACCGGCTGATTTCATGGGCTGTGCGGTTGACGATTGCGGGTGGAAGTAAGGCGGGACGGTTGGATGTTTTCTATGCGGAGCTAGCCCATCGGATTCACAAGGGAGAATTGAAAACCTACGCGGCGCTATATGACGCGGCGAAGGATACGATCCCCAATGACGGAGAGTTCAAAGTTTTCTTTCAACAGGCGCGAGTAAAGGTAGGCAAGACCGCGCGTTATTATCTTCGCTGCTTGGAGAAAGCTGCGACTGGCTTGAAGGAACCGGCCTATGTCGTGAATGAAGATCCGGGGGCCGTTACCTTGGAGCACGTCATGCCGCAGACATATTGCCAAGAATTGCCTTACACCAAGCAAGACGTGGAAACGCATTCAAGCCGTCTTGGCAACTTGGCCTTGCTGCAAGGATCTAAAAACGTCCAGATCGACCGGGATGATTTTTCAAAGAAGAAGCCGATTCTGGCGGATTGCCCTTACGTTCTGACATCCATGATCGCCGATCAGTTTAATTCTTGGGGCACGGCGGAAATTGAACAGCGGCAAGCGAGACTCGGTGACGAGGCCATAAAAGCTTGGAAAACCGAGCCGCTCTAGCGCGCCACCTTTTTGGCCGCGTGATACTTCTTCCGTAACTCAGGCGGCAACAACTCCGATACCTTGGCCTTCTTCGTGCCAGTGACCTTGCGCACGTTCGCGGCGGCGGTCTGGTTGGTGTCCTTCTTTGGCATAGGTGAACGATGCCACAAAACACGCGCGCAGACCACCGGAAATCACCTTATAATTTTAACAATGAACTGAAACCGACACCCGCGCTTGCGGTTCGCTCTGCGTGTTTTAGAGGGCGGCTTCATGTCGTAGGTCACTTGTACATCCCATGTGTTCCAACGTCAATTGTGAACACCTCATCACCGTTTCCAAACTCAAAAACTACGCGCAAATTCCCCTCGATTACGACGCTGTAAACAGTCCGCCTCCGCAGAGCGGAGAGACGATGGATTTTATGCGTACCGAGACTGGGATGAAACGGATCGGCCTTGAAGACCTTCCATTTTTTTCGAACGGACTCTTTTTGCTCTGGCGACAAGGCGCAGAAGTTTTTCCAAAACTCCTCAGATGCCTTAAACCGCCGAGTCAATTTAGCGGGTGCCAGTTAGGGCCAAATCCATATCAACGAAATTTCCTTCGTCGATATTTTTCACGCCACGTTTGAAAGAGTCCGGGATGTCTTGCTGGCTTTCCAGTGTGCCGTGCCATGCGTGCAGGCGTTCCACAAGATCAGGAACAAAGCCATCAATGGAGGCAATCTCCTCGGCAAAAAAATCATCAGGCGCTTCACCCTTGGAAGACAGTTCGTATGCCTTAAACACCATCACTTGCCCTCGTGACAGGAGCGAGGCAAAATTTTGGAGATGAAGGCGGATCTGAATCGCGCACGAGTTTGAATTATCGTATAGCTCCTTGGACGCGGTGGTTTGCGCAACCTTTATACGTTCAATCCAAGCAAAATATTCTTTGCGCAGCTTGGAAGGC
>JAYWEO010000395.1:0-4673 GCA_043779225.1 Prosthecobacter sp.
TGGTGGAATGTTCATGCGGACGTTTTAGCGAATGCACCGCGCACGGGTGCGCCGGTTCGGGCGCAAGATTCGGGTGGGGAGTTTCTAGGTTTCCGCCCACTACGATGAACACCGAAGACCGACCCGAACTCACGAACCTGCGTCAGTTGGACGAGCACTTGCGGAGCTGCATTCGCGGTCAAGATCACGTTCTGCCAAGAATCGCATCGCTCCTGCGACGCGGTGAGATGGGCCTGACAAAACGCTCCCGCCCGCGCGGCAGTTTTCTTTTTCTCGGGCCGACGGGCGTGGGCAAAACCCAGGTCACTATTGCGTTCACGGAATTCTTAATGAGCCCGGATCACCTGTTCCGATTCGACATGTCCGAGTATCAAACACCGGAGAGCATCGGCGTGCTGCTCGGCGCCAAGCTCGGCGAACGCGGCACACTCGCGCTGGCGCGCGATCGGCATGACCACGGCACATTGCTCTGCGATGAAATCGAGAAGGCGCATCCGCGCGTGCTCGACATCTTTCTCCAAATCCTCGACGCCGCGCGCGTGACTATGGCGAACGGCGAAACGCTGGATTTGAGCGGCTTCTACATCGTGTTCACCTCGAACATCGCTGCTGCTGAGATGCTGGAACTTCAACACTCCACCTTCGCGACTATGGAGCGCCACGTCCTCACCCGAGCGCAGCAAACCATGCGACCCGAGCTTTATGCCCGCATCAGTGAGAAGCTCGTTTTCAGCAAGCTCACCTATGACGTGCAAATCGAAATCGCACGACTCCTTCTCGCACAGGAAGTAGAGTTCCTGCGCGCCAGAGGACACGACATCGAACCTTCCGAAGCTGTCCTGTCATTCCTCGTGCGGCGCGGATTTCACCCGCGCCTCGGTGCGCGTCCGATGCGGGACGTGGTGGAGAAATCCATCGGCGATGCCGTTGCCAATGAGTTGCTCACCGGCGGCACTGGTTGCGGGAAATTAACGGTAGATGAAAGCGGTGAGCGGCTTCGCATCACGCTTTGAGAAACGCCCGACGCTGTCGGGCGAATCCGCACCGCCTTGTCCAGACAACGAATCCAAGCCTGCTCCTGACAAGATTAGGTTGGCGTGCCTGACTTGAGAAAGAAAACCATCCGCCAGATGCGGAACATCTCGCCGCGCTCGATGAGTTCAATGGGCTTCATGCCGCCAAATTCCTCGTTTGGAGCGGTGAACCACGCCCCGATGCTGTCCGGCTCTGCGACTTCGGCGAGTTCGTCGTGGAGTTTTCGCAACTCGTTCAGACGGCTCTTGTAGATGTCCTGAATCGGCGCGCCGGTTTCCCAATTCGCCAGTGCGCGCTCCGAGCAGTTCATCAAGCGGGCGAAGATCGGACGCGGCATTTTCAAAAGCAGTCGCAGTTGCTTGACCGCGACGACATCGCTCGTCGCAGCGCCCGGCTTTTCGATCCGAAGCAGTTTGCTCGCGCGCTGTCGCAAGTTTCGTTTGGTTAAAGTGGCTGTGGCCATAGATGTGCTTTTGGAGAATACAGCGGCTTTGGATGCAGGCAAGTGTTCCTGCACTTATTCATGCACATATTTTAGCAACACGGCAGCATTTTCGATCCGAAGAATGCTTCTGGCTCGCAGGTTCTCTGGGAAGACGACGAGATTTTGCGCGCCTGTGACCACGGCCGATGGAAACAAAATGCCTTCGATGCCAAGCTGCTGCGCCGCTCGTCCGATGGCCTGGCTGGTGGCTTCCCGGCCTTTGTCCTGAAGGTTTTGCCAGTTCTCTCGCTTCGCTTTGGCAAGAAATGGCTCCGCGACGGAGATGTCGTGTGGGTGGGTGAAATCGAGCACCCTTTGAAGTTTCACTGCGAGCGAAATGAGGACGCCGGGCAGTGGTTGGCGTGCCTTTAATCCGGTCTTGCGAAAGCGACTCATTGTTTCCGTCACCGCCGTTTCCGGCAACAGACTGCAATACACCGCCGGGAAAGTTCCCGCCGCGTTCCACCGTCCGCCAAACTCCTGGCTGCCGCGCCCGGAAAGGATTTTGCTGGCGCCCGCATGGCTTACCGCCGCGAGGCGATAGCCGCTTCCCATCCATCCGCGCGCATGACCTTTCTCGCTGTCGAGCGCGGCGAGGATTTCGGCGAACTGTTTATGTGGCGCGACGCCCGGCGCTGGTCTGTTCATGTTTGGCAAATCAATCCAAGATGGGCCTTCGATGCGAGTCGCGTCACAACCGATGCGTTCCAAGCCACGTTCCGCATGAACGGAAGGCGTCGCGGACTGCGCCAAGCGCGAGTCCGAGCGTTCAGGCAAAGCGGAAGCCGGAGCGTCAGGCTGCCGGTGGGGCTGCGGGCGGCAAGCCGGGAGCGAAGGCGCAGCGAAGCCTGGGCGCTTGGCCTCGCATCCTCCGCGGCGGACGGGATGATCTGACGATCCCGGAGTCTGCGAAGGGAGCGGCAGTTGATCCCGTCTGGTGGTGGCTTTTCACTCATCGTCCGCTTCGCTGGCCTGCTCGGCGCGGCGCTGTTGCTCGATGCGCCTGTCGTTCTGTGCTGCGGAACGCGCTACTCGGCCAAGTCCATCGGTGGTCATCGGAAATGGCGGATACAGCACTTCCTCGTCTTCGGGAGTCTCCGCACTCGCCTGCTCCCAACGGGCGAACTCGCCCGAATCCTTCAACACACGCCGCTTTTGATCTTCGGTCAGCGCGTCCACCATCGCTGCGTTGAAAACGACAATCACCGCGTCCGTGAGCCTGCCATCAAGGCCGGAGCTGAGGTCGTAGAGATTGATGAGATGAAAACAGTTCCAGAGTGACCAAACGAATTGACGAAGACGCCGCCCACCTCCGGTGCTCCAGCCGGTTTTCAGATAGTCGGAAATCGTCGCCAAAGCTTCATCGAGCTTTTCCGGCGGAACAGATTCCATCCTCTCTTTCACTCGCCGCATTTCACGCGCGAACTCATCAAGCGCGGCCTGCTGCTCCTCCTCGCTCGGGAAACGGATGATGGGGGCGTCGTCCGGCATCGTCGTAACTATCCCCTGAACCATGAACAGATTTTCCCATCCGGCTCAATGGGAGGAAGCATCGCGCGTTTGAATCCGCGTTCGGCGTGAACCAAGACGCAAGTGTGTTTCGGCAGACTGCGAAGGACGTAGGGCTTGATCTTGTGCTCCTCCTGTTCGCTGAAATTGCTCGATGTTCTCCCGTGGGAGAATCCCCAGGTGCGGCGGATGAATTGCTTCTTTCCGAGAAAATCCGCGCTCTCGACGGCACCTTCCTCGTCGGCAGCTTTGAAGATCATCCGGTTGCGCAGATTCAGCGTGAGGACACGCGCCTTGTCACGGCCCAGCGGCGGGACAAATGACGTGGAGGACTGCGCGGCAGCGACAATCGTGGCGTGCGCCTCTCGAATCACGTCCACACAGTTGTAGTCGCTCATCCCTTCCTCGCTCGCGGTCACGAATCGCTGCGCCTCGTCGGCCCAAAGAATGAGCAAGTTCGCGTCCCGGCGCTCTTCCTTCGGCTTGTCGAAACGCCGCAAAACGTGGGTGTAGAAAAGCATCTTCAAAAAGGTGTTCACGTAGCGGCGTTCCGCCTGAAACTTCTGCGGCATCGACACGCAGATGATTTTGCCCCGGTCGATCTCATCGAAATCGAAAGTGTTTTCGGCGGAACAAAAGACCTGGGCCAAGTCGGGTGTAAGGAAATGTTGAAGGTAATTGGCGATGGTTTCACGCACGCCGCCGAGCTGCTCGGGCGGCTGGCTGAGAAAGCGATTGCGGAAGTGATCCGCGAGTTCGCGGCGG
Organism: Prosthecobacter sp.; assembly: GCA_043779225.1. Classification (GTDB taxonomy): domain Bacteria; phylum Verrucomicrobiota; class Verrucomicrobiia; order Chthoniobacterales; family Chthoniobacteraceae; genus SXWH01. The sequence goes on from JAYWEO010000395.1 coordinate 3,794, forward strand.
CACTCGGTGGGATAGGAGTCCGCGAGGTCTTGCATCGCCTCTTCCATGTCTTTCTCGTCCGAGAGCAGATGGTAGGCGTTCTCCAGCGTCACGTCGGCGCGGATTTCGTAGAGCGTTTCCAGCGCCTTCGCGATGTGAGTCTGCGCCTGATTCTTGAAGAAGCCTTTGTCGCCCTGTTGTCCGAGACTTGTCGCAGTATCGACGACGAATTTGGCGTAGGTGCTGTAAGGAATACTGCGGTCGGATGTCAGATTGTATGTATGAAGCGGCTTCCAACCCGCGGGCGCGTGATCCGGTTTGACCTGGAGAAGGATCAAGTCCTTCTCCCGATTGAAGTGCCGGGCCATTTCCGAAAGCGTTTCCCAATAGAGTCCCTTGTCGTCGATGCAGACTCCGCCCCACCCCGGTTCGTTTTTGAAAATCTGGTGAAGCAGCGGCGTGATGCCGGAGCGAGTCTTCCCCGAGCCGGTGTCACCGGTGATAAGCCAGCCACGGCAAAAGTCCTCGCGAGTCCAAACCAAGCCCTTCATGCGAACAACGAATCGTCGTTTCGGCTGGCTGGGCTGCCGTCGAATCGTGAAGGCGTAAGCACAGAGCGCGGCGAAAGCGGCTGACATTCCCCATGCGCTCGGAGCATCAGACATCCGGTAGAAGTAAGCGGCGAGGATGGCCGAAACCGCCGCAAGCAAAACGCCAAAGAGACTCATGGCTTCAAAGCAGATAACGCCCGATGAGCACGCCTGCGGCGAGGGCCGCAACTGCTATTGCCACAAAGGCCGTGGCGTGATACGAGCGAAGTTGCCGCCGGATATTCGGCACCTGTCGGAGAGACTCGATCAAGTCGGCTGCGTGCTTCGCAAAAAGTTTGCTGCGTTGGTCG
>JAYWEO010000396.1:0-6053 GCA_043779225.1 Prosthecobacter sp.
GCTGCGAGCGTGGCCTCGGTGTTGGCCTGTTCCTTTTTGATCAAGGCATCGAGCTGCGCGAGTTCGGTTCCCTTCGAGTTCTTGAGGCGCATCTTTTCATCCTCGATGCGCCGCTTGTACTGCACCTGCCTCTGCTCGATGGCCTGGGAAAGCGAGGGCAGAACGCGGCGTCCGAGTTCGATCGCCTCGGGGAAGCTGGCCGATCCCGCGAAGCCCTTCTCCAGTTGATCGAAGATGGCCATCGCATCGGTGAGCTGACCGGCGGAGGTCGCGCGCTTCATCCGGTTCAGGAGGATCCGGCCACCGATCTGGATCTGCTCCTCCTGCACTTTTTCTTTTCCGAGCCACTGGCCGTTCAGCTTCACCTCGCCCATGTTCACGCGGAGGTGCTCGGCGGTGAACTGATCGAGCCGCGTCTGCGCGAGCTGCGCATGGGCGCTCTTCGGGAAAGTCGTTGTGAAATATCCGAGCGCCGCCTTCGCGCGGTCGTATTCATCGCGCTCCAGTGACTCGGTGCCCGGCGCGAGGTTGGCGATCAACGCCCACGCCTCCTCGTCCGGCTGCACTTTGTCCACCTTTGCGATGGCGTCGCGCTTGATCACCCGCTCGTCCTTGATCGTCGCCGTGACCTGCACGCTGATCGTCACCTCGGCGTCCGTCTCGCTGAGGATTTTTCCCTCGACCTTGTCGCCTGATTTCAGGGTCACGGTGTCTGCGTGGAGGCTGGCGCAGATGCTGAAGATCAGGGGGAGTGTGGCGGCGAAGATTCGTTTCACGATCATGGAAGTCCGCGAAACAAACAGACGAGGCCTCGCGAGAAAAGACAAAATGCCCGGACGCGCCGTCCTTGCCATGCAGACCTCTGGCCGCTAGGGTGCGCGCCCTTTTCCAAAAATATGAGCCGCGAACCTTCCAAGCACCCTGGGTCACTTCATCGCCGTTGGTCACGCCAAGTCGTGGACGGACCCGAGCGCGCCGCGAGCCGCGCCATGCTGCATGCGGTCGGCTTTGCACGGGAGGATTTCAAGAAGTCGCAGGTCGGCATCGCGAGCACCTGGAGCATGGTCACGCCGTGCAACATGCACATTGATGGCCTCGCGCGGCAGGCCGAGGCGGGCGTGAATTCCGTCGGCGGCAAGGGCGTCATCTTCGGCACCATCACGATTTCCGACGGCATCAGCATGGGCACCGAGGGCATGAAATACTCGCTCGTCTCGCGCGAAGTCATCGCCGACAGCATCGAGACCGTGATGGGCTGCGAGCAGTTCGACGGCCTCGTGGCTATCGGCGGCTGCGACAAAAACATGCCCGGCTGCCTCATGGCGATGGCGCGCTTGGATCGTCCCGCCGTGTTTGTGTACGGCGGCACCATTTTGCCCGGCTGCATCACCGGCATCCTCGCGGAGAAGCGCCTGAACCGCGAACGCGCCGCGCTCCTCGGCGACAAGCCGCTCGACATCGTCTCGTGTTTCGAAGCCGTGGGCAAACACGCCGCCGGTCAGCTCGACGAACGCGAACTTGCACTCATCGAGGAGAACGCCATCCCCGGCGCAGGCTCCTGCGGCGGAATGTACACGGCCAACACGATGGCGAGTTCCATCGAGGCTCTCGGCATGTCGTTGCCAAACAGCTCCGCGCAAAATGCCGTGTCGAAGGAAAAAGCGATGGACGCACGCGCGGCTGGCGTCGCCGTCGTCGAGATGATCAAGCGCGGCATCCGACCGAGCGACATCCTTTCGCGCGAGTCCTTTGAAAACGCGATCGCCATGGTCATCGCACTCGGCGGCAGCACGAACGCGGTGCTTCATCTTCTCGCGATGGCGCATTCCGCGAACGTGAAACTCGAACTCGATGACTTCACGAAGATCGGAAAAAAGATCCCCGTGCTCGCGGATTTGAAACCGAGCGGACGTTTCCTCATGAGCGAACTCGTCGCCATCGGCGGACAGACGCCGCTCATGAAGATGATGCTCGATGAGGGCCTGCTGCACGGCAAGTGCATGACCGTCACCGGTAAGACGCTCGCGGAAAATCTCAAGCGCGTGAAAGCGTATCCGAAGGGCCAGGAAATCATCCGGCCCACGTCGAACCCGATCAAAAAGGACAGCCACCTCGTCATCCTCTACGGCAACCTCGCGCCCACCGGCGCAGTCGCGAAAATCTCCGGCAAGGAAGGCGAGAACTTTTCCGGCAAGGCCATCGTCTTTGAAAACGAACTCGATGCGATGAAGTCCATCCTCGATGGCAGCGTGAAGAAGGGCCACGTCATCGTCATCCGCCACGAAGGCCCCGTCGGCGGCCCCGGAATGCGCGAGATGCTTTCGCCCACCAGTGCAGTCATGGGCAAGGGCCTCGGCAAAGATGTCGCGCTGATCACGGACGGACGTTTCAGCGGCGGCTCGCACGGCTTCGTCGTCGGCCACATCACGCCCGAGGCTGCGCTCGGCGGCCCACTCGCCATTGTGAAGAACGGCGATCCGATCATCATTGATGCCGGCAAGCGCGCGCTCACTTTGAATCTTCCCAAAGGAGAAATCGAAAAGCGCCTCGCAAAATGGAAGGCTCCCGTCTCGCGCTACACCCGCGGCGTCCTCGCAAAATACGCGAAGACCGTCGGCACGGCAAGCAAGGGCGCGGTGACGGACTAGGCGGAACGCGTCGCTCCGTGCGCGGTTCTCTCGCTGGAATGGCAGGCTGCCGCAAAGTAGTTCCACGCTTCAGCGTGCCGTAACGTGCGATCGGAGCTTGCAGGCGAATCGGGATCAACGCGCTCGGCCTGCATTGAGCGATCATTGTGTTTCGTGCGGTTTTGCACGCTGAAGCGTACGACTACTTTGCCTGCCACTCCGCCAGTTTCGTCCGCACCTTCGTGGCGTTCGGGTCTTCGATGGCCTCGTAAATCGCCAGCGCCGCCTCCGCGCGGGCGATGGCCTCGGGGCGATTGCCCAGAGAATTCAGTGCAGTAGCAGAATTCCACAAGGCATGGGCTTCACCGCGTTTGTCATTTATCTCACGCATGATGAGGAGCACTCGTTCCGCAGAATCCAAGGCTTTGCGCATGTCGCCTAATGAAGCGTACGCAAGGCCGATATTGCCCAACGCATATCCTTCCCCACGGCGATCTCTGATTTCTTGAGCGATGAGCAGATACCGCTCGTAGAACTCGATGCTCTTACGCACGTCACCCAATGCTGCGTGGGCGTTACCTAGATTACCAAGATCTTGGCCTTCCGCGAGCCGGTCACCAACTGCTTGAGCAATTTCCAGCCCTAGTTCGTAAAGCTCGATTGCCTTGCGTATGTCCCCTGAATTGGCATGAGCATTCCCAAGGTTTCCCAATGCGCGGCCTTCCCCCGGTCGGTCTCCAATCTCACGACGGATACGCAAGTCCTGTTCTATGTATTCAATGGCTCGACGGAAGTCGCCCAGATTTTTGTAAGCAACACCTAGGTTGCCGAGTGCGTTGCCTTCTCCGAGTCTGTCGCGGGATTTGCGGACGAGCAGCAACTGCTGCTCATAGCATTTAATAGCATTGCGAACATCACCGCTATCTGCATATCCATTACCGAGATTGCCTAAGGCATTCCCCTCATTAAGCCGGTCATCGATGAGGCGCGCGGCGTGTAGCTGGTTTTCTTGCCAAGCGAGGCGCTGCTGTGGTTGCATGCGCAACATGAGTATGTGGACGCTAGCACTTGGGTAGGCCGCAACCAGCTTTCGTGCAATGAGGCGGGTGGTGTCAGGGTTTTCGTTTGGGACATCAAGAGCTGCCAAGCGCAATGCAGTCTTCCAGCCGGCCTCAATGCGATCCCGGGCGGAGTCGAAGGCCGCAAGAGCATGGGCGATTTTAGATCCGCCTTTCCTGTAGAGTTCACCGGCGGCGGCCAGCTCATCGAAAGCGGCGAGCGCATCGCGCAAATCCTCCGGTGCGTCCGGCGGCAGCGGCGGGAGGCGGTAAGTTCCACCGACGCCGGGCGAGGGCGTTGGGGGTGGGGTGACAGCCACACTTCCCTCCGCCGTAGTGAGAGTGATCACCGCGGCGGCGCGGGAAATGAAGTTCAGCGCGTGTTCGGCGAGTGCGTCGAAGACGCGCGCGTTGGCCCAGACGAGGACGATGCCTCCGGCGGGGAGAAATTGATCTCGGCGCAGATCGAGCCGCCGGGCGAATTCGTGGAGCGCCACCTTGCTGTCATCCGTAGCGGTGACGGCGAGGTCTTCCGCGCCGGTGATGGTGAGGATGCAGCCTGCGGGGAATTCCCCGCCGGGCGCGGCGCGCAGGGCGGCGGCCATGGGGTCGGGTTCGGTATCGGAGACGGTGGCGGTGACGAGCGGGCGTCCGCTTTCCTCCGCCAGCAGCGGGGGCAGGTCGCGCGGGAGGCGCGGGGAATCGTGCCGGATGACGAGGAGGGTGCGGCGCTCGGCGTGGGCGACGTAGTTCCGCAGGCGCGCCCAGGCGCTGGCGGAATCAGGGCCGAGGCAGGGCGGGACGCTCGGGGCTTTCGAGGAGAGCTTTGGCATCGGGGCTCGGGGCGCACCAGTCGCCGGTGGTGTTTTGGTATTCCAGCAGGCTGCCATTGAAGAGGAGGCGCTGGATGTCCGGTGTGTTGGCCACGGGCTTGCCGTCGAACTGTTCGAGCAGCGGATAGTCGCCGGGGCGGAGGATGCTCTGGCGTGTGCGCATGGCGTCGGAGAATGCATCGCGTGCATCGGCGAGGGTGACGGTGTTGCGGCCTTCGGCGTCGGCGCGGTTCACGGCGTTATGGGCGATCTTGATGAGGTCGCGGACGACGCCACCATGCTCGACCATGTAGTCAAGCACGCCCGGCTCGAAGAGGGATTCCGCTGCGCGCCGGGTGAGGATTTCCCTCAGGAGCCTGGGGCCTTCCTCGTCGGCTGAACCATCGCGGTGACGGATGGCGATGTTTGGGAGGTCGTAGGGTTTGAAGCTCTGCTTGATGATGGGGAAGTCGTCCGAAAAACGCATTGAGACCGGGAAGGTGTAAATGACGTGTGCGCGCGGGCGCAGAAGCGTCTGCATGTGTCGGAGAAAAGCTTCTTGGTCGAGGCGATGTCGAACTTGTCGAGATCCTCCACGACGAGCAACGTGTGGCGGCCGGTGGATTCGCGGATTTTGGCGAGGAAGTCGTCTATGAGGCCGAGGAATTCACCTGCCTTGCCTGCAAGCTTTTCGCGGACTTTCCCGTCCAGTGCGATTTTTTGTTCCAGCTTCACGCCCCATCCGCCGAGTTCCACACTGAGGGAGGTTTCGGTGGATGCGCCGCTCGCAGCCGGGCCAAAGAGCCAGCGCTGCACGCTGTCAATCGCGCCATCCAAAAATGCCTTTCGCAGCTTCGGAAGAAGGCCGTCATTCATCCAGCCCTTCTGCACGGCGATGTCAGCGAGGCGCGAAAAGATCGCAAAGATGAGTTCCTCGTGGGTCAGTTCGCCGCTCTGAAAGACGCTGTAAACGGGGATGCTGACGACGTTGAACGTATCGGCAAGATCGCCGGCGACATGAAGGAGTTCGGTGGACTTGCCGCCGCCGCGATGCCCGATGAAAAGAAATTTTCGTGGCGCATTGGTGCGTCGGATTTCATTGATGAGCAGTGCAGTCGTGAGCCGGGGGCGTTTCACATAGAAGGCGGCCATTTCTTCGGGACGGAGGGCGTCAGTATCGAGAGTATTGAGAGCTTCCCCAAGTGTCTGTGCTGCGGGCATCGGCGAAGTGATAGCCGCACAGTGCGGATGGCGCAAGCATGCCGCGCGGACGAAGCCGGAGCGCCGGAAAGAAAACGAGCTCGGATTTTCCACGGCGGCCTTGCCGCTGGATTCCGAATCGGGCAGCAATCGCGCATGCGCCCCTTCCTCCTCGCCCTTGCCCTATGCACCCCTCTCGCCGCGGCGGAGCCAAAGCCTGTGCCGCGGATGCAGGCGGTGCCGCAGCCGCGCGAAGAGGTTTCCTTCCAGCGCGACGGCGAGGAGATCGCGCGGTTTCACTTTGCACAGGATCAGCGCAGGCCATTCATTTTTCCCATCATCGGGCCGAGCGGGCG
>JAYWEO010000397.1:0-10253 GCA_043779225.1 Prosthecobacter sp.
GCATCCACGCGGTGAGCCATCCGCCGATGTAACCGCCGCCCGAGACCGTCGAGAGATAATCGAGTTTCTCGAGCACGCCCGCGCGCGCCAGCGCCTGGATCACCCCGAGCCCGAAGCTCGCGCTGCGAATGCCGCCACCGGACAGACAGAGCGCCGAGCGTTTGGATTCCAATCCGTGAATCCGCGCATACACCGCGCGGAGGCGGGCCTGCTCATCCGCCCCGGAACTCGCTTGCGTCCCCGATGGCCGGACTTCACCTCCGAGTTCTTCCTCAAGAATATCCGCAAGAGATTTCGCCGCTTCGCACTGATGTGGCTGACGGAGCATGGGGGGAAGGTTTGCCTGAAATGATAATCGCGGGCACCCGGCAAGGTCATGGTTATTCGTCGGGGAATCGAAGCGGTCTTTTCACTTGAGGGCACTCCCGGAAACCCGAGCGACGCCTTGGAGTGCGGCGGGAAGCGTCAGCGCCACGCCGCCTTTGGAGGTTTTTTTTGGCGAGGACCGCGGATGGTCCATCGAGAGCTGCCCTCCGAAGGCGGTGTCGGCGCTCGTTCCTCGCTTTGCCACCGCACTCCAAGGTTCCGCTCGCGACAATGCTGCGAGTTTTTCGGGAGTCCCCTTTAGTGTCCACGGCTTTTCGTAATCGAGCAGGATCATTTGCGTGCGAAGTTGCTGCGCGGTGAACGCGCGCCTGACGGCGGGAAAGTCGGTGAGCGGCCCGAAGGCAAAGCCGCGATCGAGAGGCCGGAAGAAATTGTCCTGGTGACTCGGCAAGACGTAGCGCGGTCGCAACGCCGCGAGCATTTGCGGAAAGCGCGCGCGCGCATCCGGCAGCGCCACGCCGAGGATGGCGAGATCGATCGGTCCGCGGATAGTCGGAAGCGCGCCAGGTCGTCCGCCGGACTCGATGTAAATGCGCCGACCACCCATTTCGATCAGGAAGGCGAGCGGTTCGCCGCACACCCAATCGCCTGCCCGGCGCGGCGGCAATCGGCGTGGTGGCTGATCAAATGGCACCCGTCCGAAGATCCGATCGTGTTGCACCGCGAACACTCGCACGCTGGCACCACCCACACGCAACGTGCTCCCGCCGGTGACGGGCCAGCAGCGCTCTGGTGCGACGCCGCACGCCTCGACGAGCCGCACGCTCGTGCGCGAAGCGAGCAACTTCGCGCCGCTCCGCTGCATGATTTCCGGCGCATCGAGCAGATGATCGAAATGGCCGTGCGTCACCAGGATGGCGTCGATCCGCCGATGGCCCAAGTGTTGCGCAATCACGCTTCGCTGCGATGCCGCGCGCAGATTGAACGCCGCACGCCAGAGACTCATCCGCGAAAAATACGGATCGACGAGCAGCGTCGAGTCACGCGCTTCGAGCAGGTACGCGTTGGTGCCAAGGTACGTCACGCGCACTCCCGCGCGCGGCGGACCGGTGACCCGGCCCGGCGGGTCCGCCACCAGCAAGTCCGCGTGCCCCCCGAATCCGGCCTCGGCGTGTGGTGCTGCAAGCATGCACAGTGAAACAGAAATGGAGAGGATCCGGCACACGCGCTTCATGCCGCGAGTATTCCAGAGCCGCGCTGATTTCGTCCAGCCCGGCCCGCGAGAAGAACAGGGCTGACGCATCAAAATAGCGTGGTCATTCTGAGGCGGAGCGATGCCCGGCGGGCAAAGGTGGTGGGCATCGCGCAGCCGAAGACTCCCGTGAGTCCAGGAGGATCGTCCGGGCAGCTTGCATGTTCGTTCGCCGTCCTGCTTCCCACGGGATCCTTCACCGTGCGTCGGCCCACCGCCTTCGCCCGCGCCGACGCTCCGTTCAGGATGACCTCACTTTTTTTGATGCGTCAGCCCCGGCATGAAACCGGTGGAACAAGGGACAGATTATTGCGATTGAAGACCTCGCTCGCACGGCAAAACAATTCGCGTGGCGCGGCGCGTTGGCGGTTGCTTAGTTTTACGGCATTTGCAATTTGGCGGGTTCTCACCGCCCTCATGATCCAGTTCATCCACGACATTCACGAGTCCTGCCGCGCTGCCGGGCGGCCTTCATTCTCGGTCGAATTTTTTCCCACGAAGACGCCGGAGGGGGAGGTGAACCTGATGGAGAAGACGATCCCGGCGTTGGCCGCGCTGAAGCCGGACTATTGCTCGGTGACGTATGGCGCGGGTGGCTCCACGCGGGACAAGACCATCGGCATCGTGGACCGCATCCAGCGCGAACATTCGCTCACGACGATGATGCACCTCACGTGCGTGAACTCGACGAAGGAGGAACTCGCATCCGTGCTCGGCGAGGCGAAGGCGCGCGGGGTGAAGAACATCCTCGCGCTGCGCGGAGATCCGCCGGCGGGAGAGGCGGAGTGGACGGCGACGGAAGGCGGCTTCACTTACTCGTCGCAGCTCGTGGCTTTCCTGAAGGAGATGGGCGGATTTTCCATCGGCACGGCGGGATTTCCCGAGGGGCACATCGCGCAGAAGGGCGGGAAGCTGGTGGACTGGGGATTCCTGCGCGAGAAAATCGCGGCGGGCGCGGACTTTGTGATCACGCAGCTTTTTTTCGACAACGAGGATTTCTACCGATTCCAGGATTATCTCGCGAAGAACGGAGTGACGGTGCCGGTCATCCCCGGAATGCTGCCGGTGTCTTCGGCGAAGCAGACGAAGAAATTCACCGCGCTGTGCGGCGCGCGTCTGCCGGAACCATTTCTGAAGCGGCTCGATGAAATCGGCGACGATGATGTCGCGGCGACGCAATATGGGATCGAATACGCGACGGAGCAGTGCCGCGGATTGCTCAAGCATGGAGTGACGGGCCTGCACTTTTACACGCTGAACAAGGCGGCATCCACGACCGCCATCGTGAAGAATCTCGGGCTGGCGTAGTGTGGCTTTGCGGCAGTGGCTCGGTTTGCATCGAGCGGTTTTTTTGGAAAGTGCTTAGTGTTCAGTGCTCAGTGCTCAGACTCAGAAATCACGACCACTGAGAACTGAGAACTGAGAACTCAAATTGAGCCACGAGCGCCTTTGCCAACCGGGCCAGTCGGGCGTATTCGTCGCTCTGTGAAAATTTCCCCGCTCGTCGCGCTGCTGCTGTTTGCATTCGCCTGCCTCATGCGCGCGGAAAAGCCGGCCCCGGAAAATCCCGCGCCGATGACGCCGACGGAGATCGTGGCGCAGCTCGACGGGCTTTTCGACGAGGACGATGAGAATGAGACGGTGGTGTCGCCGGAGCGGTTCGCCGCGATTTTGAAAAAGAAGATGGAGCGCTTCGACCGGCTCACGGCGGATTTTCGGAAGCGCTTTCCGGAGCATCCGCTGCGCTGGCGGGTGCTGCTGCTCGATGCGCTGCATCTGCCCGTGCGCGAGCACGCGGGGCTGCCGGTGCCCGAGGGGAAGTCGGCGGCGGCGATGTTCGATGCGATCCTCGCGGCGCCGGATGCGACGGCGGATGTGAAGTCCGACACGAGCGTGCAGCGGCTGATGCTCGCGTCCGAGCAAGTCGGGGACAGGAAGCTCGCGCTGGAGGAATGGGAGAGGATGCTCGTGGCGCACTGGCGTGATTTTCCGAGTGCGGGTGACAACTTTTCCCTCGAAGAACTGCACCTCGGTCTCGTCGAGGAATTCGCTCCGGCGCGCACCGAGGCGCTGGTCGCGGAACTCGTGAAGCACAAGGATTCCGCCATCGCCGACATGGCGCGTGAAAAGCAGGCCGGGCTGGAGGCGATGGCGGAGCTGAAGAGCAAGCCTCTCGAACTGAAATTCAAGGCGATGGATGGCCGCGAGGTGGACCTGGCGAAGCTGCGCGGGAAGGTGGTGCTCGTGGATTTCTGGGCGACGTGGTGCGGCCCGTGCATGGCGGAGCTGCCGAAGCTGCTCGCGGCCCATGCGAAATTTCACGGGCGCGGTTTCGAGATCGTGGGCATCTCGCTCGATGAGGATGAGGCGTCGCTGAAGCGTGTGCTGAAGTCGAAGAAGATCGCGTGGCCGCAGTTCTTCGACGGGCGCGGATGGGAGAGTGAGATCGCGCATCGTTTCGGCATCACGGCGCTGCCGACGCTGTGGCTCGTGAACAAGGAGGGGATGCTGACGGAGGTGAAGCCGGAGGCGGATCTCGCGGAGAAGATCGAGGGGCTGCTGAAGTAGGGCGGCGGCGGAAAATCCGCTCGCGCCCGCACACGCGCGGCGTTACGCACGCAGACATGTCCGCACACTTTGTCCAAATCGAAATGACCTACGACGGGCAGCTCCGCACGACGGCGAAGCATGGGCCGAGCGGGAACACGGTGATCACGGATGCGCCGGTGGACAATCACGGGCGCGGCGAATCTTTTTCCCCGACGGACCTGGTCGCGACTGCGCTCGGCACGTGCATGGCGACGATCATGGGCATCTACGCGGAGCGGCATGCGATGGATCTGCGCGGGATGCGCATGACGGTGAAAAAGGAAATGATCACTGCGCCGGTGCGACGGATCGGAAAGCTGACCGTGGAGATTTTTGTGCCGCTGCCCGGCGATCATCCGCAGCGTGCGGCGATCGAGCGCGTGGTCTTCACCTGCCCGGTACACCAGAGCCTGCATCCCGATGTGGAGAAGCCGGTGACTTTCCACTGGCAGTAAAGGCGGACGGAGGCGTGTGCCGCTCTGCGTGCTCGGTGCTGAGGGCCAAAGTCCCGTCAACACGCCAGCCCTGGGCAACGCCCTGAGTCATCGGAAACCAAACCTGAAAGGGCGGCTTCATCATGGCACGCCCCTTCAGGGCTTGGTCTGTTTTGGGACATGTTCCCAGGGCGTTGCCCTGGGCTGGCATGGTTCGCACCTTTGGTGCTCGGATGAGAGCACTCTGCAAAAAGTGCAGGACAAGTTCTGGCAATCCGGGAGATTTATTTCTGTCTGTTGCGCTCCATTGTGGGGATTTTGCAAGGCGGGGCGCGGAAGTGATTTTGCTGTTGGCGTGAAGGGCTGGGCACCTCTATGTGCGTGGCATGATCCTCCGCGTGTGTATCCTCCTAGCTGTCAGTTTCGTCCTCGCAGGCTGTCCGGTGCCCGAGAAAAAGCCGAAGCCGGCGAAATCCAAGGAGCAGCAGAAGATCAAGGATCAGAATGGCGACACTTCGTTCCAGGCATTCCTCGGGCGGCTGCGAAAAGCGGTGGAGGCGCGCGACCGGATCGCGCTGGCCTCGATGATGGCGCCGGACTTCGGCTATCGCTGGGACAAGGGGCCGGAGGGCGAGACGCCTTTTGCATTCTGGGATCGGAACCGCCTGTGGCCGCGACTGAATACGCTCATGCAGGAAAAGTGGTCGGCGCATGAGGCGTTCATGGTCGCGCCGCCGCAGTTTGCGCAGGACGACAACTACCCCGGCTACCGCGCGGGGCTGACGATGGTGAATGGAAGCTGGCGCTTCGCCTATTTCGTCCCTGCGCCGCCCGCCGACGGTGCGTCGCTGGAGATGCCGGAAGATCGGCTGCTGCCATCGCTCCCGGAGTGAACGCGGACGATCCCATCGCGCTCGGCCTGCCGCATCGCGAACCATTTGTCTTTGTGGATGCAGTCATCGCGCACACCGCTGGCGAATCTGCGGAATGCGTGAAGACATTCCCCGCGGCGACGCCGTTTTTTGACGGGCATTTTCCCGGCAACCCGATCGTGCCGGGCGTGATCCTCGCGGAGGCGCTCGCGCAGACTGCGGGGCTCGCAGCGGGACAGCCAGGACGGAGCTTCCGGCTCACGGCGATCAAGGCGATGAAATTTCCCGCGGCGGCGCTGCCGGACGAAGAGATCCGGCTGCACGCGAAACGCGTCGCGACGGTCGGCGGGCTGTGGCAGTTCGACGTGCGTGCCGTGGCTAGCGCGCGGACGGTAGCTGAAGGCGTGGTGGTGCTAAGCGAGGCGTAGCACTTTCCTCCTCCGCCGGAGCGGGGAGCGGCGGCGTGTGAAGGTCGAAGATTTCGCCCCATTCGCCAGAGGCAATCACGGTCGCGCCCATGCGCCAGGATTCGTAGGACTCGGGCCACGTTTTGCGTTCGTCGGGGCCGAAGAAAAGGTAGCGCACGCCGAGCCGCGCGGCACGCAGCCGCCAGTCGGGGAAGCCGCGCATGAGCGCATCGAGCTCATCGTCCACGGGGCCGTACAGGATGCCGTGGCTCACGAGATGGCCGTCGTAGCCCATCACGACCTTGCGTCCGCACAGGAGGAGCGGGTGATTGTAGGTCGGCTGTGCGGCGAAGGCTTCCGTGATCGGGATGTCGCGCACGGCCAGTGCGACGGCGTCGAGAGTCGAGAGGCGAATGATCCCGTGGCCGTGATGTGCGGAGCCGATCCCGCCGAGCAGCGAAAGGAAGCCGGAGAAAAAAAGCAGCGTGCAGGTGAGCGCACGCCACGGTGCGGGCCAGCGCGCGAGCACTGCATTCCAGAGCGCGGCGAGCACGATGACCCAGGCCCAGATCATGAGCTTCGTGTTGTCCCAGTCCCAGTTTGCGAAGCGGATATTGCAGCAGGTGAAAAACAGGAACAGCCCGGGCACGCCGAAGTGTGTGGCCCAGCCCGCATCGGATTTTTGCGCGCGGCGGAGATAGGCGCAGAACGCCACCGTCGCGAGGAGCAGCGGCACGGCGTTCGCGCGCAGGATGGGAATGCGCGGGTTCAGCGCATGCAGTGCGGTGAGCAGGGAATCGAGGATCAGCATGCCTGCGACGATGAACAGGATTCGTGGCAGCGTGGTGCTGGTGGAATTTGCGCGGCGCAATTGGAACGCGGCGGTGAGTGCGGCGATCGCGAGCAGCGGCGTCACGGCGGCGCGCAGATCGAGAGTTTCGTTTCCGCCGGTGAGCATCATGCCGAGTGATTTTTCCTGATACGCGCCCGAGAGTCCGAGCAGCGGGGTGATGAAAATGATGACGGCGAAAATTCCCCAAGCGATGAGGTGCGTCGGACGTTTTGATTCCGGTGATGAAATCGGACGCAGCAGCGCGCCGAGCAACGGCACGAGCAGCAGCGGCAGCACGCCGAAATTGCCGAACCAGAAGATGAGAAATCTTCCGTGCGCCGAAAATCCCTTCACTGCGGGAACTGCGGCGGTGCATTGCTTCCAGAGGTCCGAGGTCTTGTCGTCACTCACCATCCAGCCGGGCTGCCAGCCGATGGCATCCACGGCCGGGCGGGACGGCGGATTTTCAAACTGGCTCATGTCTTCCCAGCGTGGTTCGGCGTTCGTCTGGAACATGCCGACGGTGAGGTAGCACAGCGCCGTCGCGGGGATGAAGGCCGCGCCGATGAGTGCCGCGATCCGCATCCGTGCCACGGGCCGCGAGAGGAGCAGTGCGGCGAGGATGAAGGACAGCGCGAGGAAGGTGTGGATGTGGAAGATCGGCATCGCCGCGTAGAGCAGCAGTTCGCCGAGGAAGGGCATTTTCCATCCTGTGCCGTCGCAGAAAAAACGGGCGCGCCACGACGTGAGTAGCAGCAGTCCGGCAGGCAGTGCGAAAAGGAATCCGCGCTGCGTGACGAGGATGGAGATCGCGAGATTTTTCCACGCCCACATGGCCTGCCAGTCCTGGAAAATGGATGCGTCGGGCGCGGCGGCGAAGCATGCGAGTGCGGCGAGGCCGCCATTGCAGAGCACGCCGAGCACGGTGAATGCGCCGCCCCAGCGCAGCAGCGCGAGCGAGGTGCCGAGCGCGCCGAGCAGTCCGGTCCAGATGAGTCCGCGGATGGTGTCCACGCCGAGGAGCGCGAGCAGGGCGTTGAAGAAATCCATGCCGACCGAGTAGGTGAGTTTCCCGGCGGAAAAGATGGGGCTGTCGGGCCAGAACGGCGCGCCATTCGCGAGGTAGCGGATGAAGGTAAGGTGCAGCGACATGTCGCCGAGATTGTTCGGCGAGAGCACGCGGAGTTCGTCGCCTTCGCGGAAGATGAGCCACAGGAATGCGCGGCAGGCGAAGATCGCGAAGAGCACGAGTGAGAGGGTCGCCCAGACGCCGGGGCGCGGCAGACGCGGTGAGCGGAGTCCCCGCCACCAGCCGACCACACCGATGAGGAGCCCGCCGGAAAGTGCGATGAGCGCGGCCATCGGAGTGAGCGCCCCATTTTGAAAGCCGAGTGCTATCCCGATGAGCACGGAACTGGCGACGGCGTAGAGCGCGGCGGCGAGGAAGTTCATTTGCTCACTTGCGGGAGGGATCGGGCAGCGCGGAATTTTTCAGCGGCACGCGCGGGTGGATCTCCGGCGTGCGGCCGGGGAAGAGCGGCGAGAAGTGCTCGGCGCTCAGGTAGAGCCAGCCGCGGTCGAGGCCGTTGCGCAGGCGGCAGCTTTCGCGGAAGTAGATGCCGAAGGCGCGGTCCTCGAATTCCAGCCTGCGATGCGCGGGGAGCAGGATGAAGTCGGCGTCGTAGTTTTCCACCTCTGCATCATCGGGCATGTAGCGGATGTTCGGGAATTCGTTCAGCTCCCACGTGATCGGAAATGCCTCGGTGAGGATGAGGCCGTGCATCTGGCGTTCGAGCGGATTTTCGCGCGCGAGGTCGCGGACTGCGCGGAACAGCTTGTTGATTTCCGGCGTGGTGTGGACATAGGCGTAGCGATCGCCGATGCCGTCGCCGTCGTATGTGGGATGGACGTAGTTCAGAAGCCAGCAGTCGCGGGCGGGACTCCACGCGAGCAGCAGCGCGACGGCATAGACGAGGCGGCGATCTATGATCTGCGCAAGATTTTCCGCGAGCTGCCCTAGGACGAAAAAGAACGGCCAGAGGAGATTGATGATGCACCACGGGGTCTTGTACGGGATGAGCGAATACGCGGCGAACGAGGCGAGCCCGAAGAGGCCGAGCCAGCGCATTTCGCGGTTCTGTGCGGGCGACGCGGCGAAAAATCCGATACTGCAGGTGACCAGCCACACGCCGAGCGAGGGGAGAAGTGAAAGCGCGAGCGGCGGAATATGGGCGAAACGCCAGCCTGGGATTTCCCAAGACGGTTTGAGGAAATCCTTGGCACCGGGATCGTGGATACCGCTGAGGAGATGGAGATACCCGATCCCGATCAGGCCCACGCCGATGGAGAGCACCACGATGGCAGGTGGTAGCGAGCGCCGCAGTATGAGGAGCGGCGCGGCGAGAAGACCGAGCAGCGCGGGCCATTCGTACCACGACATGAGCTTCACCCAGTAGAAGAACTCCTTGTTGTGCCCGGCCTCGGCCGTCGTGCCCTTGGCAAACATCAGGCGGAAAGTCTCGAAGAGTCCCGCGACGCCCTGCCAGTACATGCAGAAGCCGGACTGAATGAGGATGACGGCTGCGGTGCAGGTGAGCGTGACTGTGGCCATCTGCCGGTTTGAAAAATACGCGGTCCTCGGCACTGGCTCGGCATCATCCGCAGGGCGTCCTTCAAAAAGATCCGCCGGTCGCGCACGCTGCGTGCGGGGTGCCAGCGGGGCGATCCATTCGAGGATGCGCATGGCGATGAGCGCGAGCACCGCGGCGATCCAATGGACGAGATAGGTCTCCTTGGTCAGCACCGTGCCGGCGATGCCGATGCCGAGCGACCACAGATCGCCGATCCGGCCTTCGCGGCGGACGATGCCGCAGCCGCCATACACCGCGAGCAGGGTGAAAAAGGGCAGCCACATCTCATGGATCGCGTATCGCGAATAGAAGACCATCGCGGGAGAGATCGCCGCCGCGACCGCACCGATCGCCACAGCGCGCCACGGCAGGAAGCGGCGGAATGCGAGCATGAGCGCGACGAGCGCGGTGCCGATGAGCACTGTCGGCATGCGCAGCACCCAGAGGCTGCGGCCAAAGAGCTGCTGTCCGGCGAAGAGTGCGTAAAAATGCAGCGGGCCGTGGTAGTTCGCCGGATCATATTCGTAGCAGCCTTTGACGCGCATCCCATCGATGAACGATCCGTTCACACCTTCGTCAAAATGCGCCGGACGCAGATCGAGCGCAGCCACGCGCAGCGCAAAGGCGAGCGCGACGATGAAAATCGAAATCCAGCGTTGGCGGGCCGACATCGTGCGGATCCGCTCAGCGGAAACGAAGGGGTGGGGGAAGAATGACGCTCATGGTTTTTGACCGCGCGCCCATTCAACTGATACGGACTCCAGGAACAATCGAAATGTCTGACAGCGGCACCCCATTTGTCTCAATCGTCATCCCTGCCTATAACGAGGCCGGGCGTCTGGAGGCGAGCCTCACGGCACTCGCCGCCTACCTCGCATCGGCGACTTGGACTCACGAGGTGATTCTCGTG
>JAYWEO010000398.1:0-7976 GCA_043779225.1 Prosthecobacter sp.
CCTCCGGTGCCGGTTCCCGCGCCGGTCTTCACGCCATTCTCGACGATGTTCCGCGACACGCCGTACGCGACCGCGCCGCGCGAGACACAGATGGGCATCGTCCGCCGCGCCCAGTCATTTCTCACAGCCAAGCGGATCTACGGCGGGCCGATCGACGGCCTCGCGGCGGCAGCCACGAGCGAGGCGATTTTCATTTTTCAGGAAAGGAATGAACTGCGCCGGACTGGACGGCTCGACGCTGACACGCTCGCCGAAATGAAGCTCCTCCCTCCGCCCGCACCCGGAAATCCGATGCTGAAGCCATTCTACAATCCGAACCGTCGCCGCGACCGCTCCGTGCTGTCCGAGTGACGGGCAGTGCAGGACGCGCGCTATTTTTTCTCCGGGAATTCCGCGTTCTGCAGCTCGGCCCACACGCTGCCCACCTGCACTTCCGCGGAGATTTTCAGCAGCAGCCGATCCTTGTCGTCGGACACCCACGCGGTCGCCTTCTTGAATTTCCTGTGCGGGATCAGCGCGTAGTCGTCGCCGATGCCGCTGAGCTGCAGGTCGCACCTGATCGTGTCCCATTCGCGGCCCGCGACTTTCAGCCGCTCCCGCCCCGTGACGGTCGCCGTCGCGAGATATAGCGCGCCGCCGGGATACACGCAGAGCTTCACGGAATCGCCCTGCGCGAGCGCCTGGCTGCGGATGAAAAGCAGCGCGCTGTTCAGATCATGCACGTGCGGGAAACGGAACTGCCGCACCACGTTTGAGCCCGGCTCAGGCGGCTCCTGCGTGCGGCGCTGCAGCGGCCCTTCGGGGAGAAAATCCACGACCGTCGTCACCACTTTTTTTTTATACGTCTCAGTCTGCGTCAGCTTCACCGGGTGGAAAGTCGCGGGCTCGCACGAGGAGATGGCCGTCGCATCCATCTTCCACATCGAGCGCACGACGCCCGTCGTCCTCGCGGAAAAATCGAGCACGCAGCGCCCTTCGGGCGAAAGCGTCGCGCTCACATCCGCCTCCGCCGCAGTGATGCCGCTCCAGCCGAATGCATAGCGAAACACTCCCGGTCGCAGAGTCGCAAAAGCGCCCGGCTTTTTCCAAATCTCCTCGCGCCAGTCCGCCTTGCTCGCAGCCACCGGCTTCAGCACGGCCCCGGCCAGCGAAGGAATCGCCGCGCCCGCAGCACCGATGCGACCCGTTGCGTTCGCGCGAGGCATCAGAAAATCCACCGACGACGCCGACACCCATCCGCGCTGACCACCGGGCAGCCTGCAATACATCCACCCGCCGGATTCGCCGAGCACGCGCACCTGGCTCCCGCCGGGCAGCGATTCGCCGGGCTTGGAATGCTCCGCAGGCTCGGGATGCACCGGCGCGCTGTCGGCGATCACGATCGCGATCGAGCCGCGCTCAACAGTCATCCAATACACCGCACCGCCATAACCCGCGGCGACCAGCACTCCGAACACCGATCCGTAAAACGCGAGGCCGTATTTTTTCCCCCACGCGAGCGACGCCGCGGCGAGCGTGAAAAACCACGCCACACCGAGCGCGACCGAAGTCGCCGTGCCGGGCGCGAACCACGTGAGCGCCTTCTCCCACCACGGCTGATCGAGCAGACGCGCGCCGGATTTTTCGCGTGCGCGCCGGAGATTTGCGACCGCATCCGGCAGGCGTGGCTGGAGCACGAGCGCACGTTCGTAGCTCAGCGCGGCCGGGCCGGGCTTGCCGAGGCGGAAGCACGTGTTGCCGAGATTGTAGAGCGCGCTGGCGTGCAGTTCCGAGGCGAGCGAACGCTCATACGCGCGCAGCGCAGACACGAAGTCACCCTCCGCATACGCACGGTTCGCGATCGCAAAATCCCCATCCGGCCCGGCCAAGGCGCGAGCGGAAAAAAGCACCGCGAGAAACAGCCAGAGCATCGCCATCGCACCGCAGCGCATTGGACGTTGGACGTTGGACGTTGGACGTTGGACGTTGCCCCTCATCGCCTCGGGCTCCTCTCAAAGGCCGCGACCGCATCCATCACGCGATCCCGCTCAGTGTCGCTCATGCGATCCGATTCGCGCGCACCGGCATAGAGGAACTCCGTCCTTGCGTCGAAAATCTCGCGCAATGTTTTCTCAGTTTCCCCGTCCAGTTTCCGCGACCCGATCAGCGCCGCGACATCATCATCCATCGGCGCGGCTTTGCCTTCGATTTGCGAATGCAGCCGCAGCGCCTTCACGGCGGCATCGAGGACTTCCGCGCGGCTCTCCGCGTTCTTCACCTGCGAGAGCAGCGCCGATCGCTCACGCTTCAGCGCCGCGATCCGCGCGAGCTTTCCATCGCTGCGACGCCGACGCCACGCGACCAGCGCGAACGCGACCGGCACCGGTGCAAACAGCGCCGCGAAGAATGTCCCCGGCGCAAGCGAAGGACCAAACGCCGCGCTCGCCCTCCCGATGTCCGGCAGGTTTGCGAGGATGTCCCGCACCGCGGGCGCCTTCGGATCGACTTTCGCCGGCGCGGGATTCTTTGCCGTTTCCGCAGCGGGAGCCGGAACCACGATTGGCGGCGCGCCCTCGACGATCAGCGGCACTTCGCTGTCCTTCAGCGTCACATATTTTGCCGCCTCGGGATCGAAGAAGCTGAACGCAAAGACGGGCATCGTCGTCTTGTTCACCGTCGGCGTGACCGGCAGTTCGAACGTCTTCATGCCCTCGGTGCCCATGCTGTCGCTTCCCTCAAATTCCTGCTTCGCCGAATACGTCGTCCAGCCGTCCGGCTCCGCGAGCGGCGGCTGGCCGATTCGATCAAAGTTCCCGCTGCCCTTGATCGTGAGCTTCATGCTCACCGGCTCGCCAACCTTCACACGCCCCGGCGTGCCCGTCGCCTGAAACTCAAATTTCCCAATCGCGCCCGAGAAATCCTTCGGCCGCCCCGCCACCGGCAGCGGCTTCACGTCAATCTCCAACACTGGCGCGGCAACCGTCATGTCCCGTGCCGGCCCCATCACTGGGCGTCCAAAAAAATCGCGGCGCACCGAATCCGGCTTCGACACGACCAGGTTCACAGGCACTGGCCCGAGGCTGATTTTACCGGCCTTTCCAGGCGTGATCACGGTGCTGAAAGTTACGAGGTGATACGTCTTGCCCGAGAGCACCGTGTTACGCTCGGACGGCTTTTCAAAAGGACGCATCGTGAAGCCATCGCCGTTCACCGAGGGCATATTGTATCGCCAGTTCGCCGCCGCATCGAGGTAGAGGCGCACTTCCAGCGGCGCGACTTCGCCAACGTAGAATGTCTGTTTCTGCAGGGAGATTTTTGCAAAGGCGAAGTCGCCCGCCTCCTTCATGGTCTCGCCGGGCGCGACCGTCAGCGTCGCGGGCAGCGTCTTCAGCACTCGCTGGCCGACGCGCACATCCAGCGCAGGAATCGCAAATTTTCCCTCGCGCTTCGGCACGAGCACGTAGGTGAAAGTGTACACCGTGTTCAGGTTCGTATTCGCGCCCCCGAAGACCATCGTGCTGCGCTGCCCGCCGCCTGAGAAGCTGATGTCCAGCCCGTCCACCGCCGGCATCTCGGGCCGCGATGCCCTTTCATCGCCGGTCACCGTGATCTCCAATTCCACCGCCTCGCCCAAGGTCGCGGTGTTCGTCGAAAGCGTGCTGCGCACCTTCGACTCCGCATGCGCGATGCACAGCGGCAGCAGCAGCGCGAGGAGCACGGCGAGGTGAGTTTGCAGTCGGAGAAAAATGCGGCGCGACATCATGCGGGCTACCAGTTCTTGAAGGGCTTGTTCGGCGTCTTCTGCGGCTCCGTCTTTGGATCGATGAGGCGCACACGGCGATCCACGCGCTTCAGCGCCTCGAGGATTTGCACGGCGTCCTTCTCGGTCATGCGGCCCTCTTGCGCGGCCTGTGCGGCTTCGGCCGCCTCGGCGGCCGGGTCCTGCTTGTTCGTATCCTGCTCGGCGGGATTCGCGGCCTTCACCTCGCCGGTCTTTTGCTTTTCGTCGCCGTCTTCCTTTGGCTGCGGCTGCGGTTTGTCTCCCTGCTTGTCATCCGGGTTTTGCTGCTGCCCGTCCCTTTTTTCACCGGAGCCATTCTTTCCATCCTGTTTTTCGCCGTCCTGTTTCTGCTGCGAGGAATCCTTTTTGTCCTGCCCCTCCTTTTGCTGGTCGTCCTTGCCGCCGGCCTTCGATTTGTCCTGCTGCTTTTCGTCTTTCTGATCCTTGCCTTCGCCATCTTTCTTCGAGGCATCGGGCTGCTGCTTTTGTTGATCGTCCTTACCGTCTTTGCCGTCCTGTGAGGAGTCCTGCTTGTCCTTCTGATCCTTCTTCTCATCGTCCTTCTTGTCCTTGTCGTCTTTCTTTGGATCCTGCTGCTCCTTCTTTTCCTGCTGCTCCTCTTTCTCAAGGTCGGCGACGAGCTTCGCCACAAGATCGCGGTTGTGCCTGGCGTCCTCATGCTTCGGATCGGACTTCAGCACCTCGTCATATTGCCGCACGGCATCCTTCAGATCGCCGAGCTTGCCCTCCTTCTTTTCATGCTTCACTCCGCGGCGCGCGAGCGTGTTCGCGAGATTGTAAGCCGCGCGGTCCTTCAGTTCCGGCGTCGCGGTGCCGAGTGCGCGGCTGAATGACTCCGCCGCACGCGCGTAATCCCCGAGTTCATACGCCGCGCTGCCCGCGTTGAAATGCAGCTCCGCGATGTCCCGCTTCTTCAGCTCACCGTCGAATTCCCCGAGCGAGCCCGCGTAGTCCTTCGCCTCAAATTTCTCGATCCCCGCCTGCCGCGCATCCGCGGGCGTGGCGAACATGAGCAGCGCTGCCGCCGCGATTTTCACCGCCTGCATCTTTGCCTGCCCGCGCCGTTCGCCGAGCAGCAATGACGTGACGATGCACACCAGCGCCCCGCCGAGCGGCCACTGGAAGCGCTCGACGGGCACCTTCGTAAATCGTGCTTCGGTTTCTTGTTCTTTCATTTTGCCGAGGCCGTCGCGGACGATCTGCTGCATTTCCGCCGGGCCATTTCGGAGCAGAACGTAGAAGCCCCCGCCCGCTTCCGCAACTTCCCGCATGCGCGGCTCGTCGAGCTTCGACTTCACATACTGGCCCTGATCGTCCCGCAGGAATTCCGTGCCACCGCCCCTGCCATCGGTCACGGGAATAAGCGAGCCGTCCGGCGACCCGAGGCCCACGGTGAAAATATGGAAGCGATCCTTGCACTCGCGCGCGGACACGACGGCGTCCGCCTCCAGTTCCTCGCCATCGGAAAAGATGATCAGCGCGCGATGCTCGCTTTCGCCTTTGCCGAACGCCTCGTCCGCCGCCTTGATCGCGTCGGAAAGATTCGTCCCGCCACGCGGGATGATCTCCGTGTCGAGCTCCTGCAGCGTCTCACGCACCGCGCCGAAATCCGACGTGAGCGGCGCCTGCAAAAACGACGATCCGGCGAAGGCCAGCAATCCCACACGATCGCCTTCGAGCTGGTTCAGCAGATCCTCGGCGGCGAGCTTTGCCCGCGTGAGCCGGTTCGGCTGGAGGTCCGTCGCCAGCATGGATTTCGACGTGTCGATCGCGATGATGATGTCGCGCCCGCTCTGCCTTTTCTGCTCCCACGTGAAGCCCATTTGCGGACGCGCCAGCGCCACGATCGAAAGCCCGATCCCGAGCAGCAGCAGCGCATAGCCCGTGCGCCTGCGCGCGACGCTCACATTGCCAGCAAGCCGCGGCTGCAACCGCGCAGCGATGAGCCGGTCGAGCGCGATGCGGCGCATTTTCTCCGCGTGAAAAATCAGCGCGGCGAGCAGCGGCAGTGCGGCCAGCGCCCAGAGGAAATGCGGATGCGCAAAGTGCATGTCGCTCATGGCACCGTCCTCCAGAGTGTCTGCGAAAGTAGCGCATGCAGCGCGGCCAGCGCAGCGCCCGCGCCGACGAACCACTCGAAGAGGTCCTTCCAGTCTGTCTTCCGTTTCACCTTCACCTCGGTCTTCTCCAGCTTGTCGATTTCGGTGAAAATGTTGTTCAGTGAATTCGTATCCATCGCGACGAAGAATTTCCCGCCGCCGATTTCCGCGACCTTGCGGAGTTGGCCCTCATCCACGCTCACCTGGATGTTCCGATACACCTTGTTGCCGAAAAAATCGCGGCCCGCGGGATAGGGTGCCAGGCCGTTTGTACCTGCCGCGATGGTGTAGATTTTCACGCCCAGCGTCTTCGCCGCCTCCGCCGCGGTCGCGGGTGGGATGGTCGTGATGTTCTCGTCGCCATCGGTGAGCAGCACGATGATTTTGCTTTTCGACTGCTTGCCCTTCAGCCGGTTCGCCGCGCTCGCGAGCGCGGAGCCGATCGATGTGCCGTCCTCGACGAGGCCGATGCGCAGGCGTTCGAGATTTTTCAGCAGCCAGTCGTGGTCGAGCGTGAGCGGGCTCACGAGATACGGGCGCCCGGCGAATGCGATGATGCCGATGCGATCATTCGGGCGGCCCTCGATGAAGCGCTTCGTCACGTCCTTCACGACTTCGATGCGGTTCGCGCGGTCGTTCCCAAGTTTGAAATCCTCCGCGAGCATCGAGCTGGAGACGTCGAGTTCGAGGAAAATGTCCACGCCGCTCGACTCGATCGTGTCCTGCGTCTTTCCAAGCCGCGGCCGCGCCAGCGCGATGACGAGGCATGCGAGCGCCGCACACAGGATGAACGCACTCGGGCCGCCGAATCCCGCCTTGCGCACTTTGGCGAAACCACGCAACGGCACGACCTGTGAAAACCGGATCGCCGGCGAAGGGCCGCGCCCAGCCTGCATCCATGCGACCAGCGGGACGAGCAGCAGCGCGAGCAGCCACCACGGTTGGGCAAAGCTGAAGGCGTCGAAGCTCATCCGCGTGTGCCCTGGGCAAATGCCGCCGCCGCGCCGAGCAGCTCCCCGTTTTCCTCCGCATGCGCCTCGACGCGCGCAAATTTCAGCATGTCGCAGCGCCCAAGGAAGGTCGCGAGGAGCTTCTTGTCCTCGGGGGAAAAACGCGGCGAATCAGCGATGCTGGCGAGAAACTCCGGCGAGGTCTGCGAGGTCACCTGCAACTTGTAGTGGCCGCTCACGTACGTGCGCAGCACATCGGAGACGCGGATGCTGAATGCGTAGGAATCGAGTTCACGAGCGTGAGCACGCAATTCCTCCAGCGCACGCAAGGCGATCTGGCGCGCAGTCGGCGGCGGCGTCTTGGGCTTGCGATTCACGAGCCACACGAGCAGCCAGACGAGCAGCGCCAGCACGATCACGGAGCCTACGCCGATGGCCCACCAGACCCAAGGCGGCCATGGCACATCCACCGGCGGAGCAATGGCGCGCAGATCCGCAAGGGGATCCGGCGCGGGCGCGGCGGGAGGCGCGGATGCTGGAGGTTTTGCA
Organism: Prosthecobacter sp.; assembly: GCA_043779225.1. GTDB lineage: Bacteria > Verrucomicrobiota > Verrucomicrobiia > Chthoniobacterales > Chthoniobacteraceae > SXWH01. Next base: position 7,380 of record JAYWEO010000398.1, read on the forward strand.
GGTTGAATCGCAGCGAGAAACATCGGCAGCGGTTTAGTGGGGATGAAACCGCGAAGGGCGCGAAGGACGCGAAGAAGATGACTTCGATAACGAGTCGTCTCCACCGTATCGCCTTCGCATTCTTCGCGTCCTTCGCGGTTCAAAATCAGTCATCCTCATCCCATTGAAAGCCGGTGTTCACGCGTGCTGAAAAAGCGGCGCAGCGCGGGCACGTAGTCCTGGTTTGTCTGCAAGCCGATTGTGTCGATGCCAAAGCGCCGGAAACCCAATGGCAAATCCTCGTGCCAGCCGCCGACCTCGCTCGCGTACCGGACGCGCGTGCGGCGGTCGGAGGTATTCACGAGCAGCCGCTCGCCGGTCTCCGCGTCCTCGATGACGATGCGTCCCACGTCCGGCAGTTCCAGTTCGCGCGGATCGACAATCGGCATCGCGACGAGGTCGTGGCGACGCGCGGTGACGCGGAGCTGCTTCGTGTAGTCGGGTGCCTGGAAATCCGAGAGCATGAGCACGACGGCGCGGCGGCTCGTGACGCGGTTGAGAAATTCCAGCGCGCCCGCGAGGTCGGTGCCGCGGCCCTTTGGCTCGAAGAAAAGAATC
>JAYWEO010000399.1:0-2152 GCA_043779225.1 Prosthecobacter sp.
CGCAGTGCCATCTCTTCCGCGACGCGGGCGGCAACGTGGGGCCGGACCTCACCGCCGTCGCGCAGCGTTTCGGCCGGCACGACATCCTCGAATCCATCACCGACCCGAGCAAAGTCGTGAGCGAGCAATACGCGATGGTGACGCTCACGGTGCTCGATGGCAAAGGCGGCACGCGCGAAGTGAGCGGCCTGGTGAAAGACGAGAGCAGCGCGACCATCACCATCCTCACCGACCCGCTCGCGGGGAAGACCTCGAACCTCTACAAGAACGTGGTGATGAAGCGCGAGAAAGCCGCCGTGAGCATCATGCCCCCCGGCCTGCTCTACACGCTGACGGCCGAGGAAGTGGCGGACCTGCTGGCGCTCTTCGGGGCGAAGTGAGGCATTCGCCCGCCGCCTCCCAGTTCGTTTGCTTTTGACAATAGCCCAGCGCTTCAGCGCTGGGATTCGAGACGAAAAGCAAAACAAGTCCCGGAGGGACGGCAGAACGATTCTTTCGTCCCCACGGGACTCGCCTCCGTGCCACACCGGAAACCCAGCACTGAAGTGCTGGGCTATTGTCGGGCTCACTCCTTGAACGTGATCTGCGCCTCGATCTTCGCCCACTCGTCCTCGGTCATCTTGGCCTTCAGCGCACGGAGCATGAAGCCGCCGACGGCCTTGCCGTCTTCGTTGAACATCCAGTCCACGATCTCCGTCGGTGGAAAGGAAACGCGCCCGTCCTTGGCGAGGCCGCTGCCGGGCTGCGAGGTGTTGTCGTCCACGCGGCCGTGGAGGAGCGTGCCGTCGAAGGTGAGGTCCACGACCCAGAGAATCTGCTGCTTCGCGTCCTTCGCCGGGAAAGCCTTTCGCACCATGAACTGCTTCTGATTCGGAGCGGGCTTTTGCAGCGCGGCGAGGAATTGCGGTGAAGTGGCGCGGGCCTTCTCCATCGCGGCGCGGAGGTCGGCATCCTCCGTGAGCCCGTGCATGAGCGCGCGGAGGTCGGTCTTGCGCTGCTCCTTCGCCTTGTCCTTGCAACCGGAGAAAAGGAATGCGGAGAGCGCGAGCAGAAGGAGTGTGCGGGACATTGCGCGGACTTTTGCAAGCGACGCGTGCGATGGCGAGCGGAGGATTTGAACCGCAAAGAAGCAAAGCAGAGAAGATGTGCGACTGGCGACTCACGAATGGGGAAGGGTCTTCCCGTTTGGAGGAGGGACGACATTCTGCAACCCCTTCCCTGCTTCGCTCCTTCGCGGTTCAATATCGCTGTGAATCCCCGCGTCCGCCCTTGACCCGTGGTGCGGGCTTTGAAACAAGCGCGGCTTCCATTCCCATACATGAGCACCGTCACCGCGCTGAAGGCCGTCAAAGGCAACACGAAGTCCAAAGTCGAAGCTGAACTCACGAAGACCGGGGGCCTGCTGCGCCTCGCGCCGTGCTGGGTGCCGCGCAGCTTCCTGCAGCCGGGCAAGCGGCTGAAATTGCACCCGGACGACCTTTACGCCTACGGCCTGAATCGCGGCGGCATTGATGAGCGTTGGTTTGCGAGCACGACGCCTGCGGCGAATGAAAACCGCACACCGGACGAGGGGCTGAGCTATGTGGTCGTCGGCAAGGAGAAGTTCACTTTGCAAAAGGCCGTGGAGGATTGCGGCGCGACGCTCATCGGCAAATCGATCTGGAACAAATACAAGAAGTGGCCGGTGTATTCCAAATTCTTCGACAACATGGGGCCGATCCCGCACCACATGCACCAGTCGCAGGCGCAGGCGAAACTCGTCGGGCAGGAAGGCAAGCCGGAGAGCTACTACTTCCCGCCGCAGCACAACAACGTCGGCAACAATTTTCCCTACACGTTCATGGGCTTCGAGCCCGGCACGACGAAGGATCAGGTGCGGCAGTGCATCGCGAATTGGAACAAGGGCGACAACGGCATCCTCGATCTCTCGAAGGCGTACCGCCTGAAAATCGGCAGCGGATGGCTGATCGATCCGTGCATTCTCCACGCGCCAGGATCGCTCTGCACGTACGAGCCGCAGTGGGGCTCGGACGTTTTCGGCATGTATCAAAATCTCGTCGAGGGCCGCGAAGTGCCGTGGTCGCTGCTCGTGAAGGACATGCCGAAGAGCAAGCACAAGGACATTGATTTCATCGTGGACCAGCTCGACTGG
>JAYWEO010000400.1:0-4287 GCA_043779225.1 Prosthecobacter sp.
CGCCCTCGGCATCAACGCCGACAAGCGCCTCATGGCCCCCGGCAACCGCCCGATCGACATCGTCCGCGGCGGCACGGTCGTCCAGGAACTCCTCGCGTAAGGCACAAGCCAGCGCAAACTCTCAACCGCCGCCATCGGGAAACCGGTGGCGGCGGTTTCTTTTTCAGGGGAAAAGGACACCACTCATGGGATTCATGCACGTCTGCATACGAAGGAGGTGGACTATGCATCGGGGGAGCACAGGCGGCTCGCCTGTGGTGCCGCGCGGCCCGCGCGGCACATCGGGCGTCCATCGGGATACGGATGACTTCAGTTGTCCGGCTGTTTGCGGCGGGATGCCGCAAACCACAGGCGAGCCGCCTGTGCTCCCCGATGCACTTCGCCCTCCCGCACAAACCACGTTTTTCACGAGCCACAACCGCACCAAAAATCAAAATCCAAAAAGTTTTTCTTGATTCCAGATAGTTTTAATCCCAAGTATCCCGGTCTGAATTAAATGAAGCTTTCCAAAAAAGGCGAATATGCACTCCGGGCGCTGCTCGATCTCACGATGGCGCAAGCGCTCGGTCGTGCGCTCGTGCCGCTCAGCGCACTCGCCGAGGCGCAGCACATGCCCGCCACTTTTCTGGAACAGATCCTCGCCGAACTCCGCCAGGCTGGCATCCTCTCCAGCACGCGCGGAAAATACGGCGGCTACTCGCTCGCCCGCCCCGCGTCCGAAATTCACATCGGCGAAATCGTCCGGCAGATCGACGGCCCGCTCGCCCCCATCGGCTGCGCGAGCGTCACAGCCTACGAGCGCTGCTCCTGCCCGGATGAGGAGCACTGCGGCCTGCGGCTCATCATGATGGATGTTCGCAACGCCATCTCAAACGTCCTCGACCGCTACACCCTCGCGCAGCTCGCGGAAGTCACGCTCCAGCACCTCCGCCGCGACGGCCTCGTGCCAAAAGTGGTCGAACTCGTCCGCCACCTCGATCTCTCCACGCGTGCCAAAGTCGCCGCGAAAACGCCACCACCACCGATGGAGCCGGAGTTTTGCATCTGAATTCAAACCGCGCAGACGCGACGAAGACCGCACGGCACTCGCAAGCGCATTGAAAACCAAACCAATGAACATTTTCCGCCGCCACTTCATCCTCACCACCGCGCTCGCTGCTGCCACCGCACTCACCGGCTGCGACAAAAAATCCGCCGACAACGCTGGCGGACAACCCGTGCTGCGCGTCGGATTTTTTCCGAACATCACGCACGCGCCCGCACTCGTCGGCTATCACGAGACACAGACGAAAGGCGCGGCAGGATGGTTCGAATCGCGCACGGGCGCGAAGATCGAATGGTATCCATTCAATGCCGGACCGAGCGCCATTGAGGCATTGCTCACCGGCTCGATCGACGTGGCCTACGTCGGACCGAATCCCGTCATCAACGGCTACACGCGCACGAAAGGCGCGGACATCCGCGTGCTCTCCGGCGCGGCTCGTGGCGGCGCGGCGCTCGTCGTCCACAAAGGTGCGCCGCTCAAGACTCCCGCGGGTTTTCGCGGAAAAAAGATCGCGTCACCGCAGCTCGGCGGCACGCAGGATGTCGCAGCGCGCGCATGGCTCGTCGCGGGAGGGCTTGCGATCACGCAACGCGGGGGCGATGCGAATGTGATCCCCACGGCGAACCCCGATCAGCTCGACCTTTTCAAGCGCGGCGATCTCGACGCCGTGTGGACCGTCGAACCGTGGGTCTCGCGTCTCGAACTGGAGGCGGATGCGGAAATTCTCGTCGAGCAAAAGGAAGTGCTCACCACGGTCGTTGCGACCAGTAACAAGGCGCTCACGGGCAAAGCTGATCTCGTGAAAAAATTCGTCGCCGCGCACGAGGAACTCACGAAAAAAGTCGCCGCCGAGCCAGACTGGGCGAAGACCGCCATCTCCGCCGCGCTGCAAAAGGCGACGAGCAAGCCGATCCCCGCCGCGCTGCTCGACCACGCATGGCCGCGTCTCACTTTCACCACCAGCGCGCTGCCCGCGGACTTCACCGCGATGCAGAAGGACGCAAAATCCGTCGGCCTGCTGCCGGAGGAAGCCGACCTCGGAAAACTTTTTGCAAAGCCCTGACTTCTGCCTTCAGCCTTCCCACTTCCTACTTCGCTATGAGCCTCGCATCCGAACTCGCCCTCCCGCCGCCATCCAAAATCCGGCTCGCGGGCGTGAGCAAAAACTTCACCACCAAGCGCGGCACCGTCCACGCGCTCGATGACATCAACCTCGAAATCGGCGAGGGTGAATTCGTCTGCTTCGTCGGCCCGAGCGGCTGCGGCAAGAGCACACTGCTGCGCATCGTCGCGGCGCTGGAACGGAATTTCACCGGCACCGCCGAGGTGAACGGCAAGATGATCACCGAGCCCGGACGCGACCGCACGGTGATGTTCCAGGAGCATGCGCTTTTCCCGTGGCTCGATGTCATCGGCAACGTGCTGTTCGGGCTGAAGCTCAAGCCCGATCTGAGCAACAAGGATCGCATCGAAGTCGCGCGCTACTACCTGCACCTCGTCGGGCTCGACGGCTTCGAGAGCGCAAATATCCACGAGCTGAGCGGCGGCATGAAACAGCGCGTCGCCCTCGCCCGCGCACTCGCGCCAAACCCGCGCGTGCTGCTCATGGACGAGCCCTTCGCCTCGCTCGACGCCATGACGCGCGAGCAGCTCTACGGCGATCTCCAGAAAATCCACGCCGCTCGGAAAAAGACGATCCTCTTCGTGACGCACAACGTCCGCGAAGCCGTCTGTCTCGGCGACCGTGTGCTGCTTTTCTCCCCGCGCCCTGGCCGCATCCGGAAGGAGTTCAAAGTCACGCTCCCGCGTCCGCGCGAATTCAACGACGTGGCGATGGCCTCGCTCGCCGCGGAAATCACCGGCGAACTGAAGACCATTCTCGCGCCCGCGGGTGATGGTTCGACTTCAAAAATCCGATCACTCTGAGCGCTGCGAAGAACCGATTTGCCCAGGCACTTTAACGGATCATGAAACAATTTCTCGCCGCACTCGCCTTCTTTGCCGCGCTCATCGGAGCCTGGGAATACGCCGCACGCCACAGCGGCGCTTCCTCACTGCTCCTGCCGGCGCCCACCGCCGTGTGGCAATATCTCACCGGCGCCGCCAAGGACGGCACGCTCAGCGAGGCCACGCTTGTCACGATGAAGCGGCTCTTCCTCGGCTATCTGGCCGGCATCGGCATCGGCATCCCGGTCGGCATGCTCACGGCGCGCTTCAAGTTTCTCCAAAATACCGTCGGCACGCTCGCGCTCGGCCTGCAGACATTGCCCAGCGTGTGCTGGGTGCCGCTCGCGCTGCTGTGGTACGGACAGACGGAAAAGGCGATGCACTTCATCGTGGTGATGGGCACGGTCTGGGCCGTCATCCTCGCGACCGCGCACGGCATCCGCCAGATCCCGCCGCTCTACCGCGAGGCTGCGGCCACGATGGGCTCAAAAGGTTTTCACCTCTGGTTCCGCGTGCTCGCTCCGGCGTCGCTGCCGCACATCGTCAGCGGCACGAAGCAGGGGTGGGCCTTTGCGTGGCGCTCGCTCATGGCGGCGGAGATTTACATCACGATCCTCAGCGGCATGGGCATCGGACACCTGCTCCACTACGGACGCGAACTGCACGCGATGGATCAGGTCGTCGGCCTCATGCTCGTCATCATCGTCATCGGATTCCTCGCCGACAAAATCATCTTCAGCCCATGGGAGCGTTTCCTCCACCGCCGCTGGGGCCTCAACAATTCGTAACCACGCACAGCATGACCGCCGCCAAACCGCACACATCCGAACCCTGGATCGAAATCATCCGCCGCAAAGTCGGCGCGATGCGCTTTGGCAGCGTGCAGCTCACCATCCACGATGGCCGCGTCACGCAGGTCGAGGCCACGGAAAAGACGCGCCTGCCCGCCGAGCAGGACGACGCGAGGGATTCGCGCAACGACAACGCGCGTGATGCACGGAAGGAGAACGCACCGTGACCGCACTCGACCTTCTCGATCACGCGCTGCCCGCGAGCGCGCCGGATTTTACGCCGGAAAAACCGCGCCAGTCGCTGCGCAAACTTTTGTTCCCGCTCTTCCGCCGCGTCGCCGAGTCATCCTACGCATGGCGCGCGGAATCCGTCGGCTACTGGAACGCAGACGGCACGCGCCACTGGATGCCGCGCCTCGTCTTCAAGCGCCCCGGCGAGACACCGGAGACCAAGGTCGGCATCTTCGCCGGCGTCCACGGTGACGAACCCGCGGGCGTCCTCGC
>JAYWEO010000401.1:0-7891 GCA_043779225.1 Prosthecobacter sp.
TTCATGGCGGCGTATGGCATCTGCACATGCAGAGCGGCGCAAGCGCAGAGTGCGCGCACATTTCCCTTGTTGAAAGTGATCGGCGATTCCGATGAATTGCCCTCTGAAAAATCCCCATCCAAATGAAATGCTTCTACGATCCAACGCAGGATGCCGTCGGTTCCTGCAAGTCCTGCGGCAAAGGCCTCTCTCTGGACTACGCCGTGGATCTTGGAAAAGGCCTCGCATGCAAGAATCGCTGTGAGGATGACGTCCGCGCGCTGATTGCGCTGATTGACAATAACGTCGCCATGCGCGCCACCAGCAAACAGCTCATAGAAGGCAGCGGGCGGGCGGGCATCATCACCTCGGTCTTCTACCTTCTCGTCGGTGCGACCTTCCTCATGACCGGCCTCATTTTTCGGGACAAGATTTCCATTTTTCCAATCGTTCTCGGGTCGTTGTTTGTCGTGTGGAGTCTCTTCGGATTTTTCCGATCACGAGCCATCCAGCGCGCCGTCGCCGACGCCGGGAAACGAAGTCGCTGATGCGTTTTTTACCGACTTCATCCCGCCTCGTTTTTTCTGCGGCCAGAGACGGCAACTTTTTCTTCCCCGGCCTCTCTGCATTCTTCGCCTCGTCGTAATTCGGATTCGGCGTCGGGAATTGCGCGCCGGTTTCCTTCAGCAACGCGGAGAGCTTACTGTTTCACTCCCTCGGCAACCGGCTTTACGCCGCTCAGCGGATACGCACTCACAGCATCCCATGCGAGCTGTTCGAGGAGCGCGTTCAGTTCTGCCGCGTGCGGGAGTTTCTGCAATTCGGCAGGCACAGGCAGGCCGACGGGGCTGCGTCCCGTGATCGCCGCCAAGTGGCAGTAGCACACGAGCGCGGCGAGCGGCTCGCGCGGATGGCCGATCGGATCGCGGAAGAGATCCGTCTGCTGCGTGAGGCCGGGTGCGGTGCCATTGGCAATGTGCTCGCGGAGTGCGAAGACGGCGTCGCCGACCGGGATGATGTGGACGGTCTCCTGGCCGACTGCGGCATTCAGTGTGCGCACCTGCGCCTCCAGCGCGGTGGTCCAGCGTTCGCGGAGCGTGGCGTGAATGGCGCGGAGGCTCTCGACGGTCGCAGAATTGCGATCCTCGTTCTTGAAAGTCCCCGCCGTCTGTCCGTCGAAGCCCGGCCACGATGCCTGCACGAAGACGCGGAGCTTCGGATTCTTTTCGACACCGAGCTTGGTGAAATTATCGATCCCTTCATCCGGTAGCAGCATGTGCGGCGAGAGCGTGAGCACGTCCACCTTGCCGTCCCGCAAGGCGGCCTTCGCCACATTCCGCTCGTCCGGCAGATTCCAATGCTGGATCACGCGCGAACCGCCGAGCATCTGCTGTCCCGCCGATGTGTAGGCAAAGCCCGCGGCCTGCGCGAGCGACGGCAGGAGCTTCGCCGTGAAAATCATGAAGCTGTGCGCGCACACGAAGACGCGCGTGGGCACGGCTTGCTCCGCCTTGCCAAACACGGCGAGGCTGAGGATGAGGGCGAGGATCGTGAAGACACGGCGGCGGAGGATTTTCATGGCGGGTGCGCAGCTTCTGCCACGGAAGGAGAGCGAAGTCACGGAGATGATCAGCGCCGGCCACGGCAATCCACGGCAGGCTTCCGCCAAGCGCAGGGAAGTCTCGCAAAGAGGGATCGGCGCTGCTTCACTGCAAGGAGGAACTCTCACTCGGAATCCCTCCCCAACCAAAATCCAAGCCATGAAACCGAAAAAAACCTCCAGTTCATCGAGCGCCGCCAAACTCATCGTGACCGACAAATCCGGCCACAAGCTGGCATCCGCACCCGCCCCGGCGATGGCGCCGCTGCAGTTTCAGCTCAGACGGATTCTCGTGCCGGTGGATTTTTCAGAGCACTCGCAAAAGGCGCTGCGATACGCGCTCGCATTCGCGGCGCAGTTCGGCGCGGAGGTCGCGCTCGTCCACATCGTCGAGCAGATGGTGTATCCCGGCGACTGGATGTATCCGCCGCTGGCCGTCACGGATTTTGCGTCCGAGAAACGAGAGCAGGTGCTCGCGAAGCTGCGGGCGCTCGATGAGGGCTCGGGGGTGAAGACGCAGCACATCGTCCGCCTCGGCCGCGCGTGGCAGGAGGTCGTCGAGATCGCGAGGGAGATGAAGAGCGACATGATCATCCTCGCGACGCATGGCTACACGGGCTTGAAGCACGCGCTCCTCGGCAGCGTCGCGGAGAAAATCGTCCGCCATGCGCCCTGCCCCGTGCTCAGCGTGCGGCCGGATGAGCGGGACTTTCTTTAGGGAGTTTCCGAGCGGATCAAATCGGAGCGGGGCCGCTTTTTTAAGGGCGTCGCGAGACGTCTGCGCTGACGGAGCGCGGCGGCAATGTAGGCGAGGTTTGCAACCTCGCGCGGGAGGATGGGCACGGGCGGCGGGACGGCGCGGAGCAAAGTGTGGGACAGCCAGGACGGGCTTTTCCACCACGACAGGCGAGACACTGGTCCCACGCTCCCGCCGCCTCGCTGCGATCGTCCGCGCGAGGTTGCAAACCTCGCCTACTTTGCGCCTCGCGGAGTGAATAGCAGGCGCAGGCTGTTCATCACGACGATCACCGTGCTGCCTTCGTGCGCGAGCACGCCGACGTAGAGCGGCAGTGCCTTTGCGAAAAGCGCGGTGAGCGACATCACGCAGATCACACCGAGTGCGATGGTGAGATTCTGCCGGATGATGCTCCGGGCTCGGATGCTGAGATTCAGCGCGAGGAGGAAATTCTCCAGCTTGTCATTCATCAGCACGACCTCGGCCTGCTCGATGGCTGCATCCGATCCGCGCGCACCCATCGCGACGCCGACGTCGGCAGCGGCGAGGCATGGCGCGTCGTTCACTCCATCGCCGATCATCGCCACGGAATCGCCGGACTTCTTCATCCGCTCCAGCGCCTCGACTTTTTGCGCGGGTTTGAGCTGGCTCAAGATTTCCTGCACTCCGGCCATGCGGCCCATCTGCTCGGCGGCGCCGGTCTTGTCGCCGGTGAGCATCACGGTTTTCAGACCCTGGGAGTGCAGCCGTGAAATCAGCTCCGGCGCCTCCGGGCGGAGCTGATCGCGCAGGAGCAGCCGCCCGAGCAGCTTTGCCGACGCGATCCAGACCTCGCTCGCATCGGCGGCAGGCGGCGGCAGTGTCGCTCCCGGCTGGATGCTTGCGACAAGCGTCCGGTTTCCGAGCACGAAAACCTCCCCGCGCCATTTGCCGCGCAGTCCCTCGCCTGAGACTGTCTGAGTCTCCTCCGGATGCTCGACGGGGACGCGCCGCCTGTCCGCCTCGCGAGAGATGGAGCGCGACATCGGGTGATTCGAAATGCGCGCGAGATTGCCCGCGGCGGCGATGATTTCATCCTCAGTGCCGGTGATTGCGTCCACGCCGATGAGTTCGAGTTTTCCGCGCGTGAGCGTGCCGGTCTTGTCCATCGCCACGGCGGTGATGCCCGCGAGATTCTCGATCGCCGCGCCGCCGCGGAAGAGCACGCCGTTCCGCGCGCCGAAGGCGATGGCCGAAAGAATCGCCGACGGCACGGAGAGCACGAGCGCGCAGGGAGACATCACCACGAGCAGCGTCATCGCGCGGTAGAACGCACTCTCACGCGCCGCGCCGCGGAGGAAGGGCGGCGCGCCCACCGCGAGCCAGTACACGAAAAAGACAGCCGCGCAGGCACTCAGCACGATCGCCGTGTAACGCGTGCCGAAGCGATCGGTGAAGCGCTGCACCGGCGCTTTCAGATGCTGGGCTTTTTCAATGAGCCGGATGATGCGCTGCAACGCACTGTCCTCCGCGGCCCGCAGCACGCGGCCTTCGATGACACCCCACAGATTCAGCGTGCCTGCGAGCGCGGTGTCGCCGGTGAATTTCTGAATCGGCTCTGCCTCGCCGGTGAGCATCGCCTCGTCACACGCGCTCTCGCCCTTCTCCACGAGGATGTCCACGGGCACCTGCTCATTCGCCGTCACGCGTACGTGCTGGCCGGGGCGCAATTCCACCACCGGCACCTCGCGCTCGGCTCCGTTCTCGACGAGCCGCGCCAGCTTGGGCGCACTTTTCAGCAGCGCGGAAATCTCGCGCTGAGTGCGGCCATGCGCGAAACGTTCCATCGCGCCAGACGCTGAAAAAAGAAAAAGCAGCACCGCGGCCTCAGCCTGCTCGCCGATGAAGATCGCGCCAAACGCGACCAGCCACATCAGGAAATCCGTGCCGAATTCCCGCTCGCGGATGCCCTGCCAGACTTTCGCGCTGAGATCCCATCCGCCTGAAAAGTACGCCGCCGAAACCCAGAGCATCGAGGCATCGCGATGCGTGCCCCGCAGCAGAAGTGCGACAGCCGTGCAGACGAGGCAGATGGCGGACCGCACCGCCATCGCCTTCCATCCCTCTATCTCGCCGAAGACGCCGCCCGCCGCAGGCGCAGCGCTATTTGAAGCCATACGCGAGAGCCCAGCGGTTCTTCTTCGCCTTGGACTGCTCGATACTGAAAACGATGAGGTAGGTACCGGTCGTCTTCGGGACGATTTTTGCCGCCGCCATGTTGCCGCGCTGCCACGATTCGGTCTCCGCGAGTTTCCCGCTCGGGTCGTACACGTGAACGGTGATCTGTGCGGAATCCTCATCGCTGCCGATCCAGAACCAGTAGCTGTTGCCCGCAAAAAGCTGGTGCTTCACAACGCTCGGCTGCTTCGTCACAAGCGAGCCGGCCCAGAATTCCTGGCGCACGAGATAGCCTTCCTTCACGGCTGGAATGGCGGCCTCCATCGCGCGCGAGTGCGCGTCGTCCACAAAGGCGAAAGCGACCGGCAGCGCGATGGCTGCGAGGATAATCAAAAGGAGACGGGAGAGCTTTTTCACGATGGGTTTCATTTGCTGCTGATGAGTGCGACGAGTGTCCCGGCGATTCCGGCGACGTCCTTCACGGCCTTGGCCGAAATTTTGCCTTCGTCGCCGATCAACGGACGGATTTCACCGAGGCTGTGGCGGACCTTGGCGACGACGCGATTCGAGCGGAGGCGTGGCTTCATGCCGTCCACCTGTTTTTGAAAATGTTCGATCAGTCCCGGCTGATGGAGCAGGTCCGCGCCAGCACGGGAGAAATCCGTGCCCACGACCTGCGCGAGAACCTCCGTGCCACGCAGCCAGCCACCGAGGCTCACGAGTTGCGCGAGCGGTTCGCTGTTCAGTTCGATCATCGCGCTGCGCACATCGGTCAGCGCTCCGTCGAGCTCGGTGCGCACGCGGTTCCATTCCTTCTTGTCGGCAAATTCGATCACGCTGTTCGCGCGGCGGACGACCGCCTTGCGCACGCCGATGGAATTGGAAAATGTGAGGATAGCGCGGCCCAAATCCTTCACTTCTTCAGCGTCCTCCGCCTCCACAGCGATGAATCCTTCGGCGATCACCACACCAAGCATCATCGCAATCTGCGCCGATTCGCCTGCGGGCTTTGCCTTGCTCACATCCCGGTGGATGAGCCCGGCCCAGCGCGGCTTCCCGAGCTTGTCGAGAACGGCGAAGACCTCGTTCGGCACCGGCACCACGACGCGGTCGATCACCTTTGCCTGCGAAGGAAGCTTTTCCAGATCGAGCTGCGCCGGAGGCGGAGGAAGCGGTGCGCCGATGGCAGATGCGGCGAGGATGACGGTGGTGAGGATTGCAGGGAAATTCATGGCTTGTGAAAAGTGTGGCCGGATACTGCCCCGGGCGCTGCGCACAACTTGGCGCAGGCAGCCCTTTGATTGCCAGAGCAATTTCCTTTTGCACGCGCGACCCGCGCGATTAGCCTCCGCGCGCCATGCACCAATCCGCGCGCCAAAAGGCCGCACACTCACCGTCCCTGCTCACCCGTTGTGATTCCTTTCCGCCGCGCCACCTCGGCTCGGGCGATGCCGAAATCTCCGAGATGATCTCGGCCCTCGGCCTTTCGTCGCTGGATGATCTCATCGCGCGGACAGTGCCCGCAGCGATCCTGAACACGGCCCCGCTGAACCTCCCCGAAGCACTCGGAGAAAGTGAGGCGATCGAGGAATTGCGCGACATCGCATCGGGGAACCGCGTCTTCAAATCCTACCTCGGACAGGGCTACCACGACTGCATCGTGCCGCCGGTCATCCAGCGGAACATCCTCGAAAATCCAGGCTGGTACACCGCCTACACGCCGTATCAGGCGGAGATTTCGCAAGGGCGGCTCGAGGCGCTGCTGAATTTTCAGACGATGATCGCCGACCTCACCGGCCTCCCTGTCTCGAATGGCTCGCTGCTCGACGAGGCGACCGCCGCCGCTGAGGCGATGCACATGGCGCTCGCGTTGAAAAAGGACAGCGTCGTGAAGTCCGTCTTCGTCTCGCAGCGCTGCCACCCGCAGACGATCGCCGTCGTGCAGACGCGCGCCGAACCGCTCGGAGTGAAGGTGAATGTCGGCGACGAGCGCGCGTTTGTGCCTGCGGAACATTGCTGCGCAGTGATCGTGCAGTATCCGGACACCTATGGTGCGATCCACGACTACGCCGAGTTTTTTGAAAAGGCGCATGGCGTCGGCGCGCTGTGCGTCTGCGCCGCGGACCCGCTCGCGCTCGTGCTGCTGCGTCCCCCTGCGGAATTCGGCGCGGACATCGTCGTCGGCAGCACGCAGCGTTTTGGAGTGCCGATGGGATTCGGCGGACCGCACGCGGGCTACCTTGCGACGAAGGATGAGTTCAAGCGCGTGATGCCTGGTCGTCTCGTAGGCGTGTCCAAGGACTCGCACGGCAACGCCGCATTCCGCCTCTCGCTCCAGACGCGCGAGCAGCACATCCGCCGCGACAAGGCCACCTCAAACATCTGCACCGCGCAGGTGCTTCTCGCGGTGATGGCCTCGATGTATGCCGTCTATCATGGCCCCGGCGGGCTGCGCAAAATCGCGGGCCGCGTGCATCTCGCCGCGCGCACGCTCGCCGCCGGAATCACAAAACTCGGACGCGGATTCACCGTCGCAGACGAACCGTTCTTTGACACGATCCACGTCACGGTCCCGCAGAAGGATCACGACGCCATCCTCGCCACGGCGAATGCGGCGCGCGTCAATCTCCGGTCCATCGGCGATACCGGATTCACCATCTCGCTCGATGAGACGGTCACGCCCCAGGACATCGAGGACCTCCTGATCGTTTTCAATTTCGCGCACTCGCATGAAGTCGATGTCACCGCGCTCGCTACGCAGGCTGGTGCAGGCATTCCAGCCGCACATCAGCGCAACAGCCCGCTGCTCGCGCACCCGGTTTTCAACTCACACCACACCGAGCACGAGATGCTTCGCTACATGCGCCGCCTCGAATCGCGCGACCTGTCGCTCACGCACTCGATGATCGCACTTGGCTCCTGCACGATGAAGCTGAACGCGACGAGCGAGATGTTCCCCGTCACGTGGCCGGAATTTGGCAAGCTGCACCCGTACGCTCCCGCCGAGCAGACCGCAGGCTACCGCGAAATGTGCAGCCAACTCTCCGCCTGGCTCGCGGAAATCACCGGACTGCCGGGCGTCTCGCTGGAGCCGAACGCCGGCTCTCAGGGCGAATACGCCGGCCTCCTTTGCATCCGCAAATACCATGAGTCGCGCAGGCAGCCGCACCGCGACATCTGCCTCATCCCCACGAGCGCGCACGGCACGAATCCCGCGAGTGCCGTCATGGCAGGCATGAAGGTCGTGGCCGTAAAATGTGACACGCTCGGCAATGTGGACATGACGGATCTGCGCGACAAGGCGCTGCTCCACACAGACAATCTCGCCGCGTGCATGATCACTTATCCGAGCACGCACGGTGTCTTCGAGGAGACCGTCACGGAAATCTGCCACGTCATCCACAGCCGCGGCGGGCTCG
>JAYWEO010000402.1:0-5722 GCA_043779225.1 Prosthecobacter sp.
CGCATCGCGGCGCTGAATGCGGCGGGCGCGAACAAACTCACTGCTGCGGCGGAGTCGATCACGATGCTCGCGACGAACTCGAACGCTTCGGGTGCCGTCCGCGCGGCCACGCTCGATGCGCTCGCGGCGATGGATTCGCCGAAGCTCGGCGCGCTCGTCACCGCTTCGCTCGAATCGCCCGACAAGATGCTTGCCGAAGCCGCGCGGAAACTCGCGGGGAAAATTTCCCCGGCGGCGGCGGTGAAGGCCAACGCGGCGGTGCTCGGCAAAGGCAGCACGCGCGAACAGCAGCAGGCACTCGCGACCATCGCTGCAGAGACGAGCGTGGAGGCGGATGCCGTCATCGCGCAGCAGCTTGATCTGCTGCTCGCGGGAAAGGTGAAGACCGGACTCGTGCTCGATCTGCTCGAAGCAGCGGCCTCGCGAAAGGACGCGGCGATTCAAAAGAAGCTCGCCGCATTTGAATCCACGCGGAAGGCGGACGATCCTCTTTCCCGCTGGCGCGAGTGCCTCGAAGGCGGCGACGGAAAAATCGGGAAGCAGATTTTCGCCGAGAAGGCCGAGGCCGCGTGCATGCGCTGCCACAAGGTGAAGGGCGAAGGCGGCGACGTCGGGCCGGATCTCGCGGAAGTCGGAAAAAAGATGGGTCGCGAATACGTGCTCCAAAGCATCGTGGATCCAAATGCGGTGATTGCGAAGGGCTACGACAACGTGATGGTGACTTTGAAAAAGGGCGACATCGTCGCGGGCCTGCTGAGCGCCGAGACGGCGGACGACATCACGTTGAAAAATCCCGCAGACGGAAAATCGCAGCACGTGAAGAAAGCCGACGTGAAGGAGCGCATGTCGCTCCCTAGCGCGATGCCGCCGGGCCTCGGCGACATCCTCGGCAAACGCGCCCTGCGCGACGTGGTGCAGTATCTTTCCACACTGAAGTAATGGCAGCACGGTTGACGCATGCCGCGCGCTTTGCTTCGCTCCACCACCATGAAGTTCCTCTTCCCCATCCTCGCCATCATGCTGCTTGCCGGCTGCAATTCCAACATGGTCACGCACCGCAGGGATTTTTCGCCGACGCGCCCGCACGGCGAATGGAATGACTACAACCGCGCTGTCCGCCTCGATCAAGAGCCGCAGCCGAAATTGGAACTGAAGGACAGGTAGCCCCTGCCCGGCATCCGGCTGATGGGGAGCGTGATTTTTACGAAGCCGGAACTGGCCGCACTCGCAGCGCTGCGTGCGCGGTTTCTCGATGGCTCGAATGCGGGCGGCGGGTATTGGAAGAGCGAGACGGATCTTGCGCTGTACGACGTGAGCTTTGGCGAGCGCATCGGGTGGAAATGGGATGCGGTGCTCGGCGAATTGCAGAGGCGAGGGTGGCGCCCGGCGGCGAAGAATGTCGTGGACTGGGGATGCGGGAGCGGCATCGCGGGACGGCGCGTGCTCGCGGCATGGGATGGATTTGCATCGCTCACGCTCACGGATGTCTCGGCGCATGCGATGCGATTCGCAGAGGCTCGGGCACGGGAAGCTTTCCCGGCCGTGCGCACGCGGATGAAGATGGACGCGGCGGATGCCGTCGCCGGATCGCTGCTGCTCGTGAGCCATGTGCTGAATGAAACGGATGAGGATGCGGCGCACCGGATCATCGGGGCGGCACGGCAGGCGGATGAGATCATCTGGGTCGAGGCAGGCACGCATGCGGACAGCAGGCGGCTGATTTCCGTGCGAGAGAAATTGCGCGAGCAATTCGACATCATCGCACCCTGCACACACGCCGCGCGCTGCGGGATGCTCACGGCGGAGAATGCGGCGCACTGGTGCCATCACTTCGCGCGCGTGCCATCGGAGGCTTCGCAGGATGCGCGCTGGTCGCAGTTCGGACGGGAGCTCGGGATCGACATTGGCACGCTGCCCTACAGCTTTCTCGTGCTTGCGCGCCGCGGGCCGCGAGCGGGACTGCCGCCGGGATTTTCGCGGATCATCGGGAGGCCACGCGATGAGAAAGGGCACTTCGATGTGCTGAGCTGCGGCGAAGGTGGCGTCGAGGATCTCATTGCGCAGAAGCGCGACCTGCCGGAGCTTTCCAAGCAACTGCGCAAAGGCCGCGCGGACTCCGTGCAAAGGTGGACACGCGAGGGCAGGCGCATCACGGGCGCGGAGCCGCTTCCGACGAAGGGCTGACAACCCGCCGCACGGCAGTGTCCTGATTTGAATTTGGAAGGCAGGAAGGCAGGAATGAATCCGGCTCAAAGCGGGCGCTTCCGCTCCCGCGACACCAGCGTTTTTTCTATTCCTCCCTTCCTGAATTCCAAATTGGGACACTGCCCTGCACGCCCTCCTCGACACGGGGCGGCATTCGCACGAAGGTGCGCGGATGTTCGTTGACCACATCCAGATTCACGCGAAGGCCGGCAAGGGCGGGCGCGGTGCCGTTTCATTTCGCCGGGAAAAATTCGTGCCTCGCGGCGGGCCGGATGGCGGCGACGGCGGGCGCGGGGGAAACATCATCCTGCGGCCGGACCCGAACGTGGACAACCTCGTGGAGTTTCACTACCAGTCGAATCTGAAGGCGAAGCCCGGCGAGAATGGCGGCTCGAAGAACTGTACCGGGCGCGCGGCGCAGGACATGATCTACAAGGTGCCCGTGGGCACGCTCATCTATCGGATGCCCTTCACGCCCGAGGAGACCGGCCCGGCTCCGCGCGACACCACTTCATTTCTGAATCTCGAAACCCTCACCGACGAGGAGGCCGCGAGGCTCGAGCACCGTCACGAACCGCGCAAGAAAAAGGTGGATCCCGACGAACTCGAACTCGTCATGGATCTCGACAGGCCGGGCGTGGACTTCGTGCTCTGCAAGGGAGGCGACGGCGGCAAGGGCAACGTGCATTTCAAGAGCAGCCGCAACCGCGTGCCGCGGCAGTACACGGATGGTACGGATGGTGACGAAGGCGTGTTTTATGTGGAGCTGCGGAAGATCGCGGACGCGGGACTCGTGGGCTATCCGAACGCCGGCAAGAGCACGCTGCTCTCGCGCATTTCCAACGCGCATCCGAAAATCGCGCCGTATCCGTTCACGACGCTCACGCCGCACATCGGCGTGGTGGACCTCGCGAACTACCGGCGCGTCACCGTCGCGGACATCCCCGGCCTCATCGAAGGCGCGAACAAAAATGTCGGGCTCGGTCACGATTTCCTGCGGCACATCGTGCGGTGCAAGCTGCTCATCTTCGTCCTCGACATGGCCGGCAGCGAAGGGCGCGAGCCGCTCGAGGATTTGCAAACGCTGCGCAAGGAACTCGACCTCTACGACCCGACGCTGAGCGAGCGGCCGTGGATCGTCGTCGCGAACAAAATGGATCTCACCGGAGCGAAGACGAAGCTCAAACATTTCAAAATCCGGTACAAGAAGCTGGAGGTTTTCCCCGTGTGCGCGGAAAAATCGGAGGGGCTCGAGGCGCTGAAATTACGGCTCGGCGAGTTGATTCCCGAAGAGGAACCGGCGGGCGCGGAGCACTCGTCAGCAGACAGCGCATCCTCGTAATCCCAATCTGATTCTTAATCGCAATCCCGCCGCGGAGGATTACGAAATCTTGCAGGCGGTCGCACTTTCAACCGCACGGCAAAGAACGATGCCCGCGCGTTCGTGCTGGAAATTTCGCGGCTCACCGGCATCCTCCATTCCCATGAGACCCGCCCTCTTCGCATTCGCCCTCCTGCTCGCCTCGCCCGCCGCCCGCGCCGCCACCGCCTATGAGGCGCTGCGCGTGCTCGGCAAACAAAAGAGCGAAGCCCTGCTCGACAACGTCACCGAAGTGCGCGGGGAAAATGGCAGGCCCCAGCCGCTCGTGTGGAGGATTCTCGTGAAGGACGCCGCGGCGCGTGGCGGTGCGAAGGAATTTTCCGTGCAGGGCAACCGCGTCACCGGCGAGCAGGCGGCGCGCGCGGGCGGGGCGCCGATGAACATGAGCCAGCTCAATCTCGACAGCGACGGCGTCCACACGGTCGCCGAGCGCGAGGCGAAGAAAGCCGCCTTCACTTACGACCGCGCGAACTACACGTTGCGCGCCGGGAGCAAGGGCGGATCGCCCGTCTGGGAAATCCGCCTCACCGACGAGAAGAGCGGAGACGCCGCCATGCTGAATATCGCCGCGACCACGGGAAATGTGCTCGCGACCGAGGGGCTCACGAATCGCCGGAAACCCGTGGCGGTCGTCCCCGCCCCCGCTCCGATTCCCGCACCCGATCCCGTCCCCCGTTACCAGCCCGAACCCGACGAGCGCGTCGCAAGGCCCGCACCCCGCGGGCTCACTCCCGGCATTCAGCGGGCCAGCGACGAGGCGGACCAATTCTTCGAGCGCGTGGGCAATCACATGGAGCGCCGCGGACGGCAAATCGGCGACGCCTTTCACAATCTCTTCACGGGCGACCGCCGCGACACCGCCGGCCCGCACGGCTCACGACCGGGAGCGACGCCGCTCCCGCCGCGCGGAAATGAAGACACCGATTACGTCCGCCCGAGCCGCGTCCGCGACTGAAAGAAGTTGAGAGTTGAGGGTTGAGAGGAAAGACACTCCGCCTCCCGCCTCTCAACACTCAACACTCAACTCTCAACTCTCCCATGATCAGCACGGTCATCGCACTCGCCACGGCAGGCGTCGCGCTTCTGTTCCTCGAAATGTTCCTGCCAGGCCTCATCGCGGGAGTCATCGGCGGCATTTTGCTCATCGTCTCCGTCGCCACCGCGTATCGGGAAATCGGACCGGGGGCCGGCAATATCACGCTCATCGCGACGACCGCCGTGACCGCGGCACTCTGGTGGTGGTGGGCGACGAAATTCCAGCACACGCGCTTTGGCCGGAGCATGACGCTCGCGGCCACCGGCACCGGCACCACGCAGGCCGGGGGCCTCGCGCAATTGATCGGGCAGACCGGCACTGCCGCGACTCCCCTGCGGCCCAGCGGCACCATCCTCGTCGCAAATCGGCGCGTGGATGCGATCACCGGCGGCGAATTTATCGAACAAGGGACTCCCGTGGAAATCATCCGCGCCGAAGGCCCCGGCGTCATCGTCCGCCGCCGAAGCTGAAGCGGTGAAGGCCACCGTTCGACTTCCGAAGGACGAGGAAAAATCGCACGCGGCCACGACGTGAGCGGCTGGGGAAAAACCTCCCCGACGGGTGTGTGGATTCGCCGAAGCTTGTCTGCGATCTCCATTGCGGAACCGCAAATCACGGTGCGCCCAGACTGACTGCACGGGTGGAAATGGACGGTTTCAATTCTCTCGGAGGACCATTTCCACGGCCTCGGAAAATTTGCCGTCCTCGGCGAGAAAGTAAGCGGCTTTGCGCAGGAACCACATGGGGGCATCTTTTTTCGCGGCGGCCTCAAGGGTGATTTTCCGCGCAGCGTCGAGATCGCCGACCTGCTCGCTCAGGCGCGCGAGTTCGACGAGGTTCGTGGTATTTTCCGGGGCGATGAGGATGCGGGCCTCGAGGTCTTCGCGGGAAAGCGTGGTGGCATTCGCCGGATACGCGGGATTTTCCACCCTGCCCTGCCAGAGCTGCCACGCGCGTTCGTCCTGGCCTGTCGCGTGGAGCAGCTCGACCCATTTGCGGAAATCCGCACGCCGGAGCGACGCGTGGACGAGCATCCATTCGAGCACCTGTCCGCCTGTGGCCCAGCGCGGGGCGATTTTGTAAAAGTCCCGCAATTCATC
>JAYWEO010000403.1:0-5751 GCA_043779225.1 Prosthecobacter sp.
CAGGTAATCCTCGCGCAACCGGGCCTCGGAATAGTTTGCCGACTTCACCTCGTGGATTTCCCTCTCAAACTTCGCCACGAGCCGTGAAAGCTCCGCCGAAAAGGAATCAAACATCACAGGGACTGCCATGCGCGCGTTGTGAACGGAGGCGGGTGTCATGTCGAGTGCGCGGTGCGGACATGAGAAGCTTGTGCGGCATTTTCCCCGGATGGGTGCTCGACCCATGGAGTGAACACAAGATCAGCGACCCGACCGTGGCGACGATGAAGATCGTGCGGGGGATGCCGCGGCACGGCCTGACGTGCGGCGATGCCGGGATCGTCGGGGAGAATGCGCCGTCGCCGGATGGCTCACTGAAACTGGTAAAGCGGAATGGCTCCGTAGTCCTTGGCCAGTGGCGTGGAGCCGACGTATGCGAACGAGAAGTCCGTGAGATTGGCCTCGGCGCAGAGTGCGGCGAAGGACTCGGAGGCGTAGATCTGGTTCTCCTGCGTGATCGGTTCGATCCGTGCGGCGAGCGAGATGTTCACGCCGGCAAAATTGGGACGCTGCGTGACGGGATCGTGCAGCGGGGAGATGGGCCCCGCATGCATCCCGATGCGCAGCCGGATGCCCGGTGGCAGATCGAATTTCGCAGCACGCTCGGCGGCGTCGCGGAGGCGGAGCGCAAATTTTCCGGCATGACTCACATCGCGGAACACCAGAAAAAGTCCGTCGCCCCAGGTGTTCGTGGCGAGCGGCGGGTCTTCTGCCGAGTCCAGCAGCCGGGACACTGCATTGAGGAAACGGTGGGTGTATTCCACCGTTTCTTCATCGCGCAGCTTGCTGTAGCCCTTGCAGTCCGAAAACAGGATCGCGCGAATCGCGCGCTCGTCGTCGCGTGCCTCGGGCGCGGCAGGCTCCGCGATTCCCGTGACGGGACCCGCGTGATCGGGGTGGATGTTTTCGATGGAGATCCCTTGGCGCAGCAATTCCTGCACGGCCCACGCGGTGCCGCCGGAGCCGTCGCCGGGGAGCGTGTCCCACATCACGATGGCCCGCACGTCCACTTCGAGGAGGCGCGCGCGAAGTTTCGCGAGGCCGACGAGGATGCGCAGTGCGAATTCAAAGGTGAGAGGATCGGAGGCGGAACTGCGGTGGCTCGCCACGCGGACTGAGTCCGCGTGTGCCAGAGCCTCGTGATACATGGTGGTCCAAGTGGAATCAGCGCATGTGTCCACGCTGATTGTCCGGAAGGCTTCATCCTCGAGCGGGAGGACGATGTGGGTCTCCGCGCCCATCTCCTGCATGCAGCGGAGGAAAAGGAGATCCCCGCCACGGGCTGCGCTCGCGTATCCGATGCGCGTGCCGTGCGCGGCGATGCAGGCGGCGAGTCGCTCGCGCACGCCCGGCACCATGCTCTCGGGAAACCGGGCCTGGGCGCGGTCTGGCGCATCGGTGAGGTGGCCGATGAAAACCACCACCGCGGGCAGATGAAAACAGTCGTCGCAGATCGCGGCGTCGCCCAGCACGCTTTCCGCGAGCACGCGCGCCTGACGCCGCGTGACGCTCATCTGCTCGGGCGCAGGAGCGAGCGCGACCGCCTCCGAATAAAAACGCCGCGCTCCCGCTGCGTCTCCACGGATCAGCGCGATCTCCGCAAGTGTGGCTGTCGCCCAATAATTGCGTTCTCCACTTTGGCCGACACACGCCTCCGTGCGGCGCGCGAAGTCGAGCGCGGCGTCGCGTTCCCCGAGCTGGATGCTCAGGCTCGCTGCGTTGATTCCCGGATAATAGCCGTTCGGATCACCGGCGGCTTCCGCCTGTGCCAGTCCGCTGGCGTAGCATTCACGCGAACGGCGGAGCGATTCGATGCGATCCAATGCACAGGCCGCATGCTTCGCGATGTCCTTCCACACCCGGCCCAGCAGGCCCATCGTCTCCGCATCTTTGTGACCTTCCGCCACGAGATCATCAAGGATCGTTCTGGCCCGTTGCAGCGAACCGGTGCGCGCCAGCGCGTGCGCCTGCTTCTGCCGCAGCAGCAAGTCTTCGGGAAAATGCCTCAGCCCGGATGTGGCCAGCTCGTAGGCGGTGAAAGGATCCACATCCCAACACTTCGCGACCCGCCGGTGATATTCCGCGAGCGTGACCGCAGGATCGGGCGTGGCGGTGGCGGTGGGCATCGGTCGAAAATGTTGCTTGGCCGCGGCGATGGAGCCCCTCGTTATTTGCCTGGCGTCTCTTTCATGCCGCCTGCGAGTGGAGGGATCGCAACATGGGGATCGTGGGCTGAGGCTGGCGATTGGATCGCCCGGACAAAAGGATCGGCGACCGATGGCGCGTGGAAGACGTGGCAGCTTTGGCAGTCCCATTTGATGCCGCCGCTGCGTCGCTGCTCGGCGGCGAGTTCTGCGCCGGTCTTTGGTTGCGCGGATGATTTGAGGCCGGTCGCGATGGCGACGGGACTGGCCGCGGATGGCGGGCGATGGCACTCGGCGCAGAGCTTCTGCGGCGGCATGAGGATGTCCGTGGTGAGCCTGCTGGTGTGCGCGTCTTGGTGGCAGTCGGCGCACTCCATGTGCGTGTGCGGCTGGTGCGTGAATGGCCCGTGCTGCACCCAGCGCTCCGCCATCGCGGGCGGATGAACGTGCGGCACGCTTCCGGGATGGCCTGCTGTGACGGTGTGGCATTTCGCGCATTCGGTGAGGAATTTTCGATTGCCGGTTTTCATGCGCCGGTCGTCGGGGCTGTCCTTCGGATCTCCATCGAAGAAGACGCGTTGCTCGCGTTCAGGGAGCGTCGTGATGCCGCGGTTGCTCAACGACAGGAGTCCGGCCTCGACGTGTCTGGCGAGCTGAGCGGCCTCGATGAATCCTTCGTCGCGAAAGGCGGTCTCGATCGCCACCGGGATGTTCGCGAGGAAGTAGCGCACTTTTTCCGGATCTCCGTGCGGGATGCGCAGCTTCGGGAGGTCGGGCAGGATCTGCAGCGTGTGGCACGGCTGGCAATGCTTCACATGGTTGATGGGCTGGTAATACGCACCGCCGGGGCCGGGCTTGTGGCAGTCGGCGCAGTCGAGCTTTTGGTTCGGGCCGAGCACGGTCACGTCCGCGCGCTCGTGGCGTGCGTGATTGAATTTCAAATCTGCCGGATCGCGCAGCCCTGCCTGCTCGTAGCGGAAAGGCGGATGCCCGGTGTAGTCGGCGAAAGGCTTCAGCGGGCCGGAATTTTTTGCGGGCGCGAGGAAGCGGCGCAGCCCGTCGCCGAGGTTGCGGATTTCGCCTCTTGCGTCCACGGGCGTGCCTGTGACCGGGAGTGAAGTGCGGGTGGTGCGGAGTGTCTCGGCGTTGTCGTGGCAGGATGCGCAGGTCTCGCGGCCTGCGCGCGCCATCGCGTCATGGCTGACGTGTTCGCGGTGGCAGGTTGAGCACTGCGTGGCGTGGACGACGGCGAGTTCCTCGGAGACGCCGCGCAGTGCGAGGCCGACGGCCTGCGGTTGGTGAAGCGCGGAGGTCGTGTGGCATTTCAGGCAGGCCTCATCCATGCGCGACCACTCCGCGCGCCGACGGGCGTCCTTGCCGCTTTCTGCAAAGACCGCATTGAGCGAAGCGCCGCTCGGACGTTCGGAGAGCAGGGCTTTCAGCGCGCCGATTTCCGCATCCACGTGGCAGGCGCGGCAGTCGTTCGCGAAGTTGGCGTGATTTTTGGAAATCGGGCCCTTGCTGAAAACGCTCGCGCTGCCCCAGCGGTGAAAGGTCGCCGCGCCGACGATCGAGCAGAGCAGGACGATCGCGAAGCACCAGCCGCGCAGCCCGCGCAGGTAGTGAGGCTTTCGGAAATACGCAAGGTTGCCCCAATACCTCTGGGCGATCTGTCTGGGCTTGGGAGAATCTCCGTCCATGTGCGCGGATCAGCCGATGAGCAGAAAGCGGACGGCGACGCACGCGTGCCATGCGGTGAAGACCAGCAGCGCGACCGACGAGGGCACATGGATGAGCAGCCATCCGTGGAGCCAGTGCTGGAGCTTCGTCTGGAGATCCATGAGCCTGCGTTCCGCGCACCACGTCTGCATCGCATCTACGCGAGGCTTCCATTGCTCATCCACATTCAGCCGGAGCTTGTTGAAGATGCCACCGGCGATGCGTTCGCTGCCGAGCGTGTGGCGCTCGCCGCGCTTCGCGGCAAGATAGGGGAGGCATTCGCGATCGAGGAAACGGATCAGTATCTCGACGGAGGAATCCACGCCGGCATATATTCCCGACCGCGAAATCGAAGGGGACGCGGGGACCGGCTGCGATTTCGCGAGGCTTTCCCGCAGTTTCTTCGCGGTGTCGAGAAGCTGGCTGCGCAGATGGGGAATCTGTTCAAACACCACTTCGCGCGGCAGCTTTTCCGCCATGAGGCGCGGCATGAACTGCTGGAGCGCTAGGCCGAAAAAACCGGAGCCCATGACGACTCCGTAGAGCAGCATGAGCGCGGTGGTGTGCGCGCCGCCGCTGTGGAATCCGCAGTGCAGCAGCACGAGCGGGATCGTGAGAACCGTGAGCCAGATGTGCGCCTTCAGCCAGAACTGCACGCTGCCGATGGGCCACGTGCGCTTCTTTTTCCGAATGCCGAGCGCGGAGGCAAAAAGAAAAATGAGGAATGCGACGGAACCGAAAATCAATCCGAGCGGCGTGCCGCCAACCGTGTTGCGCGAGGGAGGCGCATCGCCGAGCAGCGCAGGAAGTCGGACGGGAAAAGGCAGGAGACGCGGGAAGAAATTTGCGACGTAGAGCAGGGCCGAACCGGCGGTGGCCAGAATCACAAAGACAATCCAAGGTGCATGCGAGCGGCCGATTTTCATGCGGCGGCTGAATGAGTCCCGCCGTCTGGACAAGGCGCGTCGCAGTGTGCGGATGCGGCACGCCGCCGTGCTTCCCCGGTCGAGGATTTTCCGGCTGCGAGTTTCGGTGCGGTCGTGGCCATGGGTTCGGACGTTCACGATCCTAGATGGCGCGCGACAGCGGTGCCAGTTCCGAATCGCGGAGCATGCTGCACGGCGGCATTCACGCCCCGCCGTTTTCCGTGTTCGACTTCAATGCGGGCACTGGTAAAAGCGCGCATCGTGGCACTCCGACGCACATTCCAGACCGCCCTCATGCTCGGATTTTCGTGCGCGTTTGCGACGCCAGCGCGTGCGGCGGAGGATCTGGCGATCTCGAAGGCGCATTTCACCGGCGCGCAATCGTGCGCCTCGTCGAGCTGCCATGGCGGCGGTGCGGGGCACAATGAATCGCTCATTTTCGAGAGGAAGGACAAGCACGCGGTTGCGGCGGGGATTCTTGGAAAGGGGACTTCCCTCCGCATCGCGGAGGCGCTCGGGATCACGGGCGATCCCGGCCAGGCGGCGCAATGCACCGTCTGCCATTCGCCGATGCAGGCGGTCGCGCCGGAGCGGATGATGAAAGGGATCGCGCCGGATCGCGGAGTGAGTTGTGAGTCATGCCACGGTGCGGCGGAGCAGTGGCTGCGTTTTCATACGCGCAAGGATGTGACCTACCCGCAAATCCTGGCCTTGGGTCTGAGGGACATGAATGATCTCCATGGCCGTGCGAATGTCTGCGTGGCGTGCCATCTCAATCTGGACGAGCCGCTCCGCAAGGCGGGACACCCGGAACTGCATTTTGAATTCGACAGCCAGTCGCTCGCCGAGCCGCCGCACTACAAGGATGCGCGGCCTTCGCTCGGGCCGCGCTCGTGGCTCACGGGGCAGGCTGTCGCGCTGCG
>JAYWEO010000404.1:0-12668 GCA_043779225.1 Prosthecobacter sp.
GAAGTGCCTGACCTCACTCGCCGGAGCATTTGCCCCGGCAAAGGTCAGTCGGCATGGAAGCGACGAAGGTTTAGCGGAAAACTCAGGCTGCTGGAAAATGCGGCCACTTCTCCTGCCTGCACGTGCCGTCCCGCTGCCTGAGCAAGTGTATCGAAACTTCATTTTCCACGAAGAGGCGCTGAGGAAAACAGCGAGATGCCCAGAGGAATGTTTTCCCATCCTCCTCTGCGAGCCTCTCTTTTTCCTCTGCGCCTCCGCGTTAAACTCCGCCTTCCGGCACACCCTCTGAGAGGGGTGCCGAAGGTCGCGCGAACCATTGGAAGTTGGAAGTTTGCCCCGCCGCAGGCGCGGTGCGAATCTCGACACGCATCGTGACATGGAAGCCGCTGCGCGGGGCCAAGCGTGCCACTTCCAAGGGAACTCCGGTTTCGACTTCCGGCACCCTCAGACCATTCGCGGCACACGCTTTGCTAGGTGGAAGAGCTAACAACCCATTTTTTCCCATGCCTGCCACCCAAATCTCAGGACTCGCATCCGGCCTCGACTGGCAATCGCTCGTCACCAAGCTGATCGCCGCCGAGGCCGTTCCGCAGAACACACTCAGGAATGAGAAGTCGGTCGGACAGCAGAAGACCAACGTCCTCGAGGCCCTGAAGACCAGCCTCACGGCGCTGCAGACTTCCGTGAAGGCGCTCTCGGGCAGCACAGGCAGCGTTTTTGCCGGACGCACGGCGACAGTCGCCAACAGCGCCAGCGGCTGGACGGCATCCGCGGATGCCGCGACGGAAGTCGGCAGCCACAGCATCCAAGTGACACAGCTCGCGACGAAGGCGCAGCTCGCCGGCACCGCCGGCCAGGGCAAGGCACTGAGCACCACGAGCAATGTGAGCGGCCTGACCATCGCGACGCTGCCCATCGCGACGCCGATCACCGCGGGCCAGTTCACCGTCAACGGCGTGCGCGTGAATGTCGCGGCCACGGATTCGCTGAAGGATGTCTTTGACCGGATCTCCACGGCCACTGGCGGCGCAGTCACGGCGAGCTACGATCCGGTCCTCGACAAGGTGCGGCTCTCGAGCAGCGGGGAAATCATCCTCGGCAGCGCGAACGACACGAGTAACCTTCTCACCTCTCTGGGACTGAACAACAACGGCACCGGGGACGTGAGTTCCCCGAAGGCCCTTGGCGCGATCAGCCTGACTAAATCCATCATCTACTCGAACCTGCGCAGCGCCGTCACCGCCGTGGATGGCAGTGGCAATGGCTCCTTCACCGTCAACGGCGTCTCCATTGCCTTCAATGCGAACACGGACAGCATCTCCGCGGTGATCGCGCGCATCAATTCCTCAAGCGCGGGCGTCACCGCGAGCTACGACAGCCTGAGCGACCGCTTCAAGCTAACTAATAAAACGACCGGCGACACCGGGATCTCGGTGAGCGAGACCTCGGGCGGGCTGCTGGATGCGCTGGGCCTCGGCAGTTCCGCGACGCTCACGCGGGGAAAAAATGCGCAGTTCTCCGTGGATGGGAGCGCGACGCTGACCAGCGCCAGCAATACCTTCGACGGTTCCGTCCACGGCATCGCCGGCCTTTCCGTCACGGCGACTTCGACAGGCACACAGACGGTCACGGTCGGCGGCGACACCAGCGGGACGCGGTCGAACATCGAGGACTTCATCTCGAAATACAACGCCGTGCAGAACCTCATCGCCCAGCAGACCGCGATCACCTCCGGCACCGGCGGCAAGGTGACTTCCGCACTCCTCGCGAGCAACCACGACGTGGGCGACATCGCGACATCGCTCCGCAAACAGATCTTCACCGCAGTGCCGGGCCTCACGGGCAGCATCCAGCGGCTGGAAAGCCTCGGCATCGATTTTACCACCGGCACGAATACGCTGGCGATCAAGGACAGCGCGAAACTCGACGCAGCGCTCGCCCACAACACCGAAGAGGTGAGCAAGCTTTTCACCAGCAGCTCGGATGGCCTCGCCACTCGCCTGGATTCCTTCCTCACGCAGGTCACCGGCAGCACCGGCCTCATCGCCACGCAGGAAACGACGCTCACGAATCAGAGCAAGAGCCTCGACGACCAGATCGCCTCGATGCAGCGGCACCTCGATCAGCAGAAGGCATTGCTCACAAAAAGTTTCATCCAGATGGAGTCCGCCCAATCGGCCATCCAGAGCCAGCTCACCGCACTGAACAACGCCTTCGGCCTCACCTCCAGCTCCAGCAAATGAAGAAGTCCGCCTTGCTCGCCCTGCTGGCGTTCTCACTTTCCGGCTGCCACACGATCCGCCGGAGCGTCGCTTCCCTGCACCCCGCTCCGAACCCGCCGCCTCCGGCACGGACCGCAAATTTTTTCAAGACACCGATGCCCGACAAGAGCATGCCCATGCGCCGCGTCGCGATGCTGCCGCTTTCAGGCGGGCAGGTCACACCCGAGGCGTTGCGCGACATCACGGCGGCATTTCACGCCGAGCTGTCGAAAAAGGCGCTCTTCGAAGTCGTGCCCATCAGCGGCTCGGAACTCGAGGCCATGTGCGGCCAGCGCCAGCTTTCCTCCGTGGCACCACTGCCTGCGCAGGTCCTCGAGGTGCTCCGCGAAAAATACGGGGCCGAGGGCGTGCTCTTCACGGACATCACCCACCTCCATGCCTATCGCCCGATCGCGATCGGCGTGCGCGCAAAGCTCGTGGATGTCGGCTCCGGCTCAATCTCCTGGGCATCCGACTGTGTGTATGACTCCGGCCATCCTGCGGTCGCGGAAAATGCGCGGCTCTTCCAGCGGCAGTATTCCGATCCGCACCGGTCGATCCCCGATGACGGCGGGAGTGTGCTCATCAGCCCCTCGCGGTTTGCGAAATTTGTCGCCAATGCAACCTTCAACAGTCTGGATACGACTCAGCACATGATGCGATAAGTTGCATTTTTTCCTAAAGTCCCCCGACGCCACTGCCGAATACGATCCCAAGATCATGAATATCCAACCTGTTAAAACCGATGCCGTGCAGGTGCCATCGAAAGCCAGGCCGAAATCCGCGCCCAGCGTGGCCGAGCCATCCGGGACACCTGCGAATGAGAATACTGAACGCAAGGATCGCCTCATCGAGGCGCTCGCAAAGGAGCCCGAAGTGCGCCCCGAGATGCTCGACAGGGCGCGGGAAATCGCGTCGGACCCGAATTACCCAGGGCCCAATGTGTTTGCGAAACTCGCAGCACGGCTCATCCAGGACGCCAAGCGCGAGAAATAGCCTATGGCGATCGCACTCGCAGCGAAGAACTACCGCAATGCGGCCGTCAACAGCGCCACTCCAGGCCAGCTCGTGCTCATGCTTTTCGACGGAGCGCTGCGCAACCTCGGGACTGCACTCGCGGGTTTCGAGATCGAAGCTGTCGGCACGCGCATCGAGCAGATCAACAACCACCTGCTGAAGGCCCAGGCGATCCTGCGCGAATTGCAGTCGAGCCTCGACCTGAAGGCGGGCGGGGAATTTGCGCAGACGATGTGGGCGCTCTACGACTTCATGCTCGATCACCTGCGCACGGCGAACATGAAAAAGGATCCCGATCCGATCCGGGTCGTCGAGAAACTTATCGGCGAAGTGCGCGGCGCCTGGGCCACGATGCTCTGGCAGAATCCATCGGAAACCCCATAGGACCGATGCCCGCCCAAGCCCAGCCCCCTTCTGCATCTGCCTCCGCGTTCTGGCGTCTTCTCGGTGATTACGAGCGCATCTGCAACGATGAGTCAGTGGCGCTCCGGGCAGAGGATTTCGAGAGTGCCGCGACCGCCCAGACACTCAAGGCCACGCTCCTCGCCGCCCTTCAGGAAAGTGGCCGCGAACTGGGAATCGATCGCCGCCATTCAGCGCTCGACGAACGCCTTGAAGCCATCGCCTCCGGCGAACGCGCCAACGATGCCTTCGTAAAGCAGCTCCTCGCGCACAACGCCGCCGACCAAAAATCGCTCCACGCCGCACTCACCCGCCTGCGCGGACTGCAGCATTCCTACGCGCCGGCCAGGGCGCCAGGGAGCGGCTCCTTTTTTGCACGTGGCTGAGCCTGCGCCAGACGCCGGGCAGCCGCCGATCCTGATCGTGGATGACGATGCGGTGGTGCTCGATGTGCTCGGCGGCCAGATATCGTTCGCCGGCTACCGGACCGAGGCATTCACGAATCCGCGCGCGGCATTCGAGGCGCTGCGGCACACGGAATTTGCCGCCGTCATTTCGGATTTCAGGATGCCCGAGATGACCGGCCTCGATCTGCTGGCGCGCGTCCGCGAGATCCAGCCCGGCGCCATGCGCATCCTCGTCACCGGCGTCCTTTCCACGGACTCCCTCCTCGGCTCCATCGAAAGCGGACTCCTGCACCGTTTCCTCCCGAAACCCTGGTCCCGCATCGATCTGATCGCGGCGGTGGAAAGTGCCATGCAGCAGCACAGGCTGCTCCGGGAAAATCAGCGCCTGCGCGCGGAGACGGCGAGACTTTCCGACGCCCTGAAAGCGGCGAATGCGAAGGTGGAGGTGATGCTCGAGCAACTCACCCGCCGCGACGCCCCGGCCAAGCCGTCCGCATTGCGTGAAGTGGAACCCGCGGAACTCCAGCCGGGGATGAGACTCGCGCGTTCCGTCACCAGCCCCTCGGGTCTGCTCCTGCTCGATGCCGGGGATGAGCTCACCCCTGCCGCCATCGCGCGGCTGCGCAGCCCCGGTTCGCTTTCTGCCACCGCGCAGCGCCTGCTCATCTACGAGCGCCGGGCGACCTGAGGATAGTTCCGCGCGGGCCTCGCCGAATAGTGCAGGCTCAGCATGCGGAAAAGATTCCGCTCATCCTGCGCGGCAAAATAGATCAGCGCGACGGACTGCGTGCCTCCGGATGGCATGCCGCCAGTCCACGAATAGCCGAGCATCGTCTTCAGCACCCCCGCACTCGGGGTTCGCTCGCGCACGAGCAGCCTTCCGCCGCCGTGCTCCGCATCGAGGCCCGCCTTCACACGGCGCATGAATTCATCATACATCGGCGTGTCCCATTCCGCACTCCCGTACTGCAGTTCCACCCCTTGCAGGCGACCGCTCTCGAATGTGAAAATCGTCCGCAGCAGACCTTCCTGCGGGATGCCCTCGACACTCCACCGCACGGTGCCGATCCCACTGGGCACCTTTTCCACCACATGCCCTCCGGCAGTGCGCACGGATTCCTCGACCCGCTGAAATTCCAACCCCCATGCCATCCCGAATGGCGGGTGGATTTCCTTCGCCGAAACGGCAAAACCTGCCGGAGGCGCGAGGATGAAAGCCACCAGCGCAGCGATCACGGAGCAGCGGAGGAATGAAGTCATGGCAGGGAGCGACATAGCAAAAACCCTGCCCACTGCGGGTCACGAATCCTGATTGAGAAACGACCGCCCCACCCAGTTCGGAATCGCTGAAAATGATCCCGCTTTTTACAACTCTGCGACTGCCCCAACAGAGGCGGATGACACCCTCGGCGCAGGAAATCCGATTCTTCGCAAATTGCTTTCCCAAACGTGGCATACCCCAAGCTATAGTATTTATTATTATGACAACTATTGCGCTGAATATGGTAACGAATCCCGACAGCGCCGAGGAGCGCCGCCGCACAGCCGAGATGCTGATCGACCGTACGCAATCGCTTTCCATCGCTCCTCCCGTGGCGTTTCAAGTCTTCATGCTCACGCGCGGCCCCGACTATACCTGCGAGGCGCTCGTCGATCTGGTGAGGCTCGACCCGAATCTCACCGCCCAGATTCTCCGCCTCTGCAATTCCGCGATCTTCCGCGGCCAAGGCATCGCCTCGCTCCGGGATGCCGTCATCCGCATCGGCAACGGTGCCATCGCCGAAATGGCGATGTCACTCACCGTCGGAAAAATGCTCGCGGTGCGCAAGACGGTCTATTGCCCCGATCCGAATGCCCTCTGGCGGCACGCCGTGCAATGCGCCCTCGCCTGCCGCTATCTCAGCGGCCACTGCGAGGACACGCCTTGGAGGCCAGACATCGCCTTCACCGCCGGCCTGCTCCACGACATCGGCAAAATGGTCATCAACGCAGCCCCGGTCGCAGACAACGGCCGCATCGTGACGCTCATGGAAGACAGCGGCATGACGATGGCCGACGCGGAACTCGAGGCCCTCGGCGCCGACCACGCCGAAATCGGCGGCCTGATCCTCGAACGCTGGAACCTGCCCTCCGATATCTCCAATGCAATCCGCTTCCACCACGCCCCCGAGTTTGATCGCAGCGGCTTCGCAAACCTGATCCACCTCGGGAACGAATGTGCAAAAGTCACCGCAGGCTCGAAAGCTTGGGATGACTTTGAATCCGCCATCAATCCCTACGCGATGCAGCAGCTCAGGCTCTCCACCAAGAAAGTGAAGGAATGCTGGGCCGACGTCCTGCACGACGTGGCGGCGATCGAGCGCTTCATGTGGAGCTGAGCCATCGGCGGCCTGCGGCGCATCCACGCAGGGAAACTCATCACCGCGCCTGCCGGCGGCCGGAGCCATGCGCCCCGCCACCGTGGTCGGAGCAATATCGGCGGCACGCCAGCCGGAGGGCACGAAACTTGCCATAAGGGGCACGCCAGCCTGCCCTTTTTTGCCCGACCAAACCATGACACCGGCCCCACCGTTTCCCTCCACCCTGACGCCAGTCTCAGTCCTCATAGTGGACGATGAGGAACTGCTGGTGCTCGCCTTCAAGGAAATGTTCGACAGCGAAGGCTATCACACCGTGACCGCATTGAACTCGGCGGACGCGATGAAGCACCTCGAGGATGAAAAGTTCGCCGTCGTGCTCACCGATCAGAATATGCCGCTGGAGAACGGCCTGGAGTTGCTCGCAAAGGTAAAGGCGATCCAGCCAGACGCCACGCGCGTGCTCATGACTGGCGTGCTCGACCTGTCCACGGTCATCCAGGCCATCAACAAAGGCGAAATCTATCGCTTCGTCGTCAAACCCTGCCTGCGAGAGGAGCTGCTGGCCACGCTCGCCAATGCCGTCCAGCGGTATGAATTGATCGGTCAGAACGCCATGCTGCAGGCCGCGACGCAGACCATGAACCGCGAGCTGGCGGACCTGAACCGCGCCCTCGCGCGACAGGTGGCGCGTGAGGCAGAACAGAACACCCAGCTCGCCGACCTGAATCACGCATTGGAGCAAAACCTCCAGCGTTCCGTGGAAATCTGCCTGCGGACCATGCAGACCTTTTACCCCAGCCTCGGCGTACAGGCAAAGCTGGTCCACGCACTATGCGTCGCAATGGCCGAAGGACTCCAATTGCCGGCAAACCAGCGGCAGATCCTCGAGATCAGCGCGTGGCTCCACGACGTCGGCCTCGTCGGCATCCCGCGCCGACTGATCCGCATGTGGCAGGACGCGCCGCAATCACTCAATCCCGCCGAGCTGGCCCTCGTGAAACAGCACCCCGTGATGGGACAGGAACTCGCGGGCTTCGTCCATAATCTCGCCGAGGTCGGCACCATCATCCGCTCCCACCACGAACGATTCGACGGCACCGGCTACCCGGACCGGCGCCCAGGGGAGCACATCCCGTGGCTGGGCCGCCTCCTCGCCGTGGCAGTGAGCTATGCGGAAAATTGCGGCGGAGGCCGCGACCCACTGGCCATCATCCAGCGCGGCAGCGGCAGCGCCTTTGACCCGGAGGCCGTGCGAGTCCTCACCCGCTATCGCCCAGAGTCGATGATCCGCCAGCAGCGCGAGATCGCCCTGCCTGAATTGCGTTCTGGAATGGTGCTCGCGCAAGGAGTCCATACGGCAAACGGACTGCTCCTGATTCCCGAGGGCCAGATCCTCAGCGAGCCGTACATAGACAAGCTACGCAATCACAACCGCGTCAATCCGATCACGGAATCGCTGGTGATTTATTGCTAGTTTTCGGACGCGAAAGCCCCCGTTCCGCAGGAGTTGTCCGCGGCGGACTCCTTGTGACAAACCAGAGGGCGTATCCCCTCCGATTGTCGCATATTAGGAAACAGCCTTGTACCTGTTCCAGAAATGCCATGCTTCCCAATCGGCGCATCCCTTTCTGCATGGCGGCAGTATTTGCCGCGTCAGGCAGACAAATCCGCCCGCTGCCAGAAATGCACCGGCCGCGACTTCCACTCTGGAGAGGCAGGTTTCACCCACTATTCCGAGCCGTGGCACATCGCATGCTTAGGCACATGCCACTATGAACGTCGCCGTTTACAAAGGCGCGGCAAGTCTCTCGGCAGTCGAACACTGGCAGGAGACCACCGCACGGAACATCGCCGCAGCCAGCGTGCCGGGCTACCGGCGCACGACCACCTCATTTTCCGGGGTCCTCGCCGATGCAACCAGAGCCGGGCAGAGCGGCGGGCTGGGCAAGGATGGGGCCGGAGTCATGCCTAAGATCGAGACGAGGCTCGATCTGCGGCTGGGCGAGATTCGCAATACTGGCGAGGAGCTTGATTTCGCGATCCAAGGCCCTGGATTTTTCCAAGTGCAGCGGCCCGATGGCTCGACCGGCTATACGCGTGATGGCGGCTTCCATGCCAATGCCGAGCGCGTGCTTGTGAACCGCAAGGGATATCCGGTGCAGGGAGACGGTGGAAGCGTCACACTCCTTCCGAAAGGCGGACGCATCTCGATGAACTCGGAGGGCATCCTCCTCCAGGGCGACACTCCCATCGGCAAAATCGCAGTGCAGGATTTCCCCGAAAGGACGAAACTGAAGCAGGACGGCGACGGCCTGATTGTGCCCGAGGATCCCAATGCCACGCCTGAGAGAGTCGAGAATCCAGGCGTCGTCGGCGGCGCACTCGAGGGCAGCAATGTGAAGCCGTTGCAGGAAATGGTGAACCTCATCACCATCTCGCGCACTTACGAATCCAGCCAGCGTGTGATCAACGCCTACGACGAAAATTCAGACAAAGCCATCCAGATTCTGGGAAATCCTAACTCGTAACCTAATATGATACAATCTCTCTACTCCGCTGCGACCGGCATGGAAGCCCAGCAGCTCAACCTGAACAACATCTCGAACAACCTCGCGAACGCAAACACCACGGGCTTCAAGCGCTCGAAGATCGAGTTCCAGGATCTGCTTTACCAGAAGCCGCGCACGGCCGGCGCAGACGCAGGTGGTGGCGCAGTCCTGCCCACCGGCGTCGAGATGGGCAACGGCAGCCGCGTCGTCTCGACGGCAAAGGTCTTCACGCAAGGCGAGCTGAAGCAGACCGGGGAGAAATTTGACATCGCAATCCAGGGCGACGGCTTCATCCAGGTGCAGCGGCCCGACGGCACATTTGGCTACACGCGCGACGGCGCACTGAAGGTGGACGGCCAGGGCCGCATGATCACCAGCGATGGCCTGCTGGTGCTTAGCGGATTCCAGTCAGTCCCGCCCGGAACGACGTCCTTCTCCGTCTCTTCGACTGGCGAAGTCTCCGTGACCGGCGCATCCGGCTCGCAAAGCTACCGCGTCCAGCTTGCACGATTCGCGAATCCGACCGGCCTGCGTTCGCTGGGTGGGAATATCTATGAGGAGACGCCCGCGAGCGGCACGGTCGAACTAGGCAGCCCCGGTGAAGACGGTCGCGGCACGCTCATCCAAGGATTTGTCGAGAGCTCGAACGTCAACATCGTCGAGGAAATGGTGAACATGATCCAGGCGCAGCGCGCGTATGAAATCAATTCCAAGAGCATCCAGACCTCCGATGAGATGCTCAAGAACATGGCCGAGCTGAAACGATGAAAGCGCTCCTGCTGCTGCTCTTCTTCACCTCCGCGGCATGTGCGGAAAGCGCACTCGACCGGCTTCTCTCGCCGCTGCCGAAGGTGGCGTCCGCTTTCAGCCTTCCAACGCGTGCGGATTCCGCGGCAAAGCCCGCATTTTCACTCAAGGCGGATGCGCTCGTCACGGAACTGGAGAAGCAGGCGGCGCAGCATTTTTCAATGGAGGGCGAACTGAAACTCTCCCTCGCCCGCGTATGGCCCGCACTCCGGCTGCCCGAGGCGGACTGGATTCTCACAGTCACCGAGTGGCCCGCCGGCGGCCTCTCGGCCACATTGCTCGTGCGGGTGAAAATAGTGTCCGGCAGCGAGACGATCATCGAGGGGCAGCTCCCTCTGCGTGCGCAGCTCTGGCAGGAAGTGTGGTTCGCATCGAACCAGATCGATCGCGGCCAGTCGCTGGATCGCTCGTCACTCACGTCGCAGAAAGCCGATGTCCTGCGCGAGCGAATCCCTCTCGTCTCCGCGAAGATCGAGCCCTCCACCCTGGAACTCTCGCAGGCCGTATCCGCCGGGCGTGCGCTCACCCGCCGCGACGTGACGGTGCGCCCGCTGATCCGCAAGGGGCAGGTCGTCGAAGCCTTCGCGCAATCGGGCCAGTTCGGTGTGCGCATGAAGGCGCTCGCGATGGAAAACGGTGCCGCAGGCGATCTCATCAAGCTTCAGAACATCGAAAGCCGCAAAGAATTCCACGGCCAAGTCACCCATGAATCCAAAGTCCAAATCCACTTCTAAATTCTGCCTAATGCTCGCGGCATTGTCCGTCTGCCTAGTCACGATTCGCAGCGCGCGGGCCGGTTCGCTCTGGAAGGAAGGCCTCACCGACGAGCGTGGCATGTTCGCGGACAAGCGAGCCAAGCGCGTCGGCGACATCCTTACGATCATCGTTCAGGAGACTGCCTCGGTGTCGAATTCCGAAGCGCTCAAGACCTCCAAGTCGAGCAAGTCCGGCGTCGCTAACATTGCCGATGCGGTCGTCAAGCAGTTCATCACCAAGCTGCCTAACAAAGGCGCGACGCCGCTGCTCGATCCGAAGACGCTGAACCTCAGTAGCACGGGCTCGAACGACTACACTGGTGGCGGCGAAATAAAGAACAGCCAGACGATCGCCACACGCGCCGCGGTGCAGATCATCGACGTCCTGCCCAATGGCAATCTCGTCTTCGAGGGCCTTCGCGAGGTCTCATTTTCCAAGGAGCGCCAGTTCGCCTCGCTGCGCGGCCTCGTGCGCGCCTACGACATCCAGCCGGACAATACCGTCCTCTCCAGCAACATTGCGGACGCGCGCATCGAGATCATCTCGGAAGGCACGCTCACCGACGCGCAGAAGAAAGGCTGGCTCCTCCGCCTCAACGACAAGATCAACCCCTTTTGAGAATGACGAACGCAACACCACTGCCGGTCGGAAAATCATCCATCCTCAGCCGATGCATGGCGCTATTCGCGTTTCTGTCAATGCTAGTATGTACTTTCCCCGCACGCGCGGCGCGCATCAAGGATCTGACGCTCGTCGAAGGCGGACGGGACAACCAGCTCGTCGGTTACGGCCTCGTGGTCGGCCTCGCGGGCAAGGGCGACAGCAAGCTCTCCTACACCGTGCAGAGCATCGCGAATGCGCTCCAGCGCCACGGCATCAATGTGCCGGCGAACACGATCAAATCAGACAATGTCGCAGCGGTGATGATCACCGCGGACATCCAGGCATTTGCCAAGCCCGGCTCGCGAATTGATGTCACCATCTCCGCGATCGGCGATGCCAAGACAATCCAGGGCGGCACCCTTTTGCAGACGCCATTGCTCGGTGCAGACGAAGCCGTCTATGCCGTCGCGCAAGGAGCACTGGCCGTCGGCGGATTCCTCGGCGGCGAGGGTGGCGCAGGCGGCGCGACGGTGCAGAAGAATCACCCGACGGTCGGCATCATCAGCGGCGGTGCGCTGGTCGAACGCGAGATCCCGGCGGAGATCGTGAAAAACAACTCGATCGAATTCATGCTGCTGAATGCCGACTATGCATCCGCGGCACGCATGGCCGAGGCGATCAATGGCGTCTTCCCCGGCACCGCTCTCGCGAAAAACGCGGCCGCCGTAAATGTCGCCGTCCCGGAGGAATACCGGAACTACGAGGTGAATTTCATCGCTTCACTCGGCGCGATCGAGGTGACGCCGGACTCCATTGCACGAGTGGTGATCAACGAGCGCACCGGAACGATCATCGCCACGCAGAATGTTCGCATTTCCACCGTGGCCGTCTCGCATGGCTCGCTGACGATTTCGATCGCGTCCACGATCGGCGTGTCGCAGCCAGGGGCATTCAGCAATGGCACGACGGTCGCCGTGCCCAGCACCGAGACGAAAGCCAATGAGTCCAAGTCCAGATTCGCGGTGGTGGACGACTTTCCGACCATCCAGCAGGTGGCCTCGGCGCTGAACGCACTCGGCCTTACGACACGGGACATGATGGCTATTTTTCAATCCATGAAGCGCGCTGGCGCACTCCAGGCTGAGCTGATCCTCAACTGATACCTCCTATGAACGTCCCACCGATCTCGCAGACAAAGCAGACTGCGGAGGCACCAGACCTAACACACACATTAGCCATCGGAAAGACCGTGACGGCAGAAAAGAGTGCGGAGGCTGCGCGGCAATTCGAGGGCATCCTGCTCCGGCAGTTTCTTTCGGAATCCATGAAGCCGCTGCTCCAGGGCGGCCCCGGCGGGCAGGTCTATGGATACCTGCTTACCGAGTCGCTCTCCAGCAGTCTCGTGAAAGGCGGCGGGCTCGGGCTCACCTCCATCATCCAGGCGCAATTTTCCCAGGAGCCACACCGATGAGCGACGCCAGCCACATCATCAGCGCACCGTCCGAT
>JAYWEO010000405.1:0-5113 GCA_043779225.1 Prosthecobacter sp.
TCGAGTTCCGGCTTCGGATCAAAGGTGTCCACCTGCGACGCGCCGCCATTCAGGAAAATGTGGATGACGCGTTTCGCCTTCGGCGCGAAGTGCCACGGCTTGCGCGCGGCGAGGGGATTCGTGCTGGAGATCTGTTCCGCCGCAGTCGCGCCCGCGGGACCGAAGACGCCGCGCTCACCAAACATGCCGCCGAGTGCGAGCATCCCCATGCCCATGCCTGCTCGGCGCACGAAGTCGCGGCGCGTGAGGAAGAGATGATCGGCGGGTGTGATGTGATGGCTCATCGTGTGTGCGGTGGATATATCTGAAAAAGCACGCCCACCTTATGCGCAATCGTGAATTTTTCCATCGCGGGCGGTGCGGGCTGGGGCATGCGTGCCCGGAATGATGTGCTGAGAGCGCTGCAAAAAGTCGCAGGTGACTGCGGGGTGAAATTCCAACAGAGGCGGCGCTTTGCTCTTCGTCCTGCTCCCGCGATTGATCCCGGAGAACCCGGCATATGAGAGCACGAGCAGGAGCAAGACAAAGAGGGAGGACCTAAACTGAGCCAGGGCTCCGACCATACTTGTGCCGCCGCTATTTGGCCTTGTCCGATCAGTGTTTGCTGTGGCCGCATCCTCGTGTGCAGCTTCTGGAATACAGCAAAACGACGGGCAGGCGCATGGCGTCCTGCCCGTCGTAGGTTGAGATATCAGGGCAATGAAAACCCTGCGCGGAATATTTCACCCCGCGAAAATGTGATGCGAGTGCAGCGTGTTCCGCTGCAGGTTCAGCGAGTGCGCTGGTCGGGACTAGTAACGGTCGCGGCCACCGCCGCCACCGCCGCCGCCACCACCGCCGCCGCCACCACCACCATAGCCACCACCACCGCCACCGCCGCGATAGGGACGGCGTCCGCCGCCACCGCCGCCACCGCCGCCGCCGCCGCGATCGCCGTAGCCGCCACGATCACCGCGAGGAGGTCCGTCGAAGGAACGCGGGGGGCGATCTTCTTTCGGGCGCGCGATGTTGACCTGCCACTTGCGGCCGTCCACTTCCTTGCCGTTGATGGCTTCGATGACGCGATTTGCTTCCTCTTCCGAGGACATCGTGACGAATGCGAAGCCGCGCGAACGACCACTTTCGCGGTCGAGCATGAGGCTGCATTCGGTGACGGTGCCGCATGCGGCACAGGCTTCTTCAATGGCTCCCTCGGTGGTGGCCCAGGCGAGGTTGCCGACAAACAATTTGTTGTTCATGGATTACTGTTGCTTTTGTTTCTGCCGCAGACCGACATGCGACTCTGGTGAGGCGCTGAACTGACACTTGGCAAAAACGCCAGAGCCCACTTTCGTGCTGCTCCGGCGGGTAGCAAGGACTGCCCGGCTGTCTAACGACGGGATGGACAGTGATCAAAGGTGCCATGGCTGGCAAGCAAGAAACCGTGTCGGAAATGCGTATCACAGTCCTGTCATCCGCCAGATGCGCGGCGGCCGAAGCAGGCGAGCACGACCGCGGAGAGCACGCCGAGCGCGCCGCACGTGAGCCAGAGACCGGTCGGCGAATGCGCGTGAAGGGGCAGGCTCACCTGCGGGCCGAAGACATTTGCACTCGTCGCAGCCATCGCGAGCGCGCCCATGTAGCGGCCGCGCATCGTCTCCGGTGCGAGCGCGGCGACATAGGCCGAGCGCATCGGCTGGCTGAGCATCTCACCGATGGTGAAGACGGTCATCGCGGCAAAGCACACCCCGACTCCGGCGCGCACTGCATTCAGCGCGAAGCCGCCGCCGAGCAGCAGGTAGCCGAGCATGATCACATTCCGCGACTCGAAGCGCTGCGTCCATCGCGTGAGCGGCAGTTCGCAGGTCGCCACGAGCGTGCCATTCCACGCGAGGATCATGCCGAAGACCATCTCGGGCCCGAGGTGCCAGCCGAGGAGGCCGAGCGTGAGATTCCGCTGCTTCACTTCGAGGGAAAATGTGGAGCCGAACTGCTGGAAGACGAACGACGTGAGAATCGTGGACGCGCACAGCGCCCAGAACGCGCGGTCGCGCCGGAGCACCGCCCATGCCTGCGACCACGAAGCCTCCTTGCGTTCCACCCGCACGCCATGCGGCAGCATGGTGAGCGCGATGATCCCGAATGCCGCCGTGGTGATCGCATCGCCCGCGAACAGCGCGAAGCCGGACCAGCCGATGAGAAACCCCGCCGCCGCGGTGCCGCACGCGAAGCCGGCATTGATCGCGACGCGCTGCGCCGAGTACGCGCGCAGCCGCAGAGGCTCCGGGACGATGTCGGCAAGGAGCGCATTGCTCGCGGGCATGTAGAAACCGCCGGCAAAGCCCGCGAGGAACATGAAGCCGGCAATCGCGCCAATTTCATGCGCGAAATAGAGCGAGAAGATCGCCGCTGCATTCGCAAAAGTGCCGAGCACGATCGTATGCCGCCGCCCGAAGCGGTCGGAGAAGTATCCTCCGAGCAGCGAGGCGCTGAACTGGCCGAGGCCATTCGCGCTGAGCACCGCGGCGACCGCTGTCGGCGGATGCCCGCGGCTCGTGAGGAAGAGCGTGAGAAACGGCACCACGAACGTGCCGAAGCGGTTCACGAACCAGCCCGTGACCAGCACCCAGAACGTGCGCGGGAGCGAGCGCAATTCGGAGCGGAGGCTGCTGGTCGGCGCGGATTGCATGAGCCGCGAGGGATGCGGGACGCGGGCGGGTTTTGCACTCATAAATGCGGACGCCGTCCGGGATTCTCTCGCCTCATTCGTTGAGGACGGCAAGGTGCGCGCATGGCGGATTTTTTCCAGACAGGCGGGATCGCCACGCTGCACCGGCTCGGGCCGCCGAATGCGGCGCGGCTGGAGGCGGAGCTTTGCGCGCTTTCCGCGGAGACGCCGATTGCGCTCGTGCTGCCGTGCCACGTGCGCGAGCTCGGCACGCCGGCGCTGGAGCGGATTCTCAGCGAGCTGAAGGGCGCGAGCTATCTGCGGCAGATCGTGATCGGGATCGATGGCGCCGACACTGCTGCGAAGTGGTCGCGCGCCCGGAAAATCTTCGGCGTCCTGCCGCAGGAGCCGCTGCTGATCTGGAACGATGGCCCGCGCATTTCGCGGCTGCTGCGCACGCTCGCGCGGCGCAATCTCGGCGATGGCCCGGCGGGAAAGGGGCGCAATGTCTGGCTGTGCCTCGGCACGGTTCTCGCAATGGGCCACGCAGGCGTCGTGGCGATGCACGATTGCGACATCGCAAACTACTCGCGCGAGATGCTCACGCGGCTCTGCTATCCGCTTGCGAATGCCTCGCTGGGCTTTGATTTTTGCAAAGGCTACTATGCGCGCGTCTCGAATCGTCTTCATGGCCGCGTGACTCGGCTGCTGGTCGCGCCGCTGCTGCGTGCGATGAGGGACATCATCGGGCCGCATCCGCTGCTGCTGTATCTTGAGGCGTTTCGGTATCCGCTTGCGGGTGAGGTGGCGCTGCGGGTGGAGCGTGCGCGTGGACTTCACATCCCGCGTGACTGGGCGCTGGAGCTCGGCGTGCTCGCGGAGACATACCGCCATTGCGCGCCGGGTGCGGTGTGCCAGGCGGAGCTTTGCGACAATTACGAACACAAGCACCAGAGCCTCTCGCCGCGTGATCCGTCGCGAGGGCTGCACAAGGTGGCGCGTGAGGTGGCGCTCGCATTTTTCCGGGCCATCCATGCAGAAGGCGAGGGGATGGATGCCGCGCTGCTCGGCACGCTGCTCGCGACCTATCAGCGGCATTCCGCCGAGGCGCTGCGGCTGCACTCGGCGGATGCGCTCATCAACAGCCTCGAATATCCGCGGCAGGATGAGGAGCTGGCCGTGCAGACTTTCGTCCGTGCGATCCAGGAAGCGGCTGAGGTTTTTCTGAATGCGCCTCCCGGCGATCCATGCGCGCCGAGCTGGGATCGTGTTGCAGGAGAATGCCCCGCCTTTCTTCCCTCGCTGCGCGATGCAATCCAGCAAGACAACCG
The DNA here is from genome assembly GCA_043779225.1 of Prosthecobacter sp. GTDB lineage: Bacteria > Verrucomicrobiota > Verrucomicrobiia > Chthoniobacterales > Chthoniobacteraceae > SXWH01. Next base: position 3,979 of record JAYWEO010000405.1, read on the forward strand.
CGCGCGTCTTCGGCACTGATTCGCGCAAACGGCAAGATTACCCTTGACCCTGCCGGGCGTGACCGCGATGTTCCGCGCCCTTTTCACCCGTAACCTTCCTATATTTATGAGCCGTGTTTGTGACATCAATGGAACCAAAGCCCTGAAGGGCCGTAAAATTCACCGCCGCGGTCTCGCGAAGAAGAAAGGTGGCATCGGTCAGCACGTCACCGCGACGACGCGCCGCTACTTCGAGCCGAACCTGAAGACCAAGCGCATCTGGGTGCCCGAGATGAAGAAATTCGTCACCGTGAAGCTCACCGCCCGCGCGTTGAAGACGATCTCGAAGAACGGCGCATACGCCACGCTGAAGAAGGCCGGCATCGTCGCCTAGGCGCACGACATTTTCCCCCACCCACCACTCATGGCATACACCGTCGTCAGCAAGAAATCCGGCAAGACCTATCACCTCCACGCCCGCAAGCAGAAGCTCAAGGGCGGCCAGGAAGTCACTCTTTACTACTTCGGCGGCGAAGCCAAGGAAGGCGCGATTGACGCCCTGCCCGCAGGCATGGAAGTCATGGAGAACGAGCGCACGGGCCTCCCGATGCTCCGCAAAATCAAGTAACCCCGCGCGGAAAAATCCTTTTGAACGCTGGCGGCTGGGAGATTGTCTCCGAGCCGCCAGTTTCATTTTCAAACCACATACGCCATGAGCCAGAAACGCATCCCTGTCACCATCCTCACCGGCTTCCTCGGCGCAGGAAAGACGACGCTCCTCAACTACATCCTCAAGGAAAATCACGGCTACAAATTCGCCGTGATCATCAATGAGATGGGCAAGATCGGCGTGGACGGCGCGCTCGTGGAAAAGACCGACGACGACATCCTCGAACTCAACAACGGCTGCGTGTGCTGCTCGGTGCGCAAGGACCTCGTCGCCGGCGTGCAAAAGCTGCTGAAGCGCGGCGGCTTTGACTACATCCTCGTCGAGACCACCGGCGCCGCCGACCCGCAGCCCGTCGCGCAGACTTTCCTGAACATCCCGCAGCTTCAGAATGTCGTGATGCTCGACTCGATCATCACTGTCGTGGACGCCGAGCAGATCGAGAAGCAGATGAAGGCGCAGGAAAGACGACGCTCCTCAACTACATCC
>JAYWEO010000406.1:0-11881 GCA_043779225.1 Prosthecobacter sp.
ATCATAGACATGGTGGCGGCTCCCGTGAAATGCCGCCATTGGCCGCGCCTGCTGCTCGACAAGTGCAGGCAATACCTGATGCTTAAGAAGCACCCGCATTACAGAGAGGCGCTTCGGAAAATGGTGGGCGACCCGAGATGGAAGAAAATGCTCGAATACAACCCGATTCGCGCCGAGCACGAGATGAAATGGTATTTGGAAAGCCGCTTTCCTGGCGGAAAACTGGAGGTCATCAACTATGGCTGGAATTCACGCGTGTTAGCCTTCGCCTCTCCGCCGCTGCATGAAAAGAATGTCGCGGAACTCTCGTTCCCGTGATGGAAAGGGCCGGGCGATGATCGGAATCATGGACTGGGGTATCGGCGGGCTCACGGTTTACAAGGCCATGAGAAATCGCGGACTGACGGCCGATGTCCTCTATTTTTCTGATTCCGGCACGACGCCGTATGGCAAACTATCCAAGGCCAGTCTGCGCAAGCGGTTTTCCCATATCGCAGATTTTTTCCAGGAAAGAGGAGTGACTCACGTGCTGGTGGGATGCCACTCCGCAAGTTCCGCATTCGATCCGGACGCCGACACAGGCATGGAGTTGTTCGGCGGAGTCTCCTTCGAGAGCATCATCCCCGCCGCAGTGAGAACCTCCCGTCGAAGTAAGTCCCAAAGCTTGGGCGTGATTGGTGGCGAGCGGACAATTCAGTCAGGAGTGTACGAACGGGCATTGGCACCATTAGGCAAGCAACTCGCCTCTTGCTCCGCACAGGCACTCTCCGCATTCGTGGAATCCGGTGACCTTCATTCACCCTCTGTCGAAATGGAAGTGCGCCGCGTGCTGGGGAAACTGGGGCCCATCGATGCGCTGCTGATCGCCTGCACGCACTATCCCGCGCTGACGCCGCTCTTTGCCAATGTGTCCCCGGCGTTGGAGCTTCTCGACCCCGGTGATGAGATGACTGCCTCGCTCCAACATGAGGGCTCAAGCCGGTTTGAGTTTTTCACGACTGGCAATCGCACTGCATCAGCCCGCACCGCACGTCTCGCGTTTGGGATCGAGATTGACGCCTGAGAAGACGTGCGGACTACTCCCTTCGCTCCTCCGTCACTGACTCCCCTATGAAAACCAACCTCCTTGTCATCCTCGGAATATCGCTGCTCAGCTCACTCCATGCGGCTGACCCTGTGCCGCCAAATGGCTTCCACGCCATTTTCAATGGAAAGGATCTCACTGGTTGGTACGGATGGAATCCTCACTCCACAGCGAAGCTCGCCGGCGAAACATTGGAGGCGAATCTCAAACAGCAGCGCGAGGATTTCGGAAAACACTGGCGCGTCGAAAACGGTGAACTGGTCAATGCCGGCACCGGCCCTTACGCGACGACTGAGGCGGAGTTTGACGACGTCGAATTGCTCATCGAATACAAGACCGTGCCGCATGCCGACAGCGGAATCTACCTGCGCGGCTGCCCGCAGGTGCAGATCTGGGACAAGACGCAAATCTTCGATGAAAAGAAGCCTGACCGGAAGCCACACCTTGGTTCGGGCGGGCTCTTCAACAACACGCCAAACACTCCCGGCCGCGATCCGCTCGTGCTGGCGGACAGGCCGTTCGGGGAATGGAATGCGTTCCGCATCCGGCAAATCGGTGCGCGCACCTGGGTATGGCTCAACGGCAAACTCACCGTGGACGGCAACCCGATGGAAAACTATTGGGACCGCGTCAAGCCGTTCCCCTCGAAAGGTCCGATCATGCTGCAGACCCACGGCGGCGAAATCCGCTGGCGCAATATCTTCATCCGCGAAATCAGCGCCGAAGAATCCAGCAAGACAGCAGGCGAGGCTGAGCCAAAAAGGTAGCACCCGCTCGGAAGATCGGCATCAATTTCAGAAGGCTCCCGTTATTCTGAAATTAGCTTCCATTTTCCCCAAAGCTTTGGTGTGAGTTCTGCCTCGCTAGGCACATCGGCTGTGATGGCTGTGGCCTTGTTTGACCAGTAGATCCGCTGCGTGGTCTGGCCGCCACTGCCACGCAACACACCGATGTCAGCGCTGATGGTTTCGCCGATTTTTGGTGACCAATGGAGTGTTTGCAGCGAGATGCTGATCTCATAATTCCCGGTCTTATCGGCAGCAAAGGACATGCTCTCAGTCACATCCTTCACCTCGTCCATGGCAATGCTCCGCCATGGACTTGCGAAGCGGACGGGGTGTTTTGTGCCGGCGACTTTCACGCGGTAAAGCATGGCGCGCGGCTGGCCTTTGACGAGCGTGACTAGCAGCCGCTGATCCGTGTCCGCCTGCAGCATGAGGTCGAGACAGCCACCGGTCTTGAAGAGAGCATCCGGGGTTTCTCCACTGTTGCTGAGCATATCCTTTTCTGTCGTACGCCAGACGGCATATAGCCTGCCACCGCTCACACAGACAGCCGCGCTGACCTCGTAGGGCTTGGAGTCGCTGTTGAAGTTCGCCTTCGTGCCGCGGCGGTCAATGCTGGCCCAGTCAGTCGTGACCGGCCAGTCGTCTAGTTTGCCGTCCACAATCGGCGCCTGCTTCCGAATAGGCACGTTGAGTGTCCCGATCCCGCGCGCCTTTTGGCGGGCCACCTCGGCACGAGCGAACCAGTCGCGGGCTTTTTCAAGGTCGTTGGTTGTCACAGTGATGGTTTGCTCAGGGAGGCGTTGCAGTGTTTCGAGCCCGTCCACGCGCACGAGGCTGGTGCGCGCTCCATCAACGAGGAAGACATTCCCGTCTGGAGTCTGCGTGATGCTGGGCCAGAAGTTTTCGTCGTGCAGCGACACATCGGTCACATCCATGCCGCGAGTCGCGACCGGAGCGCCCCAGTTCGGACGCAGGCGGATGTCGTAAAACAGTGTGCTGACAAACAAGCCGTCGGCGCTGAAAAGGTACATGTTCCCCATATTGCCATTCACGCAAAACATTGGCCCGATCTTGCCATGCACGCAGTCGCCTAACAAACGGGTATGCCCGATGACTATGCCGGGACGATCGGGCACTGCGGCTTCGTGGCTGGCGTGAAGTCCGGGCCATGCGCTGGGATAGCCCCATCGGGCCTCGCCTTTGAAGCTGCCGCCCAATCCATACGGAGAAAATGGCTCAGGAGCATTCGTGGTGATAACCCAGTCCCCGGTCACGAGCGCCTGTTCACCGCCGCTCGACGGGGGATTTCCGCCGGCGGGCCCGATGGGCTCTGGAATCAAATGATAAACTGGCACCCCGTTCGCGCTCATGCCTCTCATTGAAAAACGCGCAGTATGCTCACTGTGGCGTGCAGCGATGAAAGACAAGTCGTTCATCACCGTCACGCCCCGCGTCGCCTCCCGGATCATTTTCACTTCATCGGGCTGCGGCCGCCCATCGTCATTTTTGTCGGACCACGCGAAAGTCGCGCGCCTCTCGGGCGCAGGATGTTCTTCTTCGGGCCTTGTGCCTTCGGGCCAGCAGGATCGAAACTCCGCCGTGCGGAGAATTCCCATGTGATGCGCATCGCCGAATGCCGCGACGAGTTTTGCGGAATCCCCATCATCGCGCCAGAGAAAGGCGGCGTGGTCGCCAGAAGTGGGAACATGGGTGTAGCAGCTTGTGAAATAACGCGCGCCATTCCCGCCGTGCGGATACAGCGGATAGTCGGGCGAATAGTGACCCCCGTGCGCTTCCATGAGCGGATCGGGGCGACTGAAAACGCGTTTCAACTGGTCCGTGCCGGCCCTCCAATCGAGCGCGAACTCCATGCCTTTGTAAAAAAAGGCATTTGCATCCTGCGAGTCCAGCACCCCGCCACCGCCGTACTCGGTCGGGCCATAGAATGCGCGGACCAGCCTGCCATCGCGCGACCACATGGAAACGCGACGCGGAAAATTATCTGCCTCCGCCACCCACAGCCTGCATTGCGAATCGAGCGCAAGGCCATTTGGATTGTTCATATGGCTCGCATCATACTTGCCTAGCGAAGGAGCACCCGCATGACCGATGGCGCGCATCAGCTTTCCTGACGGTGAGAACACCTTCACTTGATGCGATGCGCCGCGATCAGCGATCCAAATGTTGCCTTCCGCACCCACAATGACATGGCGGGGATCCTCAAGGCTGCTGTCTATCATGGTTTCGGGCTTTGCTTCGTTTGATGCAAAGCGGATCAACTTCCTGCCGCTGATGACCAGCATCCTCCCTTTGGGATCGAAAGCCACACCCCGCGGATTCTCCACCCCGAGCCTGCCCGTGATCTTTCCTTCCCTCGCGCTGATGAAGATCAGCTCATTCTGCCGGATCATCGAGCACACGATCACACCATCCCGTGCTGCGATGCCTGAGAGCACATAGATTTTCTCACCGCCATCGAACGCGAGAAGCGCGGGCGCTTTCATCCCCTCGGTATTCTTGTCGGGGCGCGGATCCACGCCTAGCTGAACTTTGAAAACGGGTTTGTCCGCCATTGCCCTCGTCTTAGCTGTGAGACGCAATTCGCCTTCCCAGACTGAGCCGACATAGCATGCATGATCTGCGATCGCATTCGCGCCGAGATCCACTGCGAGCGCCGGGGCACCGGTCCATGTGCCGCCGACCCAGCCCTGCCCTCCGACCTTCGTTCCGTCTTCGTGCAGCCACTGCAATCCATGCCCGCCCTCGGCGACGAATGCACCCATCGCCAGCAGCGGCTGTCCATCCTCGGTCTTGAAGCCGGGAATCCAAGCCATGCTGGTCGGCGGCGTGTGATTCGTCATCCAGCAGCCGGTCTTGTCCGCAGTCTCCCATGCAGGCTTGCCGGCATTATAGACACTGAACTCATAGTGCAGCCTGAGAGGCTGATGCCAGAGGCCTCGCACCTTATATTGCCCAGGCTGAACAGGACGCGCGGGGATATGGTAAACGCCATGCCTAGCAGCTTCGGCATCACGCAGCAAATCATCGCTGCCATCCCACCATGCGATATTTTCACCCGCGGGAAACGGAGTCTCGCTCACCAGATTTCGCACGCGGTGATTAGTCATGTCTTCGATGACGAGCGTGACCACTCCGGCTTCCGGCAACGTGAACTTGACCGGGATGGGTGGCGGTTCCTCGGCCTGTTTCGGCAGGACGAGCGAAGCCAATGCCGCATCGTCGGCAAGCGGCGCGAGCGCAACGATTTCACCAAGCCAGACCCGTTTTCCCTCCCATACCTTCCCGGCGAGATGCGTGTGCATGCCCTGCGCAGACTTGAAGCCCTCGGCAATTCGAAATCTGAGCGCGCGCGTGCTGACCGGCTTTTCAAATGCCAGCCAATGCGGGCCGAATGACGATGGGTAATAGGTCTCCGGATCCCTGTCTCCTGCGACACGATGCCAGCTCGATTCCGGAGCGCTGCGCACACTCTCATCGGGTGCTCCCGTGAAGACATCCACCTCGACCGCGGTGAATCCTTTCCACAGCAGGCAGACGCCATTCACTCCCACGTTTGCGGACCACGCCATCGTGATAGTCTCAGGATGCTCTGGAGATACCGCCAGCGCCGCGCCCGTGTCGCCGTTGTCCCAGGTGTTCCAGGTACGATTGAAAGATTCATCCACGAGCCGCGCAGACACATCATCACGCGCAGTGGATTGCACGAGAGCCTGCGGCGCCACATTGCCTGCCCTCTGCGGCAGAATCCACAGTCCACCGAGCGAGCCCGCATTCTCCCGATCGCCTGGGGCAGGAGTGTGTGTGAGGCGCAACGCCCGCGGGCTCAATCCCGGCGGCAGCACCCAGAGGCCATAGTTTCCTTCGCCGACTTCCGCACGCGATGCCACACCATTATGCAACCGCTCCGCCGGCAACCACTGCGACTCATTCGCCAGATCGCCTGGGTACGCTGCATCCGCCTTCAGAAAGCTCAAGGCGCCACCACCACTCACTAACACCGAGCCAATGGGCATCGGCTTCGTGAATCCAATGCGCAAATGCCGCGTGCCTGGTTCGCGTCCCACGCCAAACTTCAGGCCCCGCCAATCGGGCCTGCCTGATTTCGTCCATACGACATTTTGGAGGCCGCCTGTCTTTCCTCCGTCGCCATTGACTGGCGATTCGGAACCGCCGAGCCACTGCGCGAAGGTCGCGTTGTCTAATGCTGATGCATCCAGCAGAGGGAATGTTTCATCGGCCGAAGACGGAACCACAACCACGAGCACGGCGATGGCGAAGCAGGCTAGCCTCCATAATTTTGTGAGTTTCATGATAAGACTGGCGGACGTGGCATGATGGGTTCTCATGGAGTGTAACCATGAGAACCCGCGAACGGGGTGTCTCCAAGCCTGCGCATGCGGTATTACTCGTGCATTTGCATCTTTATTTATACACGCGCGAAAGAGGGCGGGCACGATCAAGTGGAGCCGCAACCTGCAAATCTTTCAAAAACCCTATGAAACACAGCAACGCCTTCCTTGCCCTGACCTTCTGTGCCTGCCTTGCACAACCGGGATTCACCAATGCCAAAGACAAAGCTAAAGATGAGGAGTCGAAGGAAAAGCATTCCTCGACCAAAGGCGGAGGCTCCAACAAAGGACATGCTCCTTCGCCCGGGCACGTCACAGTGCAGTCCATCCGACCCGGCTCGAATGCGCCTCTCCCAGTGGCAAATGTGAACCCGGGTCACGGGCGCTCCACGGGGCGCACGCATGGCTCCCGTGCTCTCGCCCCATCCTCAGTGACACCGGATTTTCAGACCGTGCGTTCCGGCGGACGCAGCGGTTCGTCCCCTAATTTTGACTACCGCTCGCTCAATCGCAGCAATGCCTACGGCGGACGATGGGTCCAGGGAAGCGACCACCGCGACTGGGACCGGAACCGCATCCACTATTCGGGCAACCACGGCTATCGCTGGTATGACAATGGATGGCTGGTCATAGACGGAGGGTTCTGGCCACCGGATTACAATGAGGGCTATTCCGGACGCACAGTGAATACTTCGGGATATACTTCGGAGAGGACCGTTGTCGCAGTGCAGCGAAAACTGTATGCCCTCGGATACTACGAAGATTCCATCGATGGAGATTTCGGGCCGAATACGAGCAATGCCATCGCACGGTATCAGCGGGATTCCGGACTGAGTGCTACGGGGCGGATCAGCAACTCGTTGCTAGAATCCCTCGGACTGAGGTGAAGTGCTCCGCAGTGGTGCATGTCAAATACGTCCGGCGCTGCACCTTCGCCGACGGGCCTGGCTAGCGTCCTTCGGCATGGGCGCGTCGCGGGATGATCTGAAATTCGGCCCGAACCTTTGCGATGCTGTTCGCGGGGCAGACGCCGCGCCATTGCATGCCGGGATAGACGATGGCGTCGCGCCCGATGATCGACCCGGGATTCAGCACGGAGTTGCAGCCGATCTCGGCGCGGTCGCCGATGATTGCGCCGAATTTTTTCAGCCCTGTCGGAATGATGCCGCCCTCGGTGGCCACGGTGATCTCGCCGCGATCGAGCCGCACATTGCTGAGGATCGCGCCTGCTCCGAGGTGTGCCTTGTGGCCGAGGATGGAGTCGCCGACGTAGTTGAAATGGGGGACCTGCGCGTCGTCGAAGATGATGCAGTTCTTGAACTCACACGAGTTGCCGATGACGCAGCCGCGGCCGATGATCACGTTTTCGCGGATATAGGCTCCATTGCGAATTTCGCAGTTCTCGCCGATCCACGCGGGGCCTTTGATCATCGCACCATGCTCGATCACGGTGCCCGCGCCGACGAAGACCGCATTGCTCACGAAGGGCTTGCCGATGAGCTTCGCGAGGATCTGCGGCTTCAGGCGAAACTGCAGGTAGCTCGGGATCTGCCGCAGCGCGTCCCATGCGTTCACGGCATTGTCGAAAAGCATCCGATGCTCGGTGTGACTCATGTCGAGGAACTCGGCGGGAGGAAAAGTGGTCGGCATCGCGTGCGGTGGGCGTAGCGTGCGTGGAGCGGATTGGCAATGCTGCGCAAACTCAGCGACGGGCTTTCTTTTGCCTACAGAAAGAGCCGCGCGAAGTTTTCCTCCACGGTGGTGGCGAGCACTTCGCGGGTCACGCCGCGGATCTTTGCGAGCGTGTCGAAGGCGAGGATGAGATTCGCAGGATGATTCAGCGGCTTTCCATTTTCATCCGCGAGAGGACGCGGATTTTTCTCCGGCGGCGGCGCGAGGTCGGGTGCGTCGGTCTCGACGAGGATGCACTCAGCGGGGAGCGTGCGGAAGATTTCGCGCTGCACGGATTTTCGCTCGTGGAGGAAATACGTGGAGAAGGAAAAATATGCGCCGCGCGCGAGGAAGCCGGCGATCATTTCCGCAGGGCCGCCGTAGGCGTGCAGGAGGAAGCCGCGCGCGGGCACCGGGCTCTCGCGGAGGATGTCCCACAGCGCGCCCCATGCGCGCAGGCAGTGGATCGTTGCGGGAAGATTGCGTTCCACGGCAATGGAGAGCTGTGCGCGGAAGCACTCCGATTGCGCGGCGATATCGTGGCCTTCGATCCATCGGTCGAGGCCGATTTCGCCGATGCCTGCGCCGGGATGCTCGTCGAGAAATCGCACGAGATTTTCGCGCCAGCCAGCGCTGCGCCTGTTCACATGCCAGGGGTGAAGTCCGAAGGATGGCAGCACCCACGGCACCTGCGCGGCGAGCGCGGCGACCTCGGGCCAGTCGGCTTCGCGCGTGCCATTCACGACTGCGCGACGCACGCCGAGCGCGGGGAGTTCCACGAGGAATTCCGCACGCCACGGCAGCAGGCGCGCATCGTGGAGATGATTGTGCGCGTCGAGCAGCGGCGCGGCGCTCATGCGTTCGCCGTGAAGGCTGTCGCGAGCTGCCGCATCCGCCCTCGCATGGCGGCGAGACCTGCGATGCGCGTGGGGGAAATCATCCGCGCGATGCCGAGGTCCTCGATGAGCGTGGGCTCGAATGCGATGACGTCGTCCGGCTTCGCACCCTCGTAAAGTTCGCACAGCAGGCCGACGAGGCCCTTCACCATCGGCGCTTCGCAATCCATGCGCCAATGGCACACGCCGTCGCTGCATTCGCCGGTGAGCCACACGCGCGACTGGCAGCCTTGCACGCGATTCTCATCGGTGAGCTGCGCCGCATCGGGTGCCGGGATTTTTTTTGCACGCGACATCAGCGCGGCGAGGCGCTCGTGCGCATCCTCGATGAGCGAAAGTCGCGCGATGATCTGGCTCTGCTTTTCCCCGATGCTCATCGCAATGCTGATCGTGCAGCACGCGGCTACTTTTTCGCGAGCGCGTCCTCGATGGCCTTCACGACCTTCGCGTCGTCGGGGCCGACGCCCGGCTCGAAGCGCGCGATCACTTTGCCATCCCGTCCGATGAGAAATTTGCCGAAGTTCCACTTCACGTTGCCGGGGAATGCCGCGCCGGGGCCGGTGAGCTCCTTGTAGAGCGGGTGCTGCTCGGGGCCCTTCACGTGGAGCTTGTCCATCATGGGGAAAGTCACGCTGTATTTCGACGTGCAGAACGTCTTGATGTCGGCATTCGATCCGGGCTCCTGCGCGCCGAAATCGTTGCACGGAAAGCCGACGACCACGAGGCCCTTGTCCTTCAGCTTTTCATAGAGCGACTCGAGGCCGGAATATTGCGGCGTGTTGCCGCAGTGGCTCGCGACATTCACCGCGAGCACGACCTTGCCGGCGAATGCCTTCAGCGAAGTGTCCTTCCCGTCGATGTCCTTGAGCGGGATGCTCTGGAGCGCGGACTCGCCGGCGTAGAGCGAGGTGCTGAGGGTGACGGTGAGTGCGGCGATGTGGAGGATGTTCATGGTGGAAATGAAAACGTCGCACGAGTGATTGCAGATGCAACCTCACGGCGCAACGCTGCGCTGCGTCCCTGTTTGGAGGATTAGGATTCTCGCCAGATCAGGATTTTCCAAACATAGACGGAAATATCCGTTGACACCTGCGGGGCGAGTTCCTAGGTTCCGACCCCTTTTTCACGCCATGAGGACTCTTTCCGCTAAAACAAACGAAGTGCAACGCCGCTGGTTTCTCATTGATGCCGCCGACCAGGTGCTCGGTCGCGTCGCCGCCCGCGCTGCAAACATTCTCCGCGGCAAGGAGAAGGCCATCTTCACCCCGCACATGGACGCCGGCGACTTCGTCATCGTCGTGAACGCCGACAAGGTGCGCGTGACCGGCAAGAAGGAGACCGCCAAGGAATACATGAGCTTCTCCGGCTACGTCGGCGGCCATAAGAGCGAGACGCTCGGCAACCGCCGCGCCCGCCGTCCCGAACTTCTCATCTCAAACGCCATCAAGGGCATGATCCCGCACACGCGCCTCGGCCGCGGCCAGATCACGAAGCTCAAGGTGTATGCCGGTTCCGAGCACCCGCACGCCGCACAGCAGCCCGTGAACGTCGGCAAAGTTTCCTAAGCAGAACATCGAATCATGTCCACCGAAGCCACCATTTCCGCCACCGGACGCCGCAAGACCGCCACCGCACGCGTGCGCCTCACGCCCGGCACGGGAAAAATTCTCGTCAACGGACGTCCCTACGACGACTACTTTCCAGTCACCTCCTTCCAAGGCATGGTGCTGAAGCCGCTCGAAATCGCGAAGAGCCGCAACACCTACGACATCACCGCGAACGCCTCTGGCGGCGGCGTCGGTGGTCAGGCCGGTGCAGTCAGCCTCGGCATCGCCCGTGCGCTCCTGCAGATCAGCGCCGAACTCCGCGGCCCGCTCAAGGCCGAGGGGCTGCTCACACGTGACCCCCGCATGAAGGAACGCAAAAAGCCCGGCCAGCCCGGTGCCCGCAAGCGCTTCCAGTTCAGCAAGCGCTAAACCATTTACCCCGGAATCTTCCCCCGAAAAGGATTCCCTCGAGAGACCCGCGCTGTGCGACCCCCAACGTGCGCACAGCGCGGGTTTTCCCTGTACGGAGATCATGTTCTCCATCGTCTGCTTTGCGTTGCAGGATTTTCACGCTAGCGTGCGGCCATGATCCGTCCCATCCTCCTCGCCGTCGCCGCGATTTTTGCAGCGATCCAAAACCTCAAGTCCGCCGAAGCCGTGAGCACTTCCAGCAAACCTGCAGCCGTTCAGAAAATCGTCGTCGGAGGCGGATGCTTCTGGTGCGTCGAGGCTGTCTTGCAGCGCGTGCATGGCGTGAAAAAAATCGTCTCCGGCTACTCCGGCGGCCATGTGCCGAACCCGACCTACGAGCAGGTCTGCACGAAACAGACGGGACACGCCGAGGTGGCGCTGGTGGAATTTGATTCCAGCGTGCTGAAGCTCGACACGCTGCTCGATGTCTTCTTCGCCGCGCACGATCCGACGACTCCCAATCAACAGGGTGCCGACAAAGGCCCGCAATATCGTTCGGTGATTTATTACGCAAACGACGAACAGAAAAAAGCCGCCGAAGCCGCGAAGGTGCGCGCGAAAAAGGAATGGGGCGCGACCATCGTCACCGAGGTTTCGCCGCTGAAGGAATTCTACGCCGCGGAGGACTACCACCAGAACTACTACAACCTGAACAAGAACAGGAACCCCTACTGCTCCGCAGTCATCGCGCCAAAGCTACACAAGCTGATCGAGAAGGGCGTCATCAAGGAGTAGCCACGGCTACGTGTAGAGCGGCAGCGGGTTCAGCGAAAAGTCGGGGAAGACTTTTCCAAGTGCGTCCGCATTTGCGCCGTGGCGCGTGAGCACGGGTGAGAGAATGTCGCGGTAATTGTTCCAGACCGGCAGATCGCCGGGGCCTTCGAGCATCTCGGGTTTCAGGCCGGGCCACGGGCCGCCTTGCGGCTGCGAGCCGCCGAAAACACGCCCGCCTTTCACTCCGCCGCCGAGCACGAACATCGCGCTGCCGCGGCCGTGGTCAGTGCCGAATGCGGAGTTCTCCGCTACGCGGCGGCCGAATTCCGTCATCACCACC
>JAYWEO010000407.1:0-5258 GCA_043779225.1 Prosthecobacter sp.
GCATTCGCAGGGAAACTCCCCACCGGCGATGTCGTCGCATAGCCGTCCGTGTAGTCTTTCATCCACTGCTCATTCTCCATCTTCCCGTCCTTCTCGTTCTTCTTCGGCGGGAACTTCGCGTGAAACGTCTCGTCCGCGTAGTTGCCCACTTTCCTCGTGGGCGGCCTGTCCTTGCCCCACGGGAAGTCCACGCTGTTCTTCCCGTTCTTCCCCGCGGGCGTCGCGCCTTGCTCGGGCGGCAGCCCCACGGCCCAGCTCCATTCCTCATCGCTGGGCAGCCGATACTTCAAGCCCTGCGGCAGTTTCCCCTCGGCGGTTTCTTTCGCCGTGAGCCATTGGCAAAAGGCCTGCGCGTCCTCCCAGCTCATGGCCACCACCGGGTGGTTCAGTTCGCGCCCCACAGGCACGCCGTCCCGCTGCTGCGTCTTCCACGTGCTGTCCACTTTCGACCCGGCAGACTCCTGCGCCTTCGCATACGCCGCGTAGTCCTGCACCCGCGTCTCCCATACGCTGAAGAGTACGCGCTGCCCGCCCGTCGGCCCGCCGGTGATCGGCACGGGGACGAACTTCATGCCGAGCGTGTTCACGAAGGGCGCGTCCTTCGTGGCGGTGGCGGGAGTGGTCGCCCCGCCCGCACTGTCCCACTCGACGAGGAAGCCGACATTGGTCAAAAGGTCGGGCCCGGATTCTTGTCGGGATCTTGTAAGTTCCATCCATCCCAATATGCTGCCCTCGTTCGGCGGGCTGCGCCAAAGGCGCAAGGCCGTGGGCAATTCTTCGGGCGCTGAGTGTGGGACAGGCAACCGAGACCAAGCCGTGTAATCGAATGGCTCGGCGGTCACCCAGACGAAGCGAGGCTCTCGCGTAGTGGAGGAAGCTCCGAGCCAGACGTATTGCAGCGCCGTCGGAATCTCGGCATCAGCCATGCGACGGATAAACTCGTCCTCTTCCTTATTGGTAACGGTCGCAAGATGTCCGCCCATTTGCTCAGCGCGCGCTTTGGCTGTCTCCCAAGTCATTCGCCCCCGTACGAGTTGATAACGGTGGCCGCCGAAGGTCTGCACGGAGGCTGGATCCGGAGCCGCGCCGCCGGGAGACGGGGAGGCTTTGCCAGGCGCATCAAGATCGAGCACTTCGATGGCTTTGACCAGCGCGGGGGTATTTTTCGGGTCGGTGACTTGCACACCGAATCGGCCTTCGGAGAAAGTCCCATCCGTGACCGTGCCGAGAACCTCGCCGTTGAACTTCACAGTGAGGGTTTGGCCCACGACGCGGAGTTCCAGCTCGTATTCCTGCCCGGGCTGGAGGGGCTCGCGCAGTGGGAATTCGGGTAGATTCGTCCACTGCACTCCAGCCCCAGCGTTGGCCACCACCAACTTCACCGCCTTCCCGTCGGAGACAGTATAGAGGAAGTAACCTGTCACGACTTGGGATCCCCGAACATGCAAGGTTGGACGCAAGCCGCCGAAGGTCGTCCGCAGGCGCACTGCACCGTCGCGCCGAGGCCCTTGGTTCGGGGCGAGTAGGGCCGAAGAGCCGCCGGCGGTGAAGCGCAAGCCTTCCGGCGTCCGCTCCACTGCGCCTTCGAGAGCGAGCTTCGTGGGATCGCGCAGCACGTCCTTCCACGGCTCGGTGGAGGAGGAGAGGAGCGCGGCGGCGGGAGTCGGGGAAGACTTGGAGACTTGGGGAGCGGGAGACGGAGAGACTTTGCCCGGCGCATCGAGATTCAGGATTTCAAGAGATTTGATCACGGTGGGTCCACGGTCGCGGTCCACGGATCCGATGCCGAATTCGCCCTCCGAGTAAGTCTCGTCAGTCACCACACCGAGAACCTTCCCATTAAACTTCGCGGTGAATGTCTGGCCTACCGCGCGTAGTTCGAGTTCGTAGTCCTGGCCTGGTTGAAGGATTTCAGGGAGCTGGAAATTGCCGATAAGCTTGTTTTGCGAAGAGTCTTGATGCAGCCGAGAGAGGATGACGGTTTTTTCGCTCGAGACCACAAGTGCATAGCTGCCAAAAGTCTTCGTTTTCCGCGCGCGCAATTCCACGCGGGAGCCACCAAAAGTCGCTCGTACACGCACCGCGGCATTACTACCAAGGCTCTGGGCGAGACGGAAACCCACCCCGCTAGAACCGGTAAAACGCAATCCTTCCGGCGTACGCTCCGCCCCGCCGGAGAGCCCTAGCCTCGCCGGATCGTGCAGCACATCCTGCCACGGCTCGGCGGCGGAGGTGTCGAGATTCGAGTATTCCAAGCGGAGGAGCGTGGTGCCGCGAGGCAGGTAGTATTGAACGTTCCCCTCACGCAGGGCACTGCCGTCGGCGACGCCAAGCTTCGCGCCATCCAGCCACACGGTCAGTTCGTTGTCCCTCCCCGAAAAATTGACCTCGTGCTCATTGGTGTCGCCCAGCGGCGGCACCGCGAAATGCGCGAGGTTTTCCGCTTTGTTCTGAGTCGAATCAAACAGATGCACATTGGCTCCGCTGTTGTTCAGAATCAGGCGATAGCCGATGTGCTGCTGCTCGCGGAGAAACAACTGTATCCCTTGCGCCCCTTTGAAGCGCGCGCGAATGGCTCCATTCCGAAAGTCCTTCGTGCCAAGCGCAGTCATGGCATTGAGAGTCGTCGCTTTGCCGGTCACATCCACCCACAGCCTGGCAGAGTCAGCAGCGGGTGGTGTAGCTTTGGATAGGGCCAGTTCCCTCGCCTTCTCCGCGCGCCCGGCCTCGGTGAGCTGCGGTCCCTTTTTGCCGAAGGCAGCCCACGCGACGAGGCCGAGGATGGCGACCGCGGCGGCAACGATGGCCGCGAGGCGGGACTTGGATTTCGTCTTCGGCGCGGGGCGCATTTTCGGCGGGGTGGTGCGGATGCGGTCCACGTCGGTCTTCATCTCGACGGTGTTTTGGTAGCGGCGCTCGGGCGCGCTGTGCATGGCCTTGAGCACGACTTCGTCGAGGCGGACATCCACCTGCACTTTGTGCGAGGGCGGGTCGAAGACGCCGCGCGGGATTTCGCCGCAGAGCATTTCGTAGAGCATCACGCCGAGGCTGTAGATGTCGGCGCGGTGGTCCACATTCATGCCGCGCGTCTGCTCGGGGGCCATGTAGGCGGGCGTGCCCATGACGGTGCCGGTCATCGTGAGGCCGCCGGAATCCGTGTCGGGCGTGCTCAGCCGGGCGAGGCCGAAGTCGGCGACCTTCACGGTGCCCTCGGTGTTCACCATCACGTTGGCGGGCTTGATGTCGCGGTGGACGACGCCTTTGCCATGTGCGTATTGCAGCGCCTCGCAGACGGCGATGATGATGCTGAGCGTCTGCGCGGGCGAGAGGCCGGGGCCGTGGATCATCTTGTGCAGGTCCGTGCCCTCGACGAATTCCATGACGAAATAGAGGTGCCCCTCCGCCGTCGTGCCGAAGTCGTAAACGCTGACGATATTCGGGTGGCTGAGCCGCGCGAGGGTCTGCGCCTCGTGCTCGAAGCGCCGGGCGAATGCGGGGTCGGCGCTGATTTCCAACGGCAGGAGCTTGATGGCCACGGGACGCTTCAGCGCGGCCTGCACCCCTTTGTAAACCGCGCCCATGCCCCCGTGGCCGATGAGCGCTTCGATGCGGTATTGCGGGAGCAGCGCGGAGAGTTCCTCGGGCGTGGGCGGGGTCCAGCCGTGCGCGCTGCCGGTGTTGCCGGGATCGCCGAGGGCGCGGGCGAGGAGTTCGCCAGCGCTGGGCATTGCTTCCGGAGTGGTGCCGGGGTCGGGGAGCTTCATTGTCGGATCGGGGTCGTTGTCGGGCATGAGCGTAAGTGGGTTCTACCAGCTTCTTCGGGATTGGGCGACGGGAGTTGCAGGCTCCGAGAAGATCATTCTGCGAGGGCCCTCCCGGAACCGGCGTCACACACAGGCGATGAGTTCCGCCAGTTCGGCCTTGATGGAGTCGGGCGTGGGATCATCGAGCGTCGCGGCGACCTGCTGCATGAGGAGATCGCGCCATTGCTCGCGCAAGCGGCGGATGTGCGACTTCAGCGTGTTGAGTTTCAAGCCGAGCGCATCCGCGGTGGCCTGGTAGTTTTCCTCGACGCTGGCGCTGAAGCCGAGGAAGGGGCGCAGTTTGGCAAAGAGCGCGGCCTTGTCCTGAGCGTTGTAGTCGGCCTGCAGGGCGCTCATGGCCGTGTCCACCATGCCGAGAGCCCAGCGGCGCTGGTAGCAGCGCTCGGGCGTGAGATTATCCGCGGGCTCCGCGGCGAGGCGTTGCTCGGCGGTGAGGGCGTCGAGTTCGACGATGCGTCCGCCGCCGCCGCGCTTCTGGGTCATCGCGTGATCGTGCTCATCGGCGAGGTAACGCTGGACGCAGGTGAGCAGGAACGTGCGGAGCCGGCCTTTGTTGCCATCGGCGGAGGCGAGGAAGTTTTTCTCAATCAAACGCGCGAAGAATCCCTGCGTGAGATCCTCGGCGTCGTGCGGATTCTTCCCCGCGCGGCGGATGTAGGCGTAGATGGGAAACAAGCACGCGCTGCAAAGCTGCGCGAGTGCGGCCTGCGCGTCGGGATCGTCTTGCGCCGCCGCGCGATGCACGACGCTCCAGTGTGTGGTGAGAAAGGGGTGCGGCGCGGCTGCGGGGGACATGATGCGCTTTTACTTTTCCTTTCGGGAAAAGGGGAGCCGAAGTTGCACGGGACGCGCGGTTTTTGAATTCCGCCCCAGCACGCTCAATCGTGTTCTGCATCATCTGCGATGCCTTTGAGGCAGGTGATGCGATTGATGAAGAAGCTATTTCCCATTGGACGAGGCGGTGACGTGTTCCTGGATGCGATGATTGACGAAAGGATAACTGGTGACGATTTCGGAGATGAGCGTCTGCATGCGGCAGCCATCTTTGGCGATGCTCTCCATCAGGCGATCCACCACGATTTCATCATAGCCTTCGAGCTGACGGCACAAGGCATAGGCCAGCAGTTTCTCCGTGAGGTTCCGCGCGAGTTCACCCGCGCGTGCGGCGATGATGACCTTCAGTTCCTTGGGCGATGAGAAGCGCTTCCCGCCCGGGAGCTCGCCCGCGGCGTCAATCGGCCCGCCCGAATCGTCCTTGTCCCGCCAGCGCCCGATGGCGTCGAAGTTCTCCAGGCCGAATCCGATCGGGTCGAGAATCTTGTGGCAGTTCGCGCACACGGCGTTCGTGCGGTGCAGTTCCGTGCGCTGACGCAGCGTGAGATTTCCGACCTTGTTCTTGTCCTGCTTTTCCAAGGCCGGGACGTTCGGCGGCGC
>JAYWEO010000408.1:0-4253 GCA_043779225.1 Prosthecobacter sp.
CCCACCTGCTGAAACGCCACCACGGTGATCGCTGTGATGATCAGGACAGCCGCAACCGCGAGAGCGGACATCGCCTTGTTGCGCTTCACGAGGAGGACGAGTTGCCGCGCGACGCCTGCATTCTCCGCCTCGGTCGCGAAACCCGTCTGATACGCCTCGATCTCCGACTGCAGCTCGGGCACCGACTGATAGCGATCCGCAGGCTGCAGCGACATCGCCTTCAGCACCACCGCGTTCAGCGATTCCGGCACACGTCCGCCGGGAAGATGGGGCAGCCGCCTTGCTCCCGCGGTGGACTTGGCCGGCGGATCGAATTCCCCACGCGCGACCTTGGCGAGCACCTCATCCACGCTGCGTCCCTCGACCGGCGGATTCAGCGTGAGGATCTGGTGAAGGATCACGCCGAGCGCATAGATGTCCGAGCGCGCGTCGAGCGATTCATTTTCTCCTCGCGCCTGTTCGGGCGACATGTACTTCGGCGTGCCGAGCACCGTGCCATCGAGGGTCATCGATCCGGTGTCGCCGTCCGCAGCGGCAGGGCGGACGGCCGTGCGCATCCCGACATCGGAGACGAGACTCGATGCCGCCTTCGCAGGATCGATCACTTTCGCCAGCCCCCAGTCCATCACGAGCACTTCGCCGAAGTCGCCGAGCATGATGTTCTCCGGCTTCAGATCGCGATGGAGCACGCCCTTGCTGTGCGCAAAGGCCAGCGCATCGCACACCTTCTGAAAGACCGTGAGCAGCGCGGCGAGCGGATACTGCCTGAGCGCACCCGCCTCCGCTTTGAGCACACGATCGAGCACCACCTTCAGCGTGATGCCCCTGACCAGCTTCATCGTGTAAAAGACCTCCCCGTATTCATCCACACCCAACTCGTGGACCGGGACGATATTCGGGTGCTCGAGCTGGCCGGTGATCCTGGCCTCGTTCAGGAAACGCAGCACATCGTCCGTGTGCGGCGCACTCAGCATCACCTTCATCGCCACGCGCCGCCCCATCGCCGCCTCCTTGGCCTCGAGAATCTCACCCATGCCGCCGACCGCAACGACTCGGCCGATGTCATATTTCTTTTCGTGCAGCAATGCCCGCGGCAGTTCGCGCCTCACGAGCGCGGCGACCGGCGCGATGGAAAGGTCGCTCACGTCCCAATTCAGCCTGCGCACTGTGATGCTCGCGGCGCCGACCTGAATCCGCTGGTTCGTCCGCAGCCGTGTGCGTTCCGTGATGGGCTGGCCATTGACGAAAGTGCCATTCGACGAACCCATGTCCTCGACGAACGCTCCGTCGTATTCGACGAACAGCGTCGCGTGTTTCCGCGACACCAGATCGGCCTCGACGTGAATGTGGCACGACAACTCGCGACCGATGACATAATCACCCGGCGCGAACACGTAGCGCCCGCACTCGGAGCCGGCGACGGTGATGAGGACTTCGGTCTGCGGGGCAGGCATGCCGCGATAGCTAGCGGCGCGGAGGGAAACGATCAATGCCGCTCACGCACATGCTCGGAATCCCACCGCAAGTGCGCGGTTGAGTCGCGACGCGGAATCCGCCTACGGTGCGCGCCAATGAGCAAACCTGCCTGCCCGATGTGCGAGATGGATGACGTGCTGGAGCATGCCGATCATTGGGAATGCGTGACGTGCGGACACGAGTGGCCCCGCGAAGCTGCCGCCGAGGTGGCCGACGGCCCGCGCATGGTGAAAGATGCGCACGGCAATTTGCTCGCCGATGGCGACTGCGTCTCGCTGATCAAAGATTTGAAACTGAAAGGCTCCACGCAGGTGATCAAAGGCGGCACCAAGTCGAAGCCGATCAGGCTCGTGGACGGCGATCACGAAATCTCCTGCAAGATGGACGGCATCGCGATCGGACTGAAGGCATGCTTCGTCAAAAAGGCATGAGGTCCGAATCGTGACAGCCACGCTCCGGCTCTCCTCCATCTGCGCCATCTGCGCCGCGCTCTTTGTGGCACTGCCGTTTTCCGCCTGCTCGCGCTACAGTTCCGTCTCGCAGCGCCGCGTGCATTTTCAATCCGACACGCCCGACGGCCACCTGCTCGCGACGTCGCCGCAGGCTGGCTCGGCTGGCTCGGCTCGCGTCTCGTGAAAGCCCCGGCCTTCCTGCTGAAAATCACCGAGGAGACGCGAAACCTCACCACACTCGATTCCGCCGCGCTCAGCCTCAGCCGCATGCCAAACAGCATCGAGACTCTCACTCCCGATGATCTCTTCGTGCGCAACATCAACACCATCCAGACCGTGCCCGGCGTCCCCTATTACTCCATCATGGGCGACCGTGGAAAAGGCGGCAACAAGGACCGCGCCAAGCCCGTAAGCAGCGACGGCTTCGTGCCGTACTGGAGCAGCCATCTCGATGGCGCAAAAAGCGAGACTGTCGTCCCTTCCGGCCAAAGCGCGCATCAGAACGCGGAGGCCATCGAGAAAGTCCGCTCTATCCTGCACCAGAACGCGCGTTAGCCGCCGCACTCCGGGATTGCGCCGCGCCGGGCATCGTCGCAGCCTGCGAAACCGATGCCGCACGAATTCACCCTCTCCCACCGCGTGGAGTTTTCCGAGACCGACATGGCGGGCATCGTCCATTTCGCGAACTACTATCGGATGATGGAAAACGCCGAGCACGCATTTTTCCGCTCGCTGGGCTTCACGGTGCATGGACACGAAACGGGCACGACGATCGGCTGGCCGCGCGTGAATGCGGCGTGCGAATTTTTCAAGCCGCTGCGCTTCGAGGAAGTCGTGGAAATCCATCTCCTCGTCGCGGATGTACGTGCACGCAGCATTCGCTACGCATTCCGATTTTGGAAAAATGAGGACGGGCAGCGCATCGAGATCGCGCGTGGAACCGTGACCGCCGTGTGCGCGACCGTGAACAAGGCGACCGGCAAGCTCGGTGCGACCGAGATTCCCGAGGCGATCCGTGCATCCGTCACGCCTGCGCCTGCGGAGATGCTTGCAGCCTTTTCACCTAAGCCCGCATAACGTCACCACTCTTTCCACCACACGTATGCCACCACAAAACCCTGCAGCCTCATCGTCATCCTGGATCCTTTTCGCATTCCTCACCGTCGCGTGCTGGGGCGTGTACGGCGTCTATCTCCACCGCGGCCAGACCGAGATGGCCGACATGGCGAACGGCCGCTGGAAGGCGTTCCTCTTCGTCGGCTTCGCGTATTTCCTCGTCGCCGTGATCGCGCCGCTGGTGATGCTGCGGCTCAATGGCAAGCCGGGCGACACGAACTTCCTTGCCTATCCACTGAAGGGGCAATGGTGGTCGCTCATCGCGGGCATCGTGGGCGCGGTCGGCGCGTTCGGCGTGCTGCTTGCGTTCGGCGCGGCACCGCAGCCGAAGGCGAGCTACGTGCCCGTCGTGATGTCCATCATCTTCGCGGGCGCGCCCATCGTGAATGCGTTCGTCTCGATGTATATGACGCACGGCCCGGCGGGCAGCCGCTTTGAAATCAGACCGCAGTTCTGGATCGGCATCGTCTGTGCCGCGCTCGGCGGCAGCCTCGTCGCGCTCTACAAGCCGGAGCCGGTGAAGGAAAAGACGCCGCCCGCAGCCGAGCAGCCGGCGAAGCACTGAGACTTCAGAGTTACAGCCGGTCATGACGCTTCGCGAGTTGCTGATGGCGATATCGTTCCTCGCCCCGTTTGCCAATGCGTTCGGAACGGGATGGCATCAAGGCGGCATGTATGCAATCGCCGCAGGCATACTCATCGGACTCCTTGCAGGCTTCGCATGTGCATACGGTACGAGCGCACTCTACGCAGGCTTAGCTCGCATTGAGCGAAAGAATTTTCCCGATTCGAAATGGCAGATCGTGATCGGGGTTCTGTTCCTTGTTGGAGTTGGCATTTGGTTGCTCGGGGTGACGGCATTTGCTGGCGCTGGAGCTCGGCGATTCTCAATACGCTGAAGCCCTTCGAACATGAACACGCTAAACCGACTCCGCGCGCTCACTGCCGCGATTCGCGAAAACCGCTTCCAGTCGTCGCGCCTCGCGGGCGTCGGCGAAATCGCGAGCATCGAGGATTTCACCGCGCGCGTCCCTTTCACCACCAAGGCCGACATCGTCGCGGACCACGCGGCGCATCCGCCATTCGGATCGAATCTCACTTTTCCCAGAGAACGCTACACGCGCTTCTGCCAGACGAGCGGGACGACCGCGCAGCCGCTCGCGATCCTCGACACGCCGGAGAGCTGGGACTGGATGCTCGGCAACTGGG
>JAYWEO010000409.1:0-6790 GCA_043779225.1 Prosthecobacter sp.
CGGTGTTCGATTGGTTGCCGCCGAAGAGGTTCATGCCGGCGATCTCCATCGTGTCGAGGACACCCGGAATCTCGCGCGCGATCTTTGCCATCTTGGTGATCACTTCCTGCGTGCGATCCAGCGATGCGCCGTCGGGAAGCTGGGCGAAACATGCCGCGTATCCGCGATCCTGGGTCGGGATGAAACCCGTCGGCACGGCCTTGAAGCCAAGCCCAGTCAGCGCCAGCAATCCCACGTAAAAAAGCAGCACCACGGCGGCGACGCGCGTGAGCCGCCCGACCGTCTTGCCATACTTATCGCCGGCCCAGCCGAAGACACGATTGAAGCCGCGGAAGAACCAGCCAAGCAGACCGTCAATCCCCCTCTGCACGGTGTCCCTTTTCGCGCCCTTTGGCTGCAGCAGGATCGCGCCGAGCGCAGGCGAAAGAGTGAGCGAATTCAGCGCGGAGATTGCCGTGGAAACGGCGATGGTCAGCGCAAACTGCCGGAAGAACTGCCCGGTGATCCCGGTCATGAATGCCGTCGGGATAAACACCGCGCCGAGCACCAGCGCGACGGCGACGACTGCGCCGCTCACCTCGTCCATCGCCTTGCGCGCTGCGTCACGCGGGGCCATTCCATTCGCGATGTGATGCTCGATGGCCTCGACGACCACGATGGCGTCATCCACCACGATGCCGATGGCGAGCACGAGGCCGAACAGCGAAATGTTGTTCAGCGAAAAGCCGAGCATCCCCATCGCGGCGAAAGTGCCGATGAGCGACACCGGCACCGCGATGAGCGGAATGAGCGTCGCCCGCCACGTCTGCAAAAAGACGAGCACGACCAGCACGACAAGCGCGATGGCCTCGAAGAGCGTCTTCTCGACCTCGTGGATCGATTCGCGCACGGAGGTTGTCGGGTCGTACTGAATCTCGTAGTCGAGCCCCGCAGGGAAACGCACCTTCAGTTCCTTCATCTTCGCACGCACCGTGTCGGAGGTTTCGAGTGCGTTCGTGCCGGGGAGTTGGAAAATGCCGATCGCCGTGGCGGGCTTGCCGCCGAGCATGGAGTTCACCGTGTAGTCCTTCGCCGCGAGTTCGACGCGTGCCACATCGCGCACGCGGGTCACTTGTCCGGTCGCGCCCGTTTTGATCACGATGTCACCGAATGCCGCAGGATCTTCGAGCCGGCCCTGCGTGTTGATCGTGTACTGGAATGCCGTCGCATTCTGCGGGACGGGCGGCGCACCGACGGTGCCCGCAGCGACTTGCACATTCTGCTCAGCGATGGCCTGCGTGACATCCTGCGCGGTGAGTCCGCGTGCCGCGACTTTTTCAGGATCGAGCCAGACGCGCATGGAATACTCGCGCGCGCCGAAGACATTCACATCACCGACGCCAGGCAGCCGCGCAAGCTCGTCGCGGATTTGCAGGAGCGCGTAGTTGCTCGTGAAAAGCGAATCGAGCGAACCGTCGGGCGACACGAGATGCACGACCATCGTGATGTCGGGAGACTGCTTCTTCGTCGTGACGCCGATGCGCTGGACCTCCGCAGGGAGGCCTGGCTTTGCGACATCCACGCGATTCTGCACGAGCACCTGCGCGGCATTGATGTCGGTGCCGAGCTTGAAGGTGACATTCAGCGACATGATGCCGTCGCTCGTGTTCGACGACGACATGTAGAGCATGTTCTCGACTCCGTTGATCTGCTGCTCGATCGGCGTGGCGACCGTCTCGGCCACGGTCTTCGCATTCGCACCGGGATAAGCGGCAGTGACCTGAATCGTCGGCGGGGCGATGTCAGGATACTGCGCGATGGGCAGCGTCCAGAGTGCGATTGCGCCGACGAGCGTGATCACGATGCTGATGACGCCGGCGAAAATCGGCCGGTCTATGAAAAAATGGGCGAACTTCATGAGACGTTCATCGTGAGACCGCAGGCTTCTCCTTCGCTGGAGTAGCCGCTGGTGCCGCGGCATCCGCGGGCTTCGCCCCCGTTTCCTTTTTCTCCGACAAAGGCACCACAGGCATTCCGGGCTGCAGGATTTGCAGGCGCGTCGAGACGACTTTGTCACCGTCCTTCAGCCCGCTCTTCACGATCCGCAGCCCTTCCCACATCGTCGCAGTCTCGATGTTCCGCCGCTCGATGGTGTTGTCCGGCTTCACGATGAAGACAAATCTCACTCCCTGCTGGGAACTGATGACCCTGTCCTCGATGAGTGTGGCCTTGAAAGGCTGCCCGCCTGCCACACGCACGCGCGCAAAAAATCCCGGCGCGAGCAGCGGATTCCAGCTCTTGAGAATCACACGGGCGCGCATCGTGCCGGTTGCGGGGTCGAGCCGGTTGTCCACAAAATCAATGTAGCCCTCATGCGGGAACCCGGTCTCGTTGCCGAGTTCGACAAAGGCAGGCAACTGCGCCTCGCGTGCAGTCTTGCGTTTGCCCTCATCGTTCAGCCTCACGTATTTGAGCACCATGTTTTCATCCGCATCGATTAGCACGTAAATCGGATCGATCGAGACGACTGTCGTGAGCACACTCTCCGGCCCGGAGCCGGGCTGCACGAGATTGCCGACAGTGATGCGCTCATTGCTCACACGGCCGTCAATCGGTGCGCGCACCTGCGTGAATTCGAGATTCAGCGCGGTGGAACTCTTCGCGGCCTCGGCCCCGCGCGCCGCCGCGGACGCCTGCTGCACGGCGGCCGCCTTTTGATCAAATTCACTCGCGGCGATGATCTTCGAGTTCCGCAGTTCCTTCGCGCGTTCGAGATCGATCCGCGCCAGTTCCAACTGCGCCTGCGTGCGCTCCCATTCTGCCGTGGCCTTGTCGAAATCGGCCTGGTAAGGGCGCGGGTCGATGACGAAAAGCGGATCGCCTTTTTTCACAATGGCGCCCGCCTTGAAATTGATCTCCATGATGTAGCCCGAGACGCGCGGACGGATCTCCACCGACTCGACGGCCTCCATGCGCCCGGTGAATTCATCCCACTCGCTCACCTCTTTCTCGACTGCGGTGATGACGTTCACAGGCAGCGGCCCCTGCTGCTGAGCTGGCGGAGCCTTCTTGCAGCCGCTGAGACCGGTGATGAGAACAATCGCTCCCGCGAACACTGAAGACAGACGACGTGCAACCCTGCGTGACATGGCCGGAAGCTATTTCAAAGCGCCCATCCGCCAAGGAATATTCAATTCGCTTCCATAAGCGGATGGCAGCCGATGAATGACCAGATGCGCTAGACTTTCAGCACCAGGATGCGACGCGCGACTTCCTCGGCATTCGCCCGCGAGTTGAACGCGCTGATACGGAAATAGCCCTCGCCTCCCGCGCCGAAACCTGCGCCCGGAGTGATGACGACGTTCGCCTCGTTGAGCATCTTGTCGAACATCTCCCACGAGCCGAGCGACGCGGGGCACTTCACCCAGATATACGGCGCATTCACACCGCCCCACGTCTTCCACCCGGCGGCCTGCGCAGCTTCGCGCAGGATCCGCGCATTGCCCATGTAGTGCTCGACGAGCGCGCGCACCTGCGCCTTTCCATCGTTCGAATAGATCGCCTCCGCGCCGCGCTGCACGATGTAAGGCACGCCGTTGAATTTCGTCGTCTGCCGGCGGCTCCAGAGCGGATGCAGCGGCTTCTTTTCGCCCGACGCCGTCGTGGCGACGAGCGTCTTCGGAATTACGACAAACGCGCAGCGCACACCAGTGAAACCGCCGCTCTTCGAGAAGCTGCGGAACTCAATCGCACACTCGCGCGCACCGGGAATCTCGTAGATCGAGTGCGGGATGCCCGGCTCGCTGATGTACGCCTCGTACGCGGCGTCAAAGAGGATGATGGTGCCATTCTCACGCGCATACGCGACCCATGCCTCCAGTTGTGCGCGCGTCGCCGCGGCACCGGTCGGGTTGTTCGGCGAGCAGAGGTAAATGACATCCACGTGCTGCTTCGGCGGCGAAGGGACGAAGCCGTTCGCCTCGCTGCCTTCGAGATATACGAGGCCCGCGTAGGCTCCGCGCGCATCGGCATCGCCCGTGTTGCCGGCCATCACGTTCGTATCCACATACACGGGATAGACGGGATCCGTGACGGCGATGACGTTCTTTGCGCCGAGGATGTCGAGGATGTTGCCCGTGTCGCATTTCGATCCGTCGCTCACGATGATCTCATCGTCCGCGACCTCGATGCCATGCGCGCGATAGTCATTCTCAGCGATCGCCTTCCGCAGCCACTCGTAGCCCTGCTCAGGACCGTAGCCCTTGAAAGTCTCGCGCACCCCCATCTCATCCACAGCCTTGTGCAGCGCAGTGCGCACCGCCTCGGGCAGTGGCTCCGTCACATCGCCGATGCCACAGCGGATCAGTCGCTTCGCAGCGTCGGGATTCCCATCGGTGAATGCCTTCACACGGCGTCCGATTTCAGGAAAGAGGTAGCCGGCCTTGAGCTTGGAGTAGTTGTCGTTGAGGAATGCCATGGTGCGGGTGTGCTGAGTTTTTCGGGGGCAGCGGTGTAGATGCGGAAGGCGCGCGGGTCAACCGCTCTGGCAGATTCACGTCAGGTGCTTTCCATTTGTCCGGCACCCCATCGGCGAATAGCGTGCGGCGACATGACACCGACATCCCGATGGCCCCGCCGCTAGTCTCGCCCGCACAGCGCCGTGTTTCTCCGTGGCTCATCGTCTCCGCACTCTGGGTGGTTCTTCTCCTCGTCACGCTCATCCGTTCACTGGTGAAACCGGGCAGCGGCACCGTGTTCCCAATCTTCCACACTGCGGGAAACCGCTGGATGCATGGTGAAAACCTTTACTCCGGCGGCATCGACTACCTCTACAGCCCGCTGATTGCCGCGCTGTTTTCGCCACTCGCGGCATTGCCACTCTGGCTGGCGAACGTGATCTGGCGCATCGGCGTCATGGCGACGTATCTCGCCGCGGTCCGTGCCTGGCTGTGCGACGGCGCGGGGCGCATTCCCGCGAAAAATCACCCGCTCGTATTTCTGCTCCTGCTCCCGCTTTCCATCGGCAGCATCAATAACGCACAGGCAAACCCGCTCGTCATTTCACTCGTGATGTTCGCCCTCATCGCGACGCGTTCCGCGCGCTGGGCCGTGGCGGCCCTTTGCCTCGGCATGGTCACCTATCTGAAAATCTACCCGCTCGCCGCGGGCCTGCTGCTCTGCGTCATCTTTCCGCAGAAATTTTCGTGGCGTCTCGTCGCTGCACTGTTCGTACTCGGCGCGCTCTCGTTCATTTTGCAAAAGCCCGCCTATGTCGCCGAGCAGTACCACCACTGGATCGCGACGCGCTCCGTGGATGAACGCCACGGCAACGTGATGATGCGCCCGCGCGATCTGTGGACGCTGCTCGCCGCGTGCGGCATCGAGCTGAACATGCGCCTCTACTTTTTCATCCAGATTCTCGGCGGCGGCGTCATCGCCGTGCTGTGCTTCATCGGTCGTCTGAAAAAATGGGGCAATGATCGCCTGCTCACGCTCATCTTTACCCTCGTGTGCTGCTGGATGCTCCTGCTCGGCCCCGCCACGGAATCCTCCACCTACATCCTGCTCGCGCCCGCGGTTTCATTTGCAGCGGCCGAGGCATTCAGCCGCCCGTTCCCGCGCTGGATGTGCGCACTCATCACCACGGTGCTGACGATCCTGATTGGCGGCGCTGCATTCATTGCGTTTGCGGGGCGTCGCCGCGATCTGTGGTCCATGTCCATCCAGCAGATCGGCACGCTGCTCTTCGTCGTCTTCGCGGTCGCGTGGGTGTTCAAGGATTCGCTCTGGCGCGAATCCGAAGCGAGCGCAGCCGGTGAGGCATAGCCGGGCTTAAGCCGACGCTGCGCGGAGCGCCTCGAGTGCTTCCCATCGCGTAAAAAGAGCGACGGCGCGTGATTTCGCCGCTTCGAGTTTGGCCTCCCACTCGGGGAATTCCTTCGAGCGCGTGACAAAGAATGCAGGATCAGCGAGCATCTTCTCGATGTCACCGGCTTCCTTTTCCGCTGCGTGGATCGCGTCTTCGATTCCTTCGAGTTCCTTCTGTTCCTTGTAGCTGAGCTTCCGTCCGCGCGCCTTCTCGGGTTGTGCGACTGGTTTCACCACAGGCTTCAGAATTTCCACCAACGGTGCTTTCGCGAGCGCTCGCTTCTTTTCGAGGTAGTAGTCGTAGTCGCCGACATTCAACTCCACACGCCCGTCGTCCTCGAAGGCGAGAATGTGCGTGCAGACGCGGTTGAGAAACCAACGGTCATGGCTGACGACGAGCACGCAGCCGCCGAACTCGGCGAGACCTTCCTCGAGGATTTGCAGCGTGGAAAGATCGAGGTCGTTCGTCGGTTCATCGAGGATGAGCAGGTTGCCGCCGCGCAGCAAAATTTTCGCGATCGCGAGACGGCTACGCTCTCCGCCGCTGAGGGATTTGATGCGGCCATTGATCGCCTCGTCGGTGAAAAGGTAGCGCTTGAGGTAGCTGCGGACATGCAGCTTGTGCTCACCGAGCACGACCCAGTCGCTCTTGCCCGAGATCGCTTCCATCACGCTCTCCTCGTCGCGGAGGACTTCGCGGTTTTGGTCCACGTAGTTGATCACCGTGCGTGCGCCGCGTTTCACCTCGCCCCACGTCGGCTGCTGCTCGCCGAGGATGATGCGCAGCAGCGTGGTTTTGCCCGCGCCGTTGCGGCCCACAAACCCGACCCGCGCGCCGGGAGGAAGCTCCAGCGAGAGGTAGTCGAACAGTTTTCGCCCGCCGATTTCCATGCCGACGTTGATGAGATCGAGGATGGTGTTTCCCAGCTTCGGCGGCGGCGGG
>JAYWEO010000410.1:0-7061 GCA_043779225.1 Prosthecobacter sp.
GAGCGAAGTGTGCGGCGGCGGGCGGCTTCACCACCGTCGTCTGCATGCCGAACACCGCGCCGCCGGTGGACAGTGCGAGCGTGGTCACGTGGATTTTGGAAAAGGCGAAGGCCGAGGCGTGCGTGAACGTGCTGCCGACCGGCGCGATCACCAAGGGTCTCGCAGGCGAGGAACTCGCGCCCATCGGCTCGCTGTTCAAGGCGGGCGTGGTCGCGCTCACGGATGACGGTCATTGCGTGCAGAGCCACGAAGTGATGCGCCGCGCGTGCGAATACGCGCGCATGTTTGGGCTGGTCATCATGGACCATTGCCAGGACTACAATCTCGTCGGCAAAGGGGTCATGCACGAGGGCCGCGTGAGCGCCGAACTCGGCCTGCCCGGCTGGCCCGCCATCGGCGAGGAAATCATCGTCGCGCGGAATGCGCTGCTCGCGGAACTCACCGGCACGCCCATCCATTGCCAGCACCTCAGCGCCGCCGGAAGCGTCGGCATCCTGCGGCGTTCGCGCGCGCGCGGCGTCCCGCTCTCCGGCGAGATCTGCCCGCACCACATCGCGCTCACGGATGAGTCGGTGCGCGGCTTTGACACGCACTTCAAGATGAACCCGCCCCTGCGCTCGCAGGAACACGTCGAGGCTCTCATCGAAGGCGTCGCCGATGGCACCATTACCATATTAGGCAGCGATCATGCGCCGCATTGCAGCTTTGAAAAGGAGGTCGAATTCGACCTCGCCCCCTTCGGCATCCTCGGGCTGGAGACGGAACTCGGCCTCTTCCTCGACATCCTAGTACATAGTCGAAAAGCCATCTCGCTCGCACGCCTGATCGAGCTTTTCACCGCCAACCCCGCCAAGCTCCTCGGCCTCGACCGCGGCACGCTGGCCACCGGCGCAATCGCCGACGTGACGCTCATCAATCCCGACCTCGAATGGACCGTGAACAAGGAGCAGAGCTTCTCCCGCAGCCGCAACACCCCCTTCCACGGTCGCGAAGTCAAGGGCCGCGCCGTCCGCACGATCGTCGGCGGGAAGACGGTGTGGACGCTCTGAGGCACTGAGGGGATGACTCGCACCGCGCAAGGATCGGCGGTTTTCAACCGCCGAGTTCCGCCCGCGTGCCGTCGCGCTGAAAGTGACGCACACTCTGTCGCAAATCACCACCCGGCGGTTGCAAACCGCCGATCCTTGCAACCGCACGCGCCTACGCCGCGGAAGCGTCGCGACGCTGGCGGACTGCGCTCGTGACGCTCGATCCGCGCTTGGTCTTGGTGTCCTTGTCCTCGGGATAGGCGACGCGCGAGTGCATCATGCTGCTGAGCGTGTGGCGGAAGGCTTCGGCGATTTCCTCGAGGTCGCGGAACTTGAGGTCGCAGTCGTCGAGCTGGCCGTCGGCGACGCGCTTGCGGATGATGTCGGTGATGAGCTGCTCGATTTTCTGCGGGGTCACGCGCTCCATGCTGCGCGCGGCGCTCTCGATGGAATCGGCGAGGCTGACGATCGCGGCTTCGCGGGTCAGCGGTTTCGGCCCGCCGTAACGGAAGCTGCTCTCGCTGACCTCTGGGAGATCCTCGTCGTGCATCGAGGCGATCTTGCCGTCGGTGCGCGCGGCCTGCTGCTGGTCGAGCGCCTTTTTGTAAAAGTAGTACACCATCGAGGTGCCGTGGTGCTGCCGGATGATGTCGATGATGTCCTGGTTGAGCTTGTACTCCAGCGCGAGCGAGATGCCCTCTTTGACATGCGCGATGATGATGAGCGCGCTCATCGTCGGCGCGAGATCGTCGTGGGGATTGCGGTCGTGCCGCATGTTCTCGGTGAAATACTCGGGCTTCACGAGCTTGCCGATGTCGTGAAAATAGCTGCACACGCGGGCCATCGTGGGGTTTGCCCCGACGGCCTCGCAGGCTCCCTCGGCGAGATTCGCGACGGCGAGGCTGTGCTGGAAGGTGCCGGGCGCCTCGATGGTCATGCGGCGGAGCAGCGGGTGGTTCAGGTCGGCGAGCTCAAGCCAGCGCACGCGGGTGGTGATGCGGAAGAGGCTCTCCAGCCAGGGCAGGCCGCCGACGATGATGAGCGTCATGACAATTGGCGCGCCGATGGCGACGGCGGACTGGAACGCGAGGGTCTGGTAGTTCAGCGCCGCACCCTCGGCCCACATGTGCAGGAGGTTGATTTTATGAAACGCGACGGCGAGCACCCATGTCGTGAGCCCGACAAAAAATCCGGCGCGCGGGAGGTCGCCGCGCTTGCGGACTTCCGCGGTGAGGAAAATCGCGACGAAGCCGCAGACGAGGCTGGTCGTGACATTGGTCACGATGAAGACGGCGTCGTCATTCACACTCACGAAGACCGGCAGCGTGAGCAGCGTGCCGAAGACGGAGACGAACACGGCCATCGTGCGCCCGAGCAGCACGCTCGCGAGCACCGGCCCGAGGCCAAATGGCACGGCGAGCATCCACATTTCCCGCCGCTGCAGGGCGCTGAACTGCCCGTCGCCGGTGCCATGGACTGCGGCCTCCGCCTGGAGCACGCAGAACTTCGCCAGCGCGAGGTGGCCGAGGACGATGAGGAAAAGGAGCAGCAGCCGCGAGTTCGAGCCCCAGATCTCGCGGCGGTTCAGGCAGAGGTGGCCTGTGGCGGTGGAAAAGATCAGCAGCGCGACGATATACGTCTCGGAAGGCAGCGGCTTTGACCCCGTGGCCATGAGCCAGAGCAGCCCGGCGACAGCAGCAAGAACGAGTGCAGTGCGTGTGAATACGCCGTGTTCGAGCGTCTCCACCACTTCGCTCTGAGTCAGGCGGCGGCGCGTCTTTTGCGGAGTGATGCCTTTTTTTACAAGGCGCTGGCGTTCAAAAAAACCGAGCATGGATTCCCCTAAGGGGCAGACACTCTCCCCGCGGGAAGGGTCTGAATCAAATGGAAAATCAGAGACCCGGACGGAAGCCGATTGAGAGATGGGCAAAGAAATCCCTTTTCCCCAGCGGCAATGCCCCCTACTTTCCACGCCCCAATATGACAGAAGACATCAAGAAGGCAGTCGAATCCGGCAAGCTCACTTCCACTGCCGGGGCTGCCCTCGAGAAGCTCCCGCCGGGCACCTTTGTCCAGCACAAGAGCTGGGGCTACGGCGTCATCGTCGCCCACGATTTTCTGCTCAGCCAGACGACCATTGATTTCAAGACGAAGAAGGCCCACCCGATGCAGCTCCAGTACGCGGGCGAGTCGCTCGCTCCGCTGCCAGCCGATCACATCGCAGCGAAGAAATTTCAGAATCTCGACGCGGTGAAAAAGCTCGGGCAGTCCGATCCCGCGGCGCTCGTGCGACTCGTGCTGCAGAGCCTCGCCGGTCGCGCGACGGCCGATCAGATCTCGGCGCAGCTCGTGCCGGATGTGTTCACTGAGGTGGCCTTCAAGAAATGGTGGGAGCCCGCCAAGCGCGCGCTGAAATCCGACCCGCTCGTGGGTGTCCCGCAGAAAAAGACCGAGCCCTTCCTGCTTCGCGCGGAGGCCCTTTCGCAGACCGATGAGGTGCTCACGGCCGTGAAGGCTGCGCGCACGCTGAAGGAGCAGATCAACTCGCTCGACAGCCTCACGAAGGCGCTCGCGCAGTTCAACGATCCCGCGGTGCTCCAGCCGATCGTCGCCTCGATCGAGAGCGCGGCGAAGAAGAACCTGAAGCTGCACACTTCCGAGACACTCCAGCTTCTCGCGCTCCGCGACGAAATCATCACCAAGCTTCCGCACCACGTCTCCGCGCCCGACACGCCGACCATCGCGAACATTCTCCGCGACAATGATCGCAACCTCACCGCGCTGCTCGGCGAACTCCCCGTCTCGAAGCTGAAGAAAGTCATCCTCGCGCTGCCCGAGGCGTTCAGCGACCACTGGGCCACGAAGGCCGTCGGACTTTTCATGCGCGGGAATTCCAAGGTCGTCCCCGAGGCCGCCCGCCTCCTCATTGAAAAAGGCCGCATGGATGAATTCGGCCTCGCGCTCGACAAGTCGATCCGCGAACAGTCCATTGAGGCCGAGGGCCTGCAATGGCTCTGCGAGGAGCGCCACGGCGTCTTCGGCGAAATCGCGCAGCATCCCCGAGTGCTCAGCGCCATCCTCGGCGCGATGGATCGCGATCAGTTCCGCGAGAAGCGCGACCGCAAGCTGCAGGACATGCTCGTGAACGATCAGGAACTCATCATTGATCTCATCTCGATCGCCACGGATGAGGAACTGCGCGTGGTCATGCGCAAGCTCGTCGCCTGCCCCACCTTCGACGAGCTGAACAAGCGCTCACTCATGGGCCGCATCGTCCGCACCTATCCCGAGCTCGAGCCGCTGATCACCGGCCGCCCGGAAGACGAGGACAAGAAGAACGAACTCATCGTCTCCTGGAAGAGCCTCGAAGTCCGCAAGGCCGAATACGACGACCTCGTGACCAAGAAGATCCCGCAGAACCGGCAGGACATCCAGATCGCCCGCAGCTACGGCGACCTTCGCGAGAACTTCGAATACAAGAGCGCCAAGGAGCAGCAGCGCGTGCTTTCCCGCCAGAAGAGTGAGGCCGAGCGCGATCTCGCCCGTTCGCGTGGCACCGATTTTGCCGGTGTGACGAACGAGAAAGTCGCCATCGCCACCTCTGTGAAACTGCGCCGCGTGAGCGACGGCGGCGAGGAATCCTACACGATCCTCGGCGCGTGGGATACCGATCCCTCGAAGAACATCATCAGCTACCTTTCGCAGATGGCGCAGGCGTTGATTGGCCGCGCAGTCGGCGAGCGCGTCGTCGTCCCGAAGGAAAGCGGCGAGCATGAGGTCGAGATCCTCTCCATCGAGGTCGCGACGATTTAGCGCGGACGGACAGGCTACGCGACCGCCACGGCCACGCGACGCTTGCACGCACCCGTGGCGCGCAGTTCATCGCAGTGCGCCTCGATGCGCACGACTTTCCCGGTCGGCGTGAAGCCCATGCGTTTGCTGATGCAGATCTCCAGCGTGTCCATGTGGACATCCTCAAATTCCAGGATCTTCGAGCAGTCGCGGCAGATCAGGTGATTGTGGTTCGGATGATCCACGTAGTTCGGATCGTAGAACTTGTGATCCCGGCCAAAGTCCATCTCGCGCAGCATCCCGCTCTCCACGAGCAGTGGCAAAGTACGATAGACGGTCGCCCGCGAAACCGATGGATCCACTTTTTTCGCCATCACGAGCAAGTCCTCCGCCGTGTAGTGCTCGGTGGTGCTGAAGGCAGCCTCGATGATCGCATCGCGCTGCGAAGTCTTCCTCAACCCCTTGGATTCGAGGAATTGGTAGATGCGCTGGTGAAGGCCGGGATCCATGTGCGCAGCATTGTGCCGCGTCTTTGATCGGGAGTCAAACCGAGTCGGCATGTGATCCCGTCTCAATTTGAACTGCGAATGGATGGCAATGGACACGAACCGGTGGCAGACAAGACCCCATAAATCCCTCGGTGAATTCTGGAATCACTTTCGTGTGCTTTGTTCCCAATCGTTCTCGCATTCAGGCTCCTCGCAAAGGACGCACCTTGAAAAAATGCCTTCCCGCGAGGCGCCGCACTGCTGTAAGCAGACGCCAGCGTTTCCTTTGGCGAAACATCCAGACACCCTTGCAGGAATGCCCATGAGCGAAGAACCACCAAAGCAACTCACCCTTCAGGAACTCCCCGATGTCCGCCGCCGCACCGAGGGTATCGCGAAGCTTCTCCGTGAACAGCTCGAACAGCATCTCAAGGTATTCCAACCCCTCCTGGCCCCGGAACGCCTGCTGGGAAAGGCCGCCGGTTCAAAGGCCGACGCGCCGGACTCCGAGCGCCACATCTCGGCGATAAAGCAAAAATACAAGGACCTCGCTGCCGCCCCGTATAATCTCGCGGCGGAATTCGAGACCCATTGGCTCGGAATCGTCGGCAGCCGCCTCGATCTTCAGCCTTGGGAATACATCCATGAGGTGGCTGATTCGCGTGAAAAAAAGGCGATCACGATGACTTCCACAGTGCGCTGGATTCTTTGCTACAAGTCCGATTTCTCAGTGCTCGACGCCAAGAAATCCCTCGCCGGAAAACAGGCGCACAATCTCGAGAACCTGCGCCAGTTCGCGCTGAGCGCACTCGTGATGGAGCAGGCAATCTCAAGCGTGCCCGGCCTCGCGCGGCTCTTCGCCGAGCTGCGTTACGAGATCAAGACGGATTTTGCGGCCGAACTCGGCAGGCTGCCACTGGTGACCATCGCGTCATGCCTCCCCTCCTTCCGTCCTGCGGATGATCTCATCCTTGCAGCCACCGGCTTTTCGGGCGTCCCCGCATTCATTGAGCTCGTGGACGTGGACGCGGTGCGCAACGTGCGGGACCCATTCAGGCAACGTATCGAGGCTCTCATCTGAGCCTCGCCGGACGGGTGAGGCGAATTCGATCCCCTGCCGACGTTGATTGTCAAACATCCGCGGCATCCCCTGATGAGGTCGCGAAGATCGGTTCAACGTGGGCACACCAGCCGAGGAACGCCCCCATTTAATGAGGCACCCCGAATGGCACTGAGAGAGCGTACCGAAAGTCAGAAACAAAGCTGCGTTGAGCGTTGGACGTTGGACGTTGGACGTTTTTTTCTCTCCGAAGACGCTGAGTGAGAACGTCCAACGTCCAACGCTCAACCTCCAATGGTTCAGCCGACTTCCGGTACACCTTCTGAGACCTATCCGCCAATGATCACCGTAGGGCAGCCAAGCACGATGCTGCCTCCATGAGAGGTGCTGTCGCCCATTCGGGCCGCAGCCTTCCCCCCGATCATCACCGTTCCCGAGCCCTTTGAAATCGAATCAGGCGGGCCAACGCAGACGCACATGTCGCCCACGCGGGCAGCCGGCATCATTCCAATCAAGACCGTCGGGCAACCCGCCGGAAGGATGGGTCCCCCAACATGCGGCACCGGACCCGGTTCGACCTTCGGGCACACATGCATATCGGATACTCGCGCGGCAGGAGGCATGACGTGATGAAGTGTGAGCAATGCAGTTCCCTTGTCAACCGCTGACTCCCCGATATTCACAAACATCGGA
>JAYWEO010000411.1:0-13773 GCA_043779225.1 Prosthecobacter sp.
CAGGGCCGCGACTTCCGCCTCACCGACATCCACGGTAAGATCGTGAGACCGCTGCTGATATAGTTGTACAGGCGGTGGATCGCCCCTCGCTGAAACTCGTAGCCGCGCTTGTGAAAGCGCGGGCATTTTTTGCAATGCGAACGACGTCCGAAAGATCAGCCCGCGCTTTTACAAGCGCGGCTACGGGGCGCGCGCCATCAGGTAGTCGTCCATCACGAAGCCGCCGCCGATGTCGAACATGGCTTCCTTTTCGATGTGGAAGCCCGCCTTGAGATACGCGGCGATTGCGCGCTCGTTGCGTTTGTTCACCTGGAGCCACACGGCGTGCGCGCCAAGTGTGCGTGCCTGCGCGGAGATGTGATCGAGCATCGCGCGTCCGAGTCCGCGTCGCTGGTGCTGAGGTAGCACGTAGAGCTTGCTGATTTTCACGCGGCCATCGTCCTCGCGCTGCCATGAGAAGTAGCCGACGGGTTCGCCGTCGAGCGTCACGATTTCCCACGGGATGGCTGCGGTGAGCTGGCGGCGGATTTCATCCTCGGAATACATCCAGCCGAGCATGAATTCGATCTGCTCCAGCGTGATGATGCCGGGGTAGCACTCGCGCCAGATGCGCTGCGCGAGATCGCGGAGCAGCGGGATGTCGGCTTCGGTGGCAGGGCGGATTTCCATGGCATTACAGGATGCGCGGCACGGTGCGCGGAATCCAAGCATGTTGATCCGGCGTATCGGCACCGCGCAATTCCGGTGAGAAAACCTTTGCCACAGTTATTACGCTCACGTATCAATCACGGCTCCCACCTTCCAAACATCCAATCGCCATGAGCAACGTCCCGCATCTTCCCGTCCTCCGTCTCGGCCGCAGCTACGAGAGCCTCGACAAACTTGAAATCAAGGATCACCGCACCGGTGAGGTGAAGGCGGTCGTCTCCTCGATCAACGCGGGCATTTTGCGGAAGGACTTCCGCAAGCTTGGCGAGGCGCGCGCGGCGCTGAAAAAGTTCACGGTCGCGCAGCTCGTCGCGATGTCGGCGAAGGCGGGCGAATTTTTCCTGAATGGTACGCTGCCGCTCGGCGACAAGGGGCACACACAGTCGGCGGATGAATACATCGCGACGCTGAGCAGCACGAGCGGTCTGCCGCATGTGATGGTGCGCCGGAACATGACGAAGATTCACTACGCGCTCACGCATCTCGACGTGATCCTGAACGGTCTCTCGCGCGGGCTCGACATGACGATCATTGACAAAGGATTCGGCGAGCAGTTCGGCACGAAGCTCTCCTTTTTCCCATCGTGCGAGGCGCTCGGGCTCGTGATGCCGAGCAATTCGCCCGCGGTGAATTCGCTCTGGCTCCCGGCCATCGCGCTGAAGACGCCGGTGGTCATCAAGCCCGGACGTGACGAGCCGTGGACGCCGTTCCGGCTCATCCAGGCATTCATCGCGGCAGGCGTGCCGTCAGAGGCGTTTGGTTTCTACCCGACGGATCATGAGGGCGCGGGCGAGATCCTGAAGTCGTGCGGCCGCGCGCTCATCTTCGGCGACAAAAATACGATGGCGCAGTACGCGAACAATCCGGCGATCCAGTTGCACGGGCCGGGCTGGAGCAAATTCCTCATCGGCGACGACTGCATCGAGAACTGGCGCGAATACATCGACGTCATCGCCGGAGCGATCAGCGACAACGGCGGACGCTCGTGCATCAATGCCAGCGCCGTCGTCGTGCCGAAATACGCCGCCGAGATCGCCGATGCGCTCGCGCAAAAGCTCGGCCCGATCCAGCCGACGAAGAACGACGATCCGAACGCGCGCCTTTCCGGCTTCGCGAATGTGAAGATGGCCGACTTCATTGACGTGCAAATCGACGATGGCCTGAAGACGCCCGGCGCGACGGACGCGACCGCGAAATATCGCGGCGGTCCGCGCAAGGTGGAGTTCGAGGGAGGTGTGTACTTGCGCCCGACGATCGTCCACTGCGAGAGCTTCGCGCATCCCCTGTCGAACAAGGAATTCCTCTGCCCGTACGCCAGTGTGGTGCAGTGCCCGCAGTCCGAGATGCTCGCCAAGATCGGCTACAGCCTCGCCGTGTCCGCGATCACGAAGGACGCGAAATTCATCGGCGAACTCGAAGCCTTCGGAGAGATCGACCGCCTGAACATCGGCCCGATCTCGACAATGGCGATCTCGTGGGATCAGCCGCACGAGGGGAACATGTTCGAGTTCCTGTGGAAGCGCCGGTCAATCGAGCGGGCTTGGTAACGCGGCCCCATCAAAAGCCATTCTGAGCGAACGGCTGCCGCAGAATTGCATCGGCGGCGAGTCTGCGCGCCGTTAGAATCACGTCAGCAACTCCCGACCATGCATTCACCCAACGAACTCGCCGATCGCTACCGCATCAACAAGGGCGGGAAGTTCCGCCTGAAAGATTTCGATCCCGGCGACACCGGAAAGATCAAGTCTCCGGAGAAGGCGACGGAGCTGCTCCAGCGCAGCGTGCAGGTGATGGGCGAGCTTCAGGAAAAACTTTACGCGCAGGACCGGTGGTCGCTGCTGCTGATTTTCCAGGCGATGGATGCGGCGGGCAAGGACGGCACGATCAAGCACGTGATGTCCGGCGTGAATCCGCAGGGGTGCCAGGTGACGAGCTTCAAGGCGCCGAGCGACAACGAGCTGGATCACGATTTTCTGTGGCGCACGACCTGTGCGCTGCCAGAGCGCGGGCGGATCGGGATTTTCAACCGCTCGTACTACGAGGAGGTGCTCGTGGTCCGCGTCCACCCAGAATTTCTCGCGGGGCAGAAGCTGGCGCCGCGGCTCACGGGCGATGGCATCTGGAAGGAGCGCTTCGAGGACATCCGCAATTTCGAGGGCTACCTCGGGCGCAACGGGGTGATCACGCGGAAGTTCTTTCTCCACCTCTCGAAGGAGGAGCAGCGGAAGCGGTTTCTCGCGCGGCTGACCGAGCCGAAGAAGAACTGGAAATTCTCCGCGAACGACGTGAAGGAACGCGCGCACTGGGACGAATACATGGACGCCTACGAGGACATGATCCGGCATACTGCGACGAAAGATGCGCCGTGGCACGTGGTGCCCGCGGACAACAAATGGTTCACGCGCATCGTCGTGGCCGGAGCGATCATTGATGCACTGCAATCGCTCGATCTGCATTTTCCAAAGGTCAGCAAGGCGAAGCTGAAGGAACTCGCCGAAGCAAAGAACGCGCTGCTGAACGAAAAATAGCGCGCCGAATGGCGGTGGCGCAGATGCCAGCACTCGACGGAGTGCCCGTGCCTGGCTATGGAAACCACTCATGCACTTTCGATGGCTGCCCGTATTTTTTCTCCTCACGGCGGCGTCTGCCGCAGCGCCGCGCACGGAGCCGCATGCCATGGGCGCGATCGCCGCGCGGATGCAGGAGCTCGTGAATCGCAATGTGATCGCGGGATCGGTCACGCTCGTCGCGCAGCATGGGAAGACGGTGCATCTCGCCGCGATCGGCAACGCGGACATCGCGGCACGCCGCGCGATGAAGACCGATGATCTTTTCTGGATCGCCTCGATGACGAAGCCGATGACCGCGGTGTGCGTGATGATGCTCGCCGAGCAGGGGAAGCTCTCGGTGAATGATCCGGTCGAGAAGTTCATCCCGGAGTTTGCCGCGCTCAGGCTCGGTGGCGCGCGGCCGCCGCGGCCCGTCACCATCCGCGATCTCCTCACGCACACGGGCGGCCTCGGCGATGCGAAAATCCCGCCGAAGGCTTCGCTCGCCGAGCGCACCGTCGCGTATGCGCATGCGCCGATGCGATTCGCGCCGGGAACGAGGTGGGATTATTCCAACGGCGGCTTCAATACGCTCGGGCGCGTCATCGAGGTCGTGAGCGGGAAATCGTATGCGTCCTTTTTGCACCAGCGCCTGCTCTCCCCGCTCGGGATGAAAGACACGACGTTCTGGCCCTCGCCGCGTCGCGTGGCAAAGTCCTACCGGCCCGGCGGCGGAGGGCTCGATGAAACTTCCGTCTATGCGCGGCCTGGCGACATGAGAGATCACTCGCGGCCCGCGCTCGCGGCAGGCGGGCTTTTCTCTACGGCCTCGGATGTCGCGCGCTTTTACCAGATGATCCTGAACGGAGGGACGCTCGGCTCTCGAAGGTTTCTGAGCAGCCGATCCGTGGCGCTCATGACATCGCCGCAGACCGGCGGAATGAAGACGGGATTCGTGGACGGCATGAGCTGGGGCCTCGGCTTGCAGATCGTGCGGGTGCCGGGCGGTGCGACCGCGGGGCTGTCCCCCGGCTCGTTCGGCCACGGCGGTTCATTTGCGACGCAGAGCTGGGCGGACCCGCGACGCGACGCGATCTATGTGCTCATGATCCAGCGCGCGGGCTACTCGAATCCCGACAGCGCCGAGCCGCGGAAGGCCTTCCAGGACGCGGCCGCTGCGGCGCTGAAGTAGCGCCCGGAAGATCGCAGGGCAAGGAATGCGGCTGCCTGGCCGGAACTGAAGTTTCGGCTCAGAAACGCACATCCCGAAGGCATCCGAAATCGAACGCCGGACGGCACGATCCTTGCGTTCTTAATGGCCAGCCAATTTCGCAATCCAGCCAGCCACAGACCTACGGTATGATATCCAACAGTGTACTCCTCGTCATCGACGACAAACTCCTCCTCAAACTGTATCAGGAGAAGATCGAGGAAAACGGCTTTGTCGTCCTGCCTGCCCGGGATCTCGCGAAGGCGGCCCGCATCGTCGCGGAAAGGAAGCCGGACCTCGTGCTCCTCGATCTGGTCTTCCGGGAGGGCGACCCCTTCGAGTTTCTGCATGCGCTCCGCGCAGACACCTCGAATGAGCTGCTGCCCGTGTTCATCCTCCCGCACCATCTGAATCAGGCGAGCGACAAGGCGCTGCAGCGCGGCGCGACACGTGCCATCCCTGCGGGGCCGGACCCGCTTGCGACCATCATCGATGCCATCCGGACCACTTTCGGAAGGTCCGCCCTCGGTGCTTCCGCGAACACTCCGCTTTTCAAACCCGACGATTTTTGGATCGAGGCGATCTTCGCCAATGCCGTGGACAGCATCAACCGCATGCGCCATTGCCTGCCGGGCGTCACCGCGACACCGCCGGAACTGCCGGCGCTCCACGACCTGTGGAATCTCGGGCACGCCTTCGCACAGAAGACCGCGCTGCTCCCCTATAAGCCCTTCGCGCAGATCGCCACTTCGCTGGATCTGCTTCTGCATGATCTGAACCAGACCCCCGAGCAGCTCAACCCCTCGACCATCCGCACCGTGGGCCAGGCGCTCGATTTTCTCGCCACCATCTCGAAGCCCGAGTGCCTCTCCCGCCTCACGGACCCGTCCGATTCATCGCTGCTCGTCGTGGATGATGAGGCAGCCGCGCGGGATTTCATCACCTCCGCACTGCATCTCGCCGGATTGAAAAATGAATGCGCGGACTCGCCTGAGAGCGCGATCGACGTGCTGAACCGTTCCAAAAAAAGCGTCGTCTTTCTCGATGTGGGCCTGCCGGGCATGAATGGATTCGAGCTCTGCACGAAAGTGCGCGCCATCAAGAACTACAAGAACACGCCCATCGTGTTTCTCACGGGCATGGCCACTTTTCAGAACAAGGCCAAGGCCAGCCTCAGTGGAGGAAATGACTTTGTCGGCAAGCCCTTCAATCTCCCGGAGCTCGGCGTGAAGGCCCTCATGTGGCTCTGCCGCGACCAGCTCGAGATGGTCTGAGGCGAAGCGGCATTCCCGGCATGACTTTTTCCCGCTGCCGCGCAATCTTCGCGCCCATGTTTCGTCTCCTGCTTCCCGCTTTTTTCGCACTCCTCTTCCTCACCGGCTGCAGCGCCGGCCACCGCAGCCACGGGCGCTACGGCTACGACTACATCCCGGGGAAGACTGCGACGCTCGACGGCGGACGCGCCGTCGCTCCTGCCTCCGCGCCGCATCAGGTGAAGGCCGCCATCGAGGCAGGCAACCGCATCGCGGGCCTGCCGTATGGCTTCGGCAGCGGCCACACGCTCGAGCCCTCCAACGCCTACGACTGCTCCGGCGCGGCGTCCTACGTCCTCTGCCAGGCCGGCCTGCTCGACGAGCCGACCACCTCCCGCGCATTCCGCAACTACGGCTCCCGCGGCCAAGGCCGCTGGATCAACGTCTATGCGCGCGACGGCCACGTATTTCTCTCCGTCGCCGGGCTGCGATTCGACACCGGCTATGGAGGCGGCGACGGACCCCGATGGACGACCCGCGGGCGTCCGCTCAATGGCGCAGTCGTCCGCCATCCGCACGGCCTGTAGCCGCGGCGCGTCAAAGCTGCGTGCCCCCGAGGAAAGGCTGCCCTGCGGAAAGGCGCGCGAT
Organism: Prosthecobacter sp.; assembly: GCA_043779225.1. Classification (GTDB taxonomy): domain Bacteria; phylum Verrucomicrobiota; class Verrucomicrobiia; order Chthoniobacterales; family Chthoniobacteraceae; genus SXWH01. The sequence continues at coordinate 6,369 of JAYWEO010000411.1, forward strand.
GTTTTCCGACGTCACACGCGCGATCTCCATCAGCGCCTCGTCTGTGAGGAACGCCTGATGCGCGGTGATGAGCACGTTCGGAAAGACGAGCAGCCGCGAGAGCTCGTCGTCCTGCAGCACAAGGCCGGAGAGATCCTCGAAAAAGATGCCCTCCTCCTCCTCATACACATCGAGCGCGACACCGCCGAGGTGACCTGACTTCAGCGCATCGATCACCGCGCTCGTATCAATGAGCTTTCCGCGGCTCGTGTTCACCAGATGCCCGCCGGGCTTCATGCGCGCGATGGATTTTTCATTCATCAGATAGTGGCTCTGCGGCGTGAGCGGCAGGTGGAGCGAGACCACATCGCTGTGCTCCAGCAGGTCGTGGAAATCCGTGTACGTCACCCCGCGCTTCTCCGCCCACTCGGCAGAGGGAACCGGATCAAACGCCAGCACGCGCATCCCGAAGCCCGCAAAAATCTCCGCCGTGATCCTGCCGATGCGCCCGGTCCCGACAATGCCCGCCGTTTTCCCATGCAGATCGAATCCCACCAGTCCGCCGAGTGAAAAATTCTGATCCCGCACGCGGTTGTACGCGCGGTGGATTTTCCGATTCAGCGTGAGCAGCAGCGCCACGGTGTGCTCCGCGACCGCGTGCGGCGAATAGGCCGGCACACGCACCACCGGGATGCCATGCTCCTTCGCCGCGGCGAGGTCCACATTGTTGAAGCCTGCGCAGCGCAGCGCGATCAGCTTCACCCCCGCCGCGGCAAGTGCGGCGATGCAGGCGCCATCGAGCCGGTCATTCACAAAGACGCACACGACATCCGCCCCCTGCGCCACCGCGACCGTCTCCGTGCCCAGGCGGAACTCGTGGAACTGCAGCCGCAGTTTCTCCGCGCCGTTCCCCTTCTCAAAGTATGTCCGATCGTATGGCTTCGTGTCGAAAAATGCGGCTTTGATCATCGTCGTGCTCCCTTGGTTCCGCCTGCACGATCCTGCCTCCATCCGCTGAAAGCAATCCGCAGATTTTCGCAGCGAAGGAAATGCTGCCGTCCACGCCAAAGCTGGTCAGAAAGTGAAAATGGCGCGCTCACTTTCCGCCGATCCGCTTCTTCGCGTCGTCGGAAAGCGCTTGCGTCGCGGCAAGCCAGCGGCCCGCGCCAGCCTCATCCGTGCGCTTCCACTGCTGATACACGTTGCGCACGGCGTTCTCGCGCTTGTTGCCATCGCCCACCGTCGCAGCCCAGCTCGCCGCACCCTCGGGATCGCGCTGCGTCACCGTCGCCGCGTAGGCCGAGACTGCGGAATCGCGCTCGCCGCCCGACGGGAGTTTCTCCAGCCACGCCGCCGCGCGCGCGACATCGCTCTGCGCCATCGCGGTGACGATCTGCGGAAACGTCGCTTCGCGCACCGCAGGGTCTGCGATTTGCGAGGCCCACTTGGCGGCGGCGTCCGGATCCTGCCGCGCCCACACGGCTGCGATACGGCCCGCGGCGCCCTTCTGCACATCGCCCGCGGCGAGCGTTCCGAAAAGCTCGGCTGCCTGCACGGGATCATTGTTCGCGAGGCCCGAGATCGCACCGGCGAGGAAGGCCTGCTTCTGCGCCCCGTCCGGCTGCGTCCTCGCCCACGCCAGCGCTCCCTGCGGATCCTGCGCGGCCCAGCCGGAAATGGCGCGGCCATAGTCCTCGGTCTTCATGTCCGGCATCTTCATCATCCAGTCCAGCGCCGTCTTCGGACTGCTCTGCACCCAGTTGGAAACCGCCTCGGTCGTCACCTGTCGCCTGGTGTCTCCGGCCGGCAGATTTTTCTCGATGAAAGCGATCGCCTCCTCCGGCGACTCCCGCGACCAGTTGCGCACCGCATTGCGGATCACCTCGTCGCGATTCCCGCCGACCGGCATCGTCGCCGCGAGTTCCGCCGCGGCCTTTGGATTCTGCCAGGCGAGCTGATTTGCCACCTGCTGCACCGCCTCCGTGCGAGTCTGGCCTTCGGGGATTTTTTCAAGCAGCCGCATCACCTGCTCCTGATCCTTCTGCGCGGCACGCTCCACGATGTTCGCAAAGGCCTGGGTGCGCGATTCACCCGCCGGCATTTTCTCCGCGGCGCTCATCGCCGCGTCCGGGTCCGACTCCGCCCAGCGTCCGAGCGCGGTCGCGATGGCGCGGTTGCGCGTGCCGATCTCCGGCACCTGGCGCAGCCAGTCGAGCGCCGCCTGCGGATCCTTCTCCGCCCAGCGACTCGCCACCGCGAGGAGTGCCTGCTGGCGGCCTTCCCCCATCGGCAGCGCGAGCGCCTGCTGCGAGGCGAGCAGCGGATCGCGTCCGCCCCAGTCGGAAAATATCCGCTGATACACGTCCTGCGAACGCATCTCCGAAGGCAGCGATTTCACCCACGCCAGCGCCGCGCTCGCATCCGCCTGCACCATGCCCGAGGCCACACCCGCGATCGCCGTCTGCTGCTCCTTGCCCGGCGGCAGGCCGAGCGCCCAGGCCTTCGCGCCCGCTCCATCCTTTTGCGCCCACGCCGCGGCAGAGGAGGAAAGCGCGTAGTCGCGCTCCCATCGGTTCTCGCCCTTCATCGTGAGCGCGTACGCAGCCGCGGACTGCGGGTCGAACTCCGCCCAGCGCGCCACGATCTGCGGGATGATGAAACGCCTCTCCTCCCCCGTCCGCTTCTTCACCATGTCGAGCGCCGACTGGATTTCGTCCGGCCCGATCTGCTCGACGGCGGAAAAGATGCCGCGGAATTTCCGCATGTCATTCGGCTGCTGCATCGCCGTGAGCAGCGAGGAAAGGACACGCCCGCGCCGCTCCTCCGGCGTCCCGGCATCCTTGCTTTCGCTCGCGCCCGCGGGGCCCGCTGCCCCTTGCATTTTCTCACGCTGAGCCGAGGAAGATGACCCCGCGCCTTCACCCGCCCGCACCGGTGGCTTTTCCAGCGCAGGCCCCGAGCCCATGAAAAATCCCGCACTCCACGCGGCAAGGGCGACTGCGACAAAGAGGAGGATTTTCACAGCGGGCTTCATGGGGAAAGTGTGCCGGAGAATCACGCCGCCTGCGCAGGACTCAAGATGGAACATGCGCGCGGATGTTCCGCCAAATGCCATGCCGAACAGTGCCCGACCGCCGCCCCGCTCACATCATCCCGATGAAAATGCGGAGCCACTTCGGAACGGGGGACGCCCAAAAGTCAGCGGATTATTTCACCCGAGGCCGGATCGTGATCGCGTGATCATCTGCGACAAATTCAAACCCGGCCAGATCCACAGCATAGTGGAGCGCTTCGGAAAGAGGGATGTTTGTGAGGTTGACCGTGATCTTCCGAGGAGTGCCGCCGGGCCGGAGGATCAGGTTCACGCCTTGCTTGTCCGGATCGAGCGCCTTCGATTTCTCACGGAGAAAATCCACCGTCTCGGAGAGCGTCGCGTCGCGCAAATCGAGCTTCGGAAAAATGATCGTGCCCGCCTTTTTCAGCGCCGCGCCCTTTAGCTTCGCCAGGGCATCAGCAGCGAACACCGGCGCATTCTTCGTTCCCACCTCCACGTCCACCAGCGGCGCGGGAACCTTCCCCGCCTCCATCGGTCGGATGACGAATGCGAACTTCTCCCTCACCAACTCACAGTTCGCGAGCCCGGCAACATAGCGCAGCACTTCGGCGAGCGGAATTTCCTTGAGGCTGATCGTGATTCGCACGTCGCCGATCTTGTCCGCATCCTTGATCAGGATGTTCACACCCGTGCCCTTGGGGTCGATCCCTTTGCTTTTCGCGACGAGGAAGTCCACGCACTCGCGCACGGTGGCATCACGAAATTCGATCGTCGGAAAAACCAAAGTCTCGCCCGGCTTTGCCTCGCCTGCAGGAGCGGCGGAGTTCACCGGTGCTGCGGGAGTGTCGACGGACTGCACGCTGTCGACGATGAAACGTTCAATCCGATCCAACTGCGCCTGCGTGTTCCTGACGACGATCGAGCTTCTTTCCTGATTGAAGACCGCTGTGGCCCCCGCGCCGAAAGTGACGCCCTTCTTTTCGAGAGAATCTTGCACCGCCGACTTTCCTGAATCGCCGACGTTCCCCGCCTGAAAAAGTCCCGGCGGCACTTTCCATTCCCGCAGGAACATCGCATCGCTTCCTCCTTGGGGCCCGGGCTGCACTGCTTCCGCGGGCCCAGTTCCGGTTTTCTTCGGCGCGATTTCGGCCGCCGCCGCAGTGATCGTGGCTTGCGCCGTTTCGATCCTCACATTCCCGCTCGCGCTGAGTGTGCCCGTCTTTTTGTCGAGAGTCATTTCGTCCGACACTACATTAAGCGGCTTCGGTCCACTTGCCGCGCCCTCTTGCCCGGCGGGAACAGGCGGCGCTTCCGCAGGATCCACGATGCTCGCAGTGACCATCACGAAGAGCCTCCTCGTCAGGTGGACCTGTGTGGTCTTGGTGCGGCCCGTTTTGGGATCCGTGTCCTCGACCGTTTGAACGTCCGTCCTGTCCATGCCGCCGAGCACAATCGTCTGGCCCGATCTCACCGCCACATTCGCCTCCATCTTCCGCACATTGAACACCGGCTGCGTGCGGTGCCCCTTGGGAATCTTTGTCATGTCCGTCATGGCCATCACCCGTTCGCCTGCGGGCAGCTTGGCATCCGGCTTGCCGATGATCGCATTCGCATCGGCATCCAAATCCACGAGCCCTTCAAGCTCCACGATTTCCGGCTTCATGTTCAAAGTGATGATGCCATCCGCACCAACTTCCGGCGTGGCGCCGAATTTCACGCCGACATCCCGGCTTCCAAAGGCGCTCGGCTCCACCACACCAGTCTGAGGGTTCGTGCGCCACTCATTTGCAAATTTGTATTCGCGGACGACCTCCACGAGCACGTTTTGTTTCGATTTCGTAGTGACACTCGGAGCCGATAGCAGATCCACTCCTTTCGGCTGATTCAATGCGCGCCACATCTTGCTGGCTTCGTCATCCGTCAGGATGCCCAGCACTGAAGCCACCTTCGGATCGACTGACTTCAGGATTTTCGGCAGCGCCGGATCGTTGCCGGTGATTTCGACGAATTTTGCCCTGATGAGCACCTGTTTCACGGCTGGCGCATTCGCACCCGCAGCGGGCGCGGCTTTCTTCTCATCCGCACCGCGCAACTGCGCCGCCGTGCAAATCGCGAGCGACGCCGCGATGAAAGTGATCCCCGCAAATGTCCCGCGCACACTGCGCGCGCTGCGGTCGCGCTGCGTGTCCACGATCGCGAGAACGCGCGTCTCCAGCGTGGAAGGCTGCGCCATCGCGAGCGCGTGCCGCGCAGTGAAGCGGTCGCCTTGCAGGCTGCGGACGACATTCACGAGCTGCTCCGCATATTCATCGGCGGGCGCGCCGGCATTCAGCACGAGATCGTCGCACGCCTGCTCCTGCGCGAGCCGCATCTGCCGTGCGGCGAACCACACGAGAGGGTTCAGCCAATAGAACGCGCAGACGAAATCCGCGAGCAGCCGCGTGATGCAGTCGCGGCGGCGGATGTGGCCGAGCTCATGGCGCAGCGCGGAGGAAATGAGCGCATCGTCCCAATCCTTCGCATCCGCCGGAATCAGCACGACAGGCCGCAGGATGCCCGCGACGAGCGGCACGTGGCAGCGCGACGATTCGCGGACCTCGGCACGGACCCCACCCGCCTCCACGAGTTCGCGCGCCGCTGTCGCGAGCCGTTCGTCCTCGATCCCCTCGCTGCCCCGCACGACCGCGCGCAACCGGATCGCGATGAAGGCACGCCGGAGCAGCAGGAGCGCCGCCCCGCCGAACCACACGGAAAGTGCGAGCGTCTTCCAAGGAATCACGAGCGGCGTGCGTGGCGCAGGCTGCGCGGCATTTTCCGTGAATGAAGCGGCGGGACTCTCGCCGGACGAATGCACGGTTGCGGTGAGCGGCAGGCGCACTCTCACCGTGGGTGCGGCGGGTTTCTCCAGCGCAAATGACCAGCGCGCGGGCATGAGCTTCGTGAGCGGGAGCAGCAGCAGTGCGGCGAAAATGGCCGCGGATATCGCGTGGCGGTTTGCCGCCGAGGTCTTGCGCAGCATCGCCAGCAGCGCGGTGCCGATGAGGATGAGCGCGGCGCTTTTCACCAGCAGATCGAGCAGCGGCGCGAAGGAGGTTTCGATGTTCATGGGGGTTGGGAGTTATTTGGCTTTGGCTTTCCGGATGATGGCTTCGATCCGTTTCAGATCCTCGGCGGGCAGCCTGCCATCCGCCGTATCGACGAGCGCCGCGACGGCATCGGCCAGCGAGCCCTCGAAGAACGTCTTCACCACCCGCTTCAGCGCGGACTTGCTCTCCGCGGCGCGTGTGCGCACGGGGACATACACGAAGCGCGGGCCGTCCTCGCGGTGCTTCAGGTGCCCCTTCTCCTCCAGGATGCGCAGCAGCGTGCGCACGGTGGAATAGCTGCGATTGTCCGGCAGCGCGGCATTGACCTCCGCGGCGGTGGCCTCGCCCTTGGCGAAGATGATGTCCATGATTTGCCGCTCGCGGCGGCTGAGGTGCTGGCTGGCTGGCATGTTAAATTTTTAACACCAGACCGCCGCACCCGTCAAGTCATGATGTTAATATTTTAACATCTCGGCGCAAATGGCCGCGACACCTCGCTTCGTTCCCGTGCGTGAGGCCGCCACCTCCGCCTATTTTGCCTACTTTGCCTCCACCGCCGGGGGCTCGATGCGGGGGAAGAGGGGGACGGGTTTGCCGAGCACATGGCCGTCCGGCAGGCCGCCCCAGACGGCATCCGCGAGACGGAAACGCGTGTCCTTGCCGGCCTCGTCCAGCTTCCAGGCGAGCTGGTCAAAAATCCCATGCGCCGCATCCGGCAGCACCGGGGAGATCAGGATGGCGATGATGCGGAGGGATTCGGCGAGTTCATACAGAATCGTATCCAGTGCCTCGGCAGAGCTGGGATCCTTGGCTAATGCCCAAGGTTTTCTTAACTCGATTGCCTGATTGCACGTTCCGGCAAGCGTCCCGATGAACTTTAGCGCAGCGTCTACGCCGAAGCCCTCAATGCCCTCGTGAGTGCTCCCATCCATTACATAGGGATAGATCTCTACAGTCTGATTTGCCCAATGCGGAAGATAGGTGACCAAAGAGAGCGTCGATGCACCGAACTTCTTCAATAACTCGGGATTGTCCCCGAAATAGCGGCGGATAATTGGATCAACCTCTTGGTCTACCGATGCCTCCTCGCCTGTTGGACGGGGTCTGATGATTCGGCGTACTTTTCCTTCCCGATATTTCGCCGCCATGTTCAGCGTGCGATTCAAGAGGTTGCCGAGACTGTTCGCGAGCGCCGTGTTGTATGTGCCAACGAGCCTTTCCTCGCTGAAGTCCGCATCCCGCCCGGTGGCGATGTCGCTCATGAGGTAGTAGCGCAGCGCTTCGG
>JAYWEO010000412.1:0-8285 GCA_043779225.1 Prosthecobacter sp.
CGAAAACAGCCGCAACGAGGACATGCCCGTGAACCCCTGCCGCGCGAAGAAGCTCACGAACATGCGTTCGCAAGGCGACGGCAAAGGCATCGCCCTCCCGCCCGCGATGAAGCTCAGCCTTGAGCGTTCGCTCGAGTATATCGCGCCCGACGAATACGTGGAAGTCACGCCGAAGAGCCTGCGCCTGCGCAAGAAGGTCCTCGACGCGAATGCCCGCAGGCGTTCCGAGAAGGCCGTCGAGGTCGCGTAGCGTTTCGTAGCCGCGCTGGTGAAAGCGCGGGCACGCTTTCCATCCGAGGCTGTGACTGGTGACTGGTGAACAGTGACTGGTTTCGTGCTGCCGTGTGCCGAATTGAGAATCGCCGCGGGCATTTCGTCTTGCCCGAGCGCGTATCCACACGCTTTGCAACACGGCATGAACGACACGGGCGAATATTAACTGACAGATTCGCGTCTCCGCGAATCAGGTTAATTTTCCACAGAAGCCCTCCTGAACAATCCGCCTCTGATTTTCTCATTGAGTATCTTGGCGCTCGCCCGCCCTGCGCACACTGCGGTGAGCTTCCAGCCCGCCGACACGGCTCTTTTGAAGTTCGCGGCTGCGAAAATTGCGCGTGCGGCGAAGGACGCCAAACAACCGGTGCCGAAAGTGGTCATCAGCGTCACGGCGCCGCCCCCTATCCCACCATCCTACCAAACTCCATGAAACCCCTTACTCGAACCCTGATGACCTTTGCCTCGCTGACCATGGGACTGACTGCGGGAGCGGACGAGACCGCACAACCCGCCTCCGCCAAAAAGCCCTCAGGACCGCCGCTGGTGCAGCCGCGCCAACCCGGCGGCAAAGGCGAGGTCGCCATCACCGGCGAACTCAAGCAGTGGCACAAGGTCACGCTCACGCTCAATGGGCCGTTTGCGCATGAGCGGGATTCGCCGCCCAACGCGTTCACCGATCTCGCGTTCAACGTCACCTTCACTCACGAGAGCGGCACTCCGAGTTACAAGGTGCCCGGCTATTTCGCCGCCGATGGCGACGCCGCGAATACGAGCGCCGAAGCAGGAACGAAATGGCGTGCGCACCTCTCGCCGGACAAGGCGGGCACGTGGAAGTATTCCGTTTCGTTCACCACCGGCAAAAGCGCGGCGCTCGAAGGCGGCGGGAAGCCCCTCGCACCCTTCGATGGCGTCAGCGGTAGTTTTACGATCGCCGAGACGGACAAAACCGGCCGCGATTTTCGCGCGCACGGTCGCTTGCAATACGTTGGCAAGCATCACCTCCAGTTTGCCGGCTCGAAGCAGTATTTTCTCAAGGCCGGTCCGGATGCGCCAGAGACGCTGCTGGCTTTTGCGGACTTCGACAATACCAGCACGGGCAAGCCTGACAAAGCCCCGCTCAAGACTTGGGCGCCGCATTTGCGCGATTGGAAGACGGGCGACCCCGCTTGGCAAAACGGCAAGGGCAAGGGACTCATCGGCGCGCTGAACTACCTCGCAGGCAAAGGCGTCAATTCCTTCTCCTTCCTCACCTACAACGTCTCAGGCGATGGCGACAACGTCTGGCCCTTCGTCGCGCGCGACGCGAAGTTGCACTACGACTGCTCGAAGCTCGACCAGTGGGGCATCATTTTCGATCACGCCACCGCACGCGGTCTCTATCTTCATTTCAAACTTCAGGAGAATGAACTGGACGACAATCGTCTCGGCGCGGGCCGCAAGCCTGGCCTCGTGCCAGCCTCACTCGACGGCGGCAAACTCGGCCTTGAGCGCAAGCTGTATTGCCGCGAGATCATCGCGCGCTTCGGCCACGCGCTCGCGCTGAACTGGAACATCGGTGAGGAGAACACGCAGAGCAGTGACGAGGTGCGCGACATGGCGAAGTTCCTCCACGACACCGATCCCTACCGGCATCACATCGTCCTCCACACCTTCCCTCCGGAGCAGGAGTTGGTGTATCGGCCGTTGCTGGGCGACAAGTCGCTGCTCACCGGCGTGTCATTGCAAACCAGTTGGAAGCAGTCCCACCAACGCACGCTGCAGTGGCTCCGTGAGTCCGACGCCGCAGGCCGCCCGTGGGTCGTCGCCCACGACGAGCAAAATCCCGCCGGCCTCGGCGTCCCGCCCGATCCCGGCTACAAAGGCCACGACGGTATCGCGGTGGAGAAGCAACTCAAAGGTTCCAAGGCCGAGGGCAACTTCATCGCCAAGCCCTACACCATGCACGACATCCGCAAACTCACGCTCTGGGGCAACCTCATGGCCGGCGGCGCGGGCGTGGAATATTACTTCGGCTACGCGCTGCCGGAAAACGATCTGGTTTGCGAAGACTTCCGCAGCCGCGACAAGAGCTGGGACTACTGCTGCATCGCGCTGGAGTTCTTCCGCACCGAGAAAATTCCGTTTGCGGAAATGACCAGCTCCGATGCGCTCATCGGCAACGCCAAGGAGGACAACTCGAAGTTCTGCTTCGCCAAACCCGGCGAGCTTTACCTCGTCTATCTCCCCAACGGCGGCACGACCGATATCGATCTCTCGGGAGACAAAGGCAGCTTCACCGTCAAATGGTTCAATCCCCGCACCGGTGGCGAACTCGCGAACGGCTCCGTGAACTCCGTCCATGGCGGCGCGAGGGTCGCGCTCGGCAATCCTCCCGCCGAGGCGAGTGAGGATTGGCTTGCCGTGATTGCAAAAGCGGCGGCCTCCGCCCAGTAACCATCACGACAAAAAATCCCGGCTTGAAACCCACCCTCACACTCCTCGCTGCCCTGCTATTGGCTTCGCAATCCGTGGCCTGTGCCGCCGACGAGTTGGTGGTGTATCCGCCAGTGCCGGGGCTGGCGGCCTCGGAGCATTATAAAGTGCGCGTGCGCTCGGTCAGCGATAGCAGCGGGTGGAGGAGCGCGTTTGCTGGGGAGACCGCCTGCAAGAGCGTCAAGAAGAAGACGGACGCCTACTTCGACTGTCTGGCGGGCTGGACGCATACCTACGTGAATTTTGAAACCACAGGGGCTGTGGAGATCGAAATCGCCCGTGTGAACGGCGAGCCGATTCATACCGCTGCGGTCCATCCGCAACGCAAGGCGTCCGCGTGCTCGGTCAAGGACGGCAAGGTTCTGGTCCGACTTGATAAGCCCTGTCTCGTGGCCGTCGATATCGATGGCCAGATGGACGGGCAGGACACGGGCAAGAGCTACAAAGGCCCGCCGATTCACACGATCTCGATCTTTGCCAACCCGCCGCTGGTCGGCAAACCCAAGCCCAATGATCCCGGCGTGCTGACCGTGAAACCCGGCGAGCTTCCGCCATCCGACGGGCCTTGGACCACGCTCTATTTCCTGCCGGGCGTTCACGATGTCGGGCTGGCTTTCCCGCTCCGCGCGAACCGCCAGTATTACATCCCCGGAGATGTAATGGTTTTCGGCACGCTCTCCAATACGAAATGGGGCGACGGTCATCACATCCGCATCTTCGGCCTCGGCACTTTGTCGGGAGCCCGGCTGAAACATCCCAAGTATGTTGAGCCAAAGATTTCCGAGAAGGAATACGGGCGCTATCGTCCGATTGAAGTGGTCGGCACGAGCGACACCCGCGTAGAAGGTATCACCATCGCCGACTCGGCGACGCACTCGCTCATGCTGGTGAGCCCTTACAAAGCGGGGCATCCCAACGAGGTGAAGTGGACCAAGATTTTCACCTGGCGCGCGAATGGCGACGGCATCAATCCATTCGGCAACACGCTGATCGAGGACTGCTTCATCCGCACCCAGGATGATTCGCTTTATGCGAACGGGCTGGCCATCCGCCGCACCGTGCTGTGGAACGACGCCAATGGTTCGTCATTCGTGCTCTCCGGTCTGCCGCAACTCACCGGCCGCAAGCTGGTGGTGGAGGACTGCGATGTGATCTATGCGCGAGCCAAATGGGATCGCTGGAGCGGTGGTCGAGTCTTCAACATGCGCGGTGAAGGCGGAGGGGCTGCCGGGGCCGGAGTGATCTTCCGCAACATCAACATCGAAGATCCCCGACCGACGCTGCAGCAGTTCTTCATCTGCATGGCCATGCCGGAACCCTATTCGAAGGACGCAGAAAAGCGCGTCGCCGGAGACTTGTCGGGAATCCTCTTCCAGAACATTTCCATCGCTGCACCCAGCGTTCTGGGTGAACCGCAAATCCTTTGGGGCCAAGCCGACGCACGCATCCGCCACCTCACCTTCGAGAACCTCACGCTCGCCGGGAAGCCCGTGCGCGGCCCGGAGTTTTTCAAAACGAACGAGTTCGTTGAAGGGCTCATCTTTTCACCTGGTACCGTTTCCGAGCCAAGATAGCGGCAACGCACTTGAGAAGGCAGATCAAACCATGAAACACACCCTCACACTTATCACCGCCCTCATCGTCGCGCTATCGGTTCCTGCGATGGCCGCGAGCCTCGCACTTGCAACCGAGCCGGCAACGGTCGCGCCGGGGAAGTTTGCTACGGAGGAGATTCGTCGTGAGGCCGTGGCGCACGGCATCACTTTGGACGCAGACGCGAAGGCGACTCGCATTTCTATCACCCTCGGAAAGGACGGCAACGCCGCCGCGCAGAGTTACAGCATTCGCGTGCAGGACGCGAACGGACGCCGCACGATCACGGTGCGCGGGGCGGATGCGACAGGCGCGATGTATGGCGGGCTGGATGTGGCCGAGGCGATTCGCACGGGCACACTCGATTCGCTGAAAGACTCCGACCACACGCCGCACATCGAGCGGCGCGGCATCAAGTTCAACATTCCTCTCGATGTTCGCACGCCAAGTTATTCGGATAACAGCACCTCGGCGCAGGCGAATATTCCCGAGATGTGGAGCTTGGATTTCTGGCACGAGCTGCTCGATCGGATGGCGCGGGATCGCTTCAATGTGCTCACGCTTTGGAATCTCCATCCGTTTCCCTCCATCGTGAAAGTGCCGGAGTATCCTAAAATCGCGCTGGATGATGTGTGGCGGACGACGGCGGACTTGGTGAAGCCGTTCGACTCCTTCACCACCCTCGGCACCAGCGTGCTGCAGCCGTGGATGCTGGAGAAGCCCGAGGTCTTGAAGCGCCTCACGATGGAGCAAAAAATCGCGTTCTGGCGCGAGGTGATGGACTACGCGCAGGATCGCGGCATCGAGGTGTATTGGTTCACGTGGAACGTCTTCACCTTCGGCACCGGTGGCCAATACGGCATCACCGATGCCCTGGACAACGCCACGACGCGCGACTACTTCCGCAAAAGCGTCCGCGAGACCGTGCTGACGTATCCGCGCCTCGCTGGCATCGGCATCACCGCAGGTGAAAACATGAGTAATGGCGGCGGGTCGAAGGCCAAGGAAGAATGGCTGTGGGCGACGTATGGCGAGGGCATCAGCGATGCATTAAAGCTCCAGCCCGAGCGCAAATTTCGACTCATTCACCGGCTCCATGAGACCGGGCTGAGTCCCATCCTGGAGCAATGGAAGGGCTATCCGGGCCCGTTCGAGGTCAGCTACAAATACGCCGTGGCGCACATGTATGCGTCCCGCGCGCCGACGTTCATCAAAAGCGTGCTGCCCGAGATCACGCCCGAGCACCGCACCTGGCTGACGGTGCGCAATGATGACCTCTACAGCTTCCGCTGGGGTGATCCGGTGTTTGCGCGCGACTTCATCAAAAACATGCCCGGCCCCGACCAACTCGCGGGCTATTACATGGGGCCGGATGGCTACATCTGGGGCCGCGATTTCCTGAGCCGCGCCGCCGTGGGCAAGGATGGTCGCCGTCAGTTAGTCTGGGACCGGCAGTGGTTCAGCTTCAATCTCTGGGGCCGCCTGAGCTACGAACCCTCGTTGCCGGATTCACATTTTCAGCGACTGCTCGGCGCACGGCATCCCTCGGTCTCCGCCGAAAAACTCTTGGCCGCGTCGCAGGCATCGTCGCGCATCATCCCGCAAGTGACCCGTTTCAACTGGGGCTCGATCGACGTGCATTGGTATCCCGAGGCGAACCTCAGTCATCCGGCTCAATACAAGGGCTTCTACACCGTGCGCCATTTCATGGAAGGCAAGACGATGCCCGGTGAAGACGTGCTGAGCATCTCTGAGTGGCGCGAGAAACTTCGCGCCAAGAAAACCATCACCGCACAGACTCCACCGGAAGTCGCCGCCGCGCTCGATCGCGATGCCGACACGACTTTGCAACTTGTCGCCGACCTGCGCCAACAAGCCGCCGCCACCGACCAGGAGCTGACGCTGACCCTCGGCGACTATGAAGCGCAGGTGTGGCTCGGTCGATATTTTGCCGCGAAGATTCGCGGCGCGATTGGCCTCGCGGAGTTCAACGCCAGCGCGGATGCCGCCGCGCAGACATCGGCGATCAAGCATTTGGAAAACGCGCTCGCCCACTGGAAGCAATACGCCGCGATCTACGACCGCCAATACACGCCCCAACTGCTCAACCGCGTCGGCCCCACCGACATCCCCGCTCTCACGGCCAAGGCGGCGGCAGACCTTGAAATCGTCCGCACCTGGAGGCCCGGCACACCGCCCCTGCTACCGAAGGGGAAGAAATGATCTCAGAAACCTGTTTCCTTGCCATCAAGGAAGCCACCGAAGTCCATGGCATCTCCGCGCCGTCGGCGAAGCGCGACTGGACGCATGCGCGCGCTTGGCTTCACCGGAAATTCAGACGTGGCAACGCCCCTGGTCCGATGACGCACCACGGAGTCCGCAGCAAGAATCCCTTTGCCCTCCCCCACTGCCGCGCATAAAACCCGCGCACTTATGTTTGCAGGAGCACACACCGCGCTCGTCACACCGTTCCGCAATGACCGGGTGGACGAGGCCGCATTCACCAGCCTCATCGAGGCGCAGATCGCCGGGAAAATCACGGGCATCGTGCCCGTGGGCACCACCGGGGAATCGCCGACACTCGATCACACCGAGCACCTCCGCGTGATCGAACTCGCCGTGAAGACGGCAAAGGGGCGGACGAAAGTCATCGCCGGCACCGGGTCGAATTCGACACGCGAGGCGATTGAGCTGACGGTGGAAAGCGAGAAACTCGGCGCGGATGCGGCGCTGCTCGTCGCGCCGTACTACAACCGTCCCACGCAGGAAGGGCTCTACCGCCACTTCCGCGCCATCGCGGAAAAGACAAAGCTGCCGATCATTCTCTACAGCATCCCCAGCCGCTGCGGCGTGGAGATCGCCATCGAGACTTGCGTGCGCCTCGCGAAGGACTGCGCAAACATCGTGGCCATCAAGGAAGCCGGCGGCACCGTGGAGCGCGTGAGCGCGTTGCACGCGGCGCTGCCGGATGCGTTTGAGATTTTGTCCGGCGACGATTCGCTCACTCTGCCGTTCATCAGCGCTGGTGCGTGCGGCGTGATCAGCGTTGCTTCAAACATCATCCCGGCGGAAGTCGGTGCGCTCGTCGCCGCCGCGAATACCGGCCGCTTCGACGAGGCGAAGCGCCTGCACTTCCACTGGTATTCGCTGTTCAAGGACATCTTCATCGAGAGCAACCCCGCGCCCATCAAGCAGGCGCTCGCGTGGCAGAATCGCATGACGCCCGACGTGCGCCTCCCGCTCTGCGAACTCGCCGCACCCAGCCAAGACAAACTGCGCGCGACGCTGAAAGCCCTGCAACTGATCTGACACGGCGCGATCTTCCGAGCCACCGACGGCACGAGGCGGGCTGATTTTTCTTTCCGCACTCCACGTTCCGCATATCGCTTTCAAAATATGATCCGCCTTCTCATCAATGGTTCGCGCGGTCGCATGGGCCAGATGCTCATCGCGTGCGCCGCGGAAATCCCGAACGTCTCCATCGGCGCAGCCGTGGATGTCGGCGATGATTTTTCCGCAGGCATCGCGCAGAGCGACGCGGTAATTGATTTCTCGCACCACTCGACGTGCGAGACGGTGCTCGCCTCGTGCGTCGCGGGAAAGAAGACGCTGGTCATCGGCACCACCGGACACAGCGCTGCGGAGGCCGCGGCGGTCCACGCAGCGGCGGAAAAAATCCCGGTCGTCTTTTCCGGCAACTACTCGACCGGCGTGAACGCACTGTACTGGCTCGCGCGCAAGGCGGCGGAAATCCTCGGGCCGGACTTCGACATCGAGATCCTCGAGACGCATCACCGGCTGAAGAAGGACGCGCCGAGCGGCACCGCGAAGAATCTCGCGGAGATCCTCACCGCCGTGCGGGACCTCGAATACAACAAGGATGTGCGGCACGGACGTCACGGCGATGTCGGCGCGCGGACGAAAACGGAAATCGGCATGCACGC
>JAYWEO010000413.1:0-1959 GCA_043779225.1 Prosthecobacter sp.
GCAGCACGTGAAAGTGGAGTGGGTCCGGAATTCAAAGAACGTCGTGGAATATGCCGCGCTCCGGTCGGACAGATTCCCCGTTTGCGTGACGGTGTTTGCGCCGCAGTTCCGCAAGCAGTTCGAGGAGGTCTTCGGGCCGAAGGTGATGGTGGTGATGCCAAACAGGCAGACGGTGTTTGTGTTCCCTGGAATCGCCGTGGATTTTGCCGGATACGCGCCGATGATTTTGGAGGCGTGGCGTGGCCCGGCGGCCAAGGTGAGCCTGGAGGTTTTTGAACTCAGCGAACTCGGTCTCAACGCGAAGGGAAGGATCGAGGAACCGTGAGTTTCCGGGCGGGATAGGATCTGCTGAAGCTTCCACGTAAGTCGCATCAGGAAAGTGAGATGCGCGCGTGTATCACGGTTGGGAAAATTTCCCTCGTTTGCCCGCTGATCTGTGCTAGTATTCACATTCTATGTCTATCACGAAAAAACCTGCATTCAGTCGTCGTCTCCCTGACTTGGTGACGGAGGAACTCGCTGCGGTGCTGTCGGGAAAGGCTGGCTATGAGTTCAAGGATCTTTTTGATGTGGTGCATGAGAATCTCAAGGCCCGCAATGCCGCCAGCGGCGGTGAGGAAATGCTCCGTCTCCGTTCCTATGAGAAACTCCAGAGCCTCGTCGGACGCGGCATGGTGAAAATCACCGTCGGCAAGGATGGCAAGAAGACCTATAAAGGCCTCGCCAAGCAGCTCGCCACGCTTCAGACGAACGTCACCCCCGCCATCTAAGAGGTGAAGGATTTTCTGCCCATCCTGCTGCAAGTCGGGATCGTCCTCGGCTTCGGAGCCTCCGCGCTTTTGATCAGCGTGCTCCTCGGCAAGTCCGCGAAGCGCACTCCGATGAAGGACTCCGCCTACGAGTGCGGCATGCTCCCGCAGGGCGAGGCACAGCCGCGCTTCTCGGTGAAATTCTACCTCGTGGCGATGCTGTTCATCCTCTTCGATATCGAGGTGGTGTTTCTTTATCCGTGGGCCGTGAATTACACCCAGATGCTGAAGGCGCATGGCAGCATGATTTTCTGGGGCATGGCCGGCTTCCTCTCGCTCATCACGGTCGGCTACGTCTATGCCATCCGGAAGGGCGTGCTCGACTGGAAGAAAGGCTGAGCCGAAATCCCAGCGACAAGCTTGCGGCCCGGCGGTTCCTCAGGAGCCGCCGGGCCGGTTTTTTTTCGCGATTCATCATGAGGCTGCGGCATTTCTCGCCGTGCGGAGAAAACCGCCTCGACGAGCGCGCGGGGCGTTCCGCATGTTGAGGCCATGCAGGTTCCGCTACTCGATCTCCGTGCACAATACGCTCCGCTCAAGGCCGTCATCATGGCCGAAATCGAGGCCGTCTGCGACAGTCAGGCGCTCGTGCTCGGGCCGAAGACCGAGGCGCTCGAAAAGGCAGTCGCGGCGTACTGCGGAGCGAAGCACTGCATCGGTGTGTCGAGCGGCACGGATGCACAGCTCGTGCTGCTCATGGCGCTCGGCATCGGCGCGGGCGATGTCGTCATCACGACGCCCTACACCTTTTTCGCGACTGCGGGCTGCGTGAGTCGGCTCGGCGCGCGACCGGTTTTCGTGGACATCGATCCCGCGACTTTCAATATCTCGCCGCCCGCGCTCGAAGAGGCACTGCGGAAAAATCCGAACGCAAAGGCAATCATTCCCGTCCACCTTTTCGGCTGCTGCGCAGACATGGCGGCGATCGTTGCGCTCGGGAAAAAATACAGTGTGCCTGTGCTGGAGGATGCCGCGCAGGCGCTCGGTGCGCGGCATCCGCTCGGCGGCGCGGGCGCGATCGGCGAAGCGGGGTGGTTCTCATTTTATCCGACGAAGAATCTCGGCGCATTCGGCGATGCTGGCATGGTCACGTGCGCCGACGATGCACTCGCCGCAAAGATCCGCGCGCTGCGCAATCACGGCATGGAGC
>JAYWEO010000414.1:0-2866 GCA_043779225.1 Prosthecobacter sp.
CTGCACGCGGCGCTCGCCATTGGTGAAGGTGCCGCTCTTTGCAAAGAACGATGCGCCGGGCAGCACGACGTTCGCAAACTTCGCGGTCTCGCTCATGAAGGTTTCCTGCACGACGAGGAAATCGAGCGGTATGAGCGCCATTTTCAGGTGCTTCTTCCCGACTATCAGTCTGGCAGACTGTTCTCGCTGTGCCGGAGAAGACCGCGGCCTCTCGTCATGCGCGTGCGAGGATCAGATCGCTGTAGCCACGGTAGGCGGTGGATTGACGGTCGACGGTGAAGCCAGCCTCCCGAAAAGCAGAGGCAAAGGTGGTTGCGTCGTGCAGCCAATACCGCCCGCTCCGTTGAGCGGCTGCGATAGCGCGATTGGCCCGCACCACACCACGCCCACGCCAGAGCAGGCAAAGCGTTTTCCACCACCCGACCGTGCGCGACATTTCGCCGACGAGATAACGACGCCACTCGGCCACCTCTAGGATGCGCCCGAGGTCGCACGCGAAGATCGGTGCCCCGCGGCGCATCCAGCGATGGAGATGGCGCAGGAACTCGTGCGGGGCAGGCAGCGTGTAGAGCACATGAACAAGGATGGCACCGGAAAAAGTCTCCGCCGCAAATTCCGCGTCTTCCGCGCGCGACGCGGTGAAGCACACATTGCCACAGCCTCGCTCCGCAGCCTTGTCTCTCTCGCGCTGCTGCATCGTTGGTTCCGGCTCGCTATGCACGACGACGGCGCGCGGATGCAACTCCGCCGCCCGGATCGCGAAGTTCCCCGTGCCCGCGCCGAACTCGATGATTTGCTCCCCCTCCGCCATCGGCCAGCCGGTGGCTACGTTGGCAAAGATCGCCAGCAATTCCTGATAGGCCGGATTGTGCTCGGCCATCAGGTCGTAAGTCCGGGCGTAGTCGTCCCAAGCAATCATGTGAATGAAATGTGCGGGTGCTCCTGCTCGACAAAGAAAGCGTAGAACGGGTGCTGTGCTGCCTTATAGCGCGCAGGGCCGCCCGGCACATCGAAAGCAAACGTCTCGTGTGATTTTGCTCCGAGCGTGGGATGCGAAAAGCGGCCACCTTCGCCGAGGCTCTCGAACAACAGACTTCGATAGTCCCGCGCCGCACTATCCCGCACGGCGATGAGCATCGTTACCAGACCTTCGTGCCAGCAATAGCGGTAATACGCCTTCCAGAGCGCGAGTTTGATCCATCGCGAATCCGGGCCGAGCGGCACGGCAAACCGTGTAGCTTCCGCGACGGGCTGTCTTTCGCGCGGCAGCAAACGGTCTATGTCCAGAAACGAATCCAATTCAATCGCTCCCTTCCGCCGGTCGAGGATGCGCAGCGTTCCGATCGCCGTGCCATCCGGCCTGCTCGCCAGCAGCACCGTGGCATTCTCCTGCTCATCGAAGACATCCCGCACGCACTCCCGTCGGTCGAAGTATTTCTGATACCCGCGCCAACGGACTTCGAGTGCACGTTTGAGATCCTCACCGCTCACAGCCCGACTGACGTGGATTTCCGCGAAGGGATCACGTTGCATTTTGTGTGCTTTGTTGGTCACGGCTGTCTGGGGTGTTCCTATGGTAACATCACGCCTCCTCTCGCCAAGCCCTAACCTGAGGGGGATTGAGCTTGGGACTGTCAGAGCAATTTTCCCGTGCACTCGTTGCTTCTCTCAAGGAAGTCCGCGAGAAGCGTGGCATTTCCCAAAGCCAGTTGGCGAAGCTCTCCGGCGTCAGTCGCCCAATGATAAATCACCTGGAGAGCGGGATTCGCAATCCGACCATTATCGTCTTCCACGCACTGGCGACCGCGCTCGAAATTGATTTGGCAAAGCTGATAGCGCGGGTTTCCCGTTCGAAGACGTAAGGCCGCACACGGCGTCTCGTTGAGTCGTTCGCAAGCACGACGCTAAACTTCTGTGCGGCTAAACGGCGAACTACCGAACAGACGACAGCCGTCCGCTCTCGCGTTCGATGCGGAGGAATTCGCCCGGCGTGAGCACACGGAGTCCGTAGATCGTGTGGCCAAGCAGGTCGCGGAAGTCGCGGCGGTCGAGCGTGAGCAGCACGTCGGCACATGCGAGCGCGCTGAAAAGGACGGGCTTGTCCTTGGACGCCTCGAAGATGATCGGCCAGTCGAAGGTCAGTTCGTCGTCCTCGACCGTGACTTTGGCGTGGAGGGAAACCCATGCACGCGCGGCCTCCGGCGGTTTGTCGGCGAGGTTGTCGCGCACTTCTCGCAGCACCCAGGGAGAAACGAACAAGCGCCAGCTCTGCCGGGTGGCGTGGTTGAAAACTTCGCGCGATGCACCGGTGGCCGACAGGCTCGCGGCGACGGCGACGCTGCTGTCGAGGAAGATGTTCACCTGCCCTGCCGGAAGCGTTCCCCGTCGGCCTCATCCTCGGCGAGCATGCTGGCAACTTCGGCGTCGGAATAGATGCGCGGCTTCGGCATGGCGCGTTCTTTCCGCAGCCGTATGGCGAGGAAGCGGAGCAGTTCTTCCTTTTCCTCGCAGGAAAGCGAGTCGGCGGCGGTTTCGATTTCGGTGAGCGTGCTCATGGTGCGAAGCGTGGTCGAGTCATACTGCATTCGTGCGTCTCGAGCAAGGCGTTCGGTGTCATTGCGGTCGTGCTGCGTCGCTTCAGCGCACGACCACAGCCAGCGGACAGGATTGTCCGCGCTACTTCGCCGCGATCATCTCCGGCTGATCGGCCTTCTGTTCCACCGGCACAGTCACCCGCTCCACGTCCACGGCGACGACTTTGTATTCGGGGCACATCGTGTCCTCGTCGCACTCGCTGCTGGTGACGACGTTCACGAGGTGTTCGGGGAAGTGGAAGGTGGTGTAGAGGATGCCGGGTTTCACTTCG
>JAYWEO010000415.1:0-3941 GCA_043779225.1 Prosthecobacter sp.
GCGGGATGACTTCCTGGCAGGCGGGATCGATCGCGTGATCCTGCAGCAGCGAGCCGCCAAAGGATTCGAGCGGATCGAAGATGCCATTGATCGTGCGGCCGAAACGCGTCACGAAAATCTGGCTCGTCCCTCCTGCGACGGGCGTGCTGTGGCAGGCCACGCAGGAGACGTTGTTGAAGATCGGCCCGAGACCGCTCGCGATCGTCTCGACATTCAGGAACTCCTCCTTGCCTGCGGTGAACAGATCGAGTTCCGCAGCGGTGAGTCCCGGCAGTGCGTCGCCGAGCTTGGGCGCGGGATTTTGCTGCTGCGATTTGCGATGCGGAGGCGCTGGCCTCTGGGCGAGGGCCTGATTTTGCACCGGGGGCGCTGTGGGAGCGCCCGGTGATTCAGTTTGTGCGAGTGCTGTCGCGGCCATGAGCATGAATGCTCCCGCCGCGCCGATGGTTCTGTGGGGATTTCGTTTCATGCACCCACTCTGAAAAGCATGTGTAAAATCCGTATGCGGGTTTGGCCGGATTTTTGTCAGGAACCGGTAAGGGTACGCTAAAATCCCCGTTATCCGGTCAGCGTGAGCGCAACGGAATGGCCTCAGTCGAACCACTCGTCCTCGGGATCGAATGCGGGCACGACGAAATTGAGCACCTTCATTTTTCCCACGGCTCGATGACGGCAGCCGGGGCGGATCAGGATCGTGCTCAGCGGTTTCACGGGGATGCGTTCGCCGTCGAGTTCGAGAAAGCCTTCGCCTTCGAGGATCACGTAGGTCTCCGTGAGCCGTTTGTGATAGTGCGTGCGCGCATCGGCGGAAATCTCGACGAGATGGGCCGTGGCGAGCGCATTCGCCTCGTGGAAAAATGCGCGTCGCGAAGTGCCGCAGGGGCAGGGGACGCCGGGGACGGAATCGAGCTGTGCGAATTCGTAGCGTTGCATGGCGCGAACCTCACCGGGCTGCGCGCGAGGGGGAAGCGCGAAATTTTCGCCGGGCTTGTCTTGCGGATGCGGCATCCCTATCCCGTCCGCCATGTCCGCGGAAACGAAGCCCCTCTACAACGCGCGCAATCTCTACAATGCGCGC
This sequence comes from Prosthecobacter sp., assembly GCA_043779225.1. GTDB lineage: Bacteria > Verrucomicrobiota > Verrucomicrobiia > Chthoniobacterales > Chthoniobacteraceae > SXWH01. The sequence goes on from JAYWEO010000415.1 coordinate 1,079, forward strand.
TGCATCCGAAACGTCAGCCTGTGCGGTCCCGGCTCGGACAAGGACACGCGGCACATCGAGATTTCGCTCGCGGGTTCCGGCCTCACCTACGAGGCGGGCGACGCGCTCGCGGTGAAGCCGGTGAACGATCCGCAGCTCGTCGAAGTCACGCTGAAGAGCCTCGGCTTTTCCGGCGATGAGCCGGTGAAAGTGAAGGATATCGAGAAGCCTGTTCGCGAAGCACTCTCACGCGATTTCCAGATTCACTTCGCGGAGAAAAAATTCCTCGCGAAGCTTGCGGAGAAGGGCGTGGAAAAACTCGCGGAACTCCTGAAGCCTGAGAGCAGTGCCGCGCTGGAGGAATACACCTCGGCATGGAATGCCTCGCGGGACTGCGTGGATGTGCTCGCGGAATTTCCCGGCGTGAAATTCGAGCCGCAGGAATTCACGGACACGCTGCGCGCGCTGAACATCCGGCTTTACTCGATCGCATCGTCCCTGAAGGCGCACCCCGAGCAGGTGGACCTGACGGTGGCGGCAGTGCGATGGAATGCGCATGGCCGCGCGCGCAGCGGCGTGTGCTCCACTTTCCTCTGTGAACGCTGGCACGCTGGCGAAACCGCGGGCGTCTTCGGGCAGGTGCAGAAACATTTCCGCATGCCCGAGAATCCCGATGCGCCGATGATCATGGTCGGCCCCGGCACGGGTGTCGCACCGTTCCGCGCATTTCTCGAAGAACGTGAGGCGACAGGCGCGAAGGGGAGGAACTGGCTGTTCTTCGGCGAGCGCCGTTCGGCGTCGGAATTTTTCTACCGCGAGCAATTCGAAGGATGGATCAAGAACGGCGTCCTCGAATGCCTCGACCTTGCCTGGTCGCGCGAGACGGATGGCCGCAAGGAATACGTGCAGCACCGCATGCATGCGCAGGGAGCGCAGCTTTGGAAATGGATTTGCGACGGCGCGTATTTTTACGTCTGCGGCGACAAGGAGCGCATGGCAAAGGACGTGCATGAGGAACTCATCCGCATCGTGCAGACGCACGGAGGCAAGTCGGCGGAGGAGGCGCGTGCATTCGTCGAGGAGGATCTGATGAAGGTGCAGAAGCGCTACCGCCGCGACGTGTACTAAGAGGAGAAGAGACCTGTCGCGAATTCCATGACTGCATCCAAACCACGCCCGCGCATCGTCGTTCTCGATGGTCACACGCTGAATCCCGGCGACCTCGACTGGCATTCCATCGAGGCGCTGGGCGAGCTCACGGTCCACCCACGCACCTCCGCACCGGAGGTCGCCGCTCGCGCCGCCAGTGCGGAAATCCTGCTCACGAACAAGACGCCTGTCACCTCGGACACCATCGCCGCGCTGCCCGCGCTCCGTTTCATCGGAGTGCTCGCCACCGGCTGCAATGTCGTGGACACCGACGCGGCAGCCGCGCGCGGCATCCCGGTCTGCAATGTGCCCGGCTACGGCACCGCATCCGTCGCGCAGCATGTCTTCGCATTGCTCTTGGAACTCACCCAGCGCACCGGCCACCACGCGCAGACCGTAAGCGATGGCCGGTGGAGCGCCTGCCCGGATTTCTGCTACTGGGACTCGCCGCTCGTCGAGCTTGCGGGCCGCACGCTCGGCATCATCGGCTATGGCAGCATCGGCGAATCAGTGGCGCGCATCGGCCTCGCCTTCGGGATGAAAATCATCGCCAGCGCGCGGCGCCCGCGCAGTGTGGATGGCGTGGAATTCCTCCCCACCGACGAGGTCTTCCGTCGCGCGGATGTCGTCACTCTGCACTGTCCGCTCACGGAGGAAACCCGCGGCCTCGTGAATGCCGCACGCATCGCGACCATGAAGCCGGGCGCATGCCTCATCAACACCGGGCGCGGCCCGCTCGTCGTCGAGCAGGATCTTGCAGATGCGCTGAATGCCGGCCGCATCGCGGGTGCCGCGCTCGACGTGCTTTCCATCGAGCCGCCTCCGCCGGGCAATCCTCTTTTCACCGCGAAGAACTGCCTCATCACCCCGCACATCGCGTGGGCCACGCATGCATCGCGCGCGAGGCTCATGGATGTGGTCGCTGGAAACATCCGCGCCTTCCTCGCCGGAAAGCCGCAGAATGTGGTCAACGCAGCGAGGTAGATTTCACTAGGCAGTCCTGCGGTTGGCTGGACTGACTATGTTGACGCCCCTCATAGTCCGGACCGTTTGCCGTGCTCACCGGGATGAATCCACGACGGTATGCCTGCGCCTGAGTCTCTCAAACTCGGCCAGCGCCGTGCCGACGATCTGATCCATGTTGTAATAGCGATACGTGGCGAGCCGCCCGACGAAACTGACGCCTTCCTCCTTCTCGACGAGCGCGGCGTAGCGATCGTAGAGCGCCTTTGCGTCGGGGGCCGGGATCGGATAATAGGGCTCCTTTCCCGGGCCGAAATCGTCGGGATATTCGCGGATGATCGTAGTGACCGGAGTCTTCTGGCCAGTGGCGTGCTTGATCTCGACGATGCGGGTGAAATCATGATCGTTCGGATAGTTCACCTGCATGACTGGCTGGAAGAATTCCTGTTCCAGCGTTTCCGGCTCAAAGCGGAGCGAGCGGTAGGGCAGCGGGCCGAAGCAATGGCCGAAATATTCGTCGATCGGCCCAGTATAAATCAGATGGTTGTATTTCACCCTCTGCTGCGTCTCCCGGAAGTCCGCACCGAGTTGCACGGTGATATTAGGATGATCGAGGATTCTCCGGAACATGGCCGTGTAGCCGTCCTTGGGGAGGGCCTGGAATTTTTCGGAGAAGTAGCGATCATCCCGGTTTGTGCGGACGGGAATGCGGCCGCACACACTGGCATCGAGGTCGCGAGGCTCGCGTCGCCACTGCTTGCGCGTGTAGTTC
>JAYWEO010000416.1:0-4109 GCA_043779225.1 Prosthecobacter sp.
GGGGAACCGCGCTCGCTCGCCGTGCGGGGCGCGCTACATGGCAGCTTTGCCTCACCCGTGCAATCCCTCGTGGAAGGCGCGGAAGATGAAGATTCGGACAGAAGGCGCGCTGCCCACCGCTGCGGCCTCTCCGGCCAGTGGTTTTCCATCTTCTCCATCCCTCTCCGGCCAGATGGGGAGTATTGCCGCCGTCTGCCATGCTGCGGGTGGTGACTGGCGGGCGGGGTGTGGCGGATCGGAGGAAAAAAATCGGCGATGACGCACGTCCAAACGGGTGTCCCGTGACGATTCCCATGCGTCGGCAACCCGGTCCTGAGGCCCATTCCTGCCGACGAAAAGCACCGCCATGAAAATCGCCTATCTGTCAGCCGCCACCATCGCCACCCTCTTCGCCGCCTGTGATGTGAAGGTAACCCCGGCAGGAGGCGACACCACGATCGTCAACCCGCCGGCGGAAAAGAAGGTGGAGAACCACACCACGATCGTGAATCCGCCTGCGAAGGAAACCAAGGACACCACGACGACCACGGTGACCGGTCCCGGCGGCTCGGTGACCAAGGAAAAGACCACGACCACCGGATCCAAGTAGCGCGCAGTGCGGGTGCCGCGTTTCTGCGTGCCTTTCCAAAGCTGGTCACCGGAAGAATTTCCGTGCTTTCACGTCCTCTGGTTCATCCTCATCGCCTTCTTCGGGAAGCGTCGGAGCAAGGTTATCCGCCCTGTGCCTTCACACTCGCACGCGGTGCGGGTTGATTTCTATTTCCCCTCTGCTGCCGGGACCAGATCCAAGGCCAGTCGGCGGAAGTCGCGGACGCGGTGGAAAGTGGCGGTGTCGGCGTCGTGCTGGTTTGAGGCATGGATGCTGGCGCGGGCGATGATGGCGAGGTCGTCGCCGTCCACGACGGGGCGCGCATACATGAAGGATTGCGAGATTTTGCCCGCCTGCGCGACGCAGCCGGCCTGGAGCCAGTTCAGGCCGTCCACGCCGTAGAGGAGCATGAGGAAGCGGCGGTCGTTGCCGCCGAGGCCGCTGGCAAAGGCGAAGTTGCCGCGCTTTTCCCCCTCGGCCCACCAGCCGAAGGCGCCCTGGCTGTCTACGACGAGGTTCGCCGTGGCCCAGAAGAGCTGCGAGGGCTCGTCCCACTGGATGCAGAATTTCAACTGCCCGCCGGGCATGGGGTGGTATTGCGTGAACTGGAGGTCGAGCTGCTTGCCGTCGTCGTTCAAGTCGAGCACGGCGGCGAGGCTGGCGGTGGACTGGCGCTTGGGCTTCACCGTCGCGAGCACGCGCAGTTGGCCGCGGACGTTGAGCACGTTTGGTTCGAGATACTGGCTGGGGAGTTCGGCGAACTTGGGATTCGTGAGTGCGTCCGGTACGCCGGGGAAGGGGACGGGCTCGGACATGCGCCACGAGGCGGGGTCCATGAGGTCTGCGGAAAGGTCGCCCACGACGGCGCGCGGGCCGCGCCTGTTGCCGAGGCTGAGGTCGTCCACGGCCCAGTAGAGGTGATGGTCGCGGATGGCCATGCCGGTATGGCAGTTCCAGAAATGGCCGCGGAAGAGCGTGACGGGACCGGACCACGTCGCACCGCCGTCCTTGCTGCGGAGCAGGAGCAGATCGTCGTTGCGGGACTTGGCGCCGGCTTTGTTGGCGAAGAGATAGAGCGCATCGCCATGCACCCACGGCGCGGCGGAGTAATAGGGGAGGTCGGCGAGCGGCTGCCACGTCTTGCCATGGTCGCCGCTGCGCAGGATGTGGGTGACGCTGTGCTCGACCCGGCGCGCAACGCTCCATTCCACGCGTGGCACGACGGGGACGGCGGCGACGAGCGTGCCATCCCCGAGTCGCACGAGGCCGGGGCCTTCGACGTAGTATTCCGGATCGGGATTGTGAAAGACGACGGTGTATTCCTGCGCCAGCGGAACGGCCGCCCGCAGCGGGGCCGTTGCGCGGGTGAAGAGCACGGCGGAGAGCAGAAAGGCGAGGGTGCGAGTCATGGGGATGGTTTCATATTTCCAAGGCGCAAACGCAATCCCCGCCGCCGGTGGCCGCATTTCCGATGCGAAGGCTATTGCATGCCACGGACAGTCGCCTCCACCCTGCGCGCACATTTTGAAAAAGGACGCCATCATTGCCAAAATCATCGAAGCCCTCACCGCCGATCTGGAGAGCTATGCGCAGTCGGCGCGTGCCGCGCATGAGTATGCGACGGATGAGCAATGCAAGGCGGAGAACAAGTATGACACGCGCGGGCTGGAGTCCTCGTATCTCGCGCGCGGGCAGTCGCGCCAGGCGGCGGAGGTGGTGCAGGCGATGCAGCAATTCAGCGCGCTCGTGCCGCGGGAGTTTGCGGCCAGCGAGCCGATCCACGTCGGGGCAGTGGTGGAGCTGGAGCGGAAAGGGGAGCGGCTGACCTGTTTCGTCGGGCCCGGCGCGGGCGGGACGGAGGTGGTCTGCGAAGGGCGGGAGGTGCTGGTGATCACGCCGAATTCGCCCATGGGCCAGCAGCTCATCGGCCGCAGGCAGGGGGAGCGTGTGGAGATCGGTGCGGGCCGGGCAGAGGTCGGCTATCGGGTGGTGTCGGTGGCTTAGCCACCATTTGCGAGGCTGAGGTGGGTTCGTTTGAACGTCCGGGCGGGTGGCTGTGTCGTATCGAACACTATGAAAAGCACCCAGTCGCAGCGAACCCGGAAGCAAAGCACAAAGCGGCCGCAGAGAAGGCGTGCCAAGCTGCCGGTGCAGAAAAACGAGTGGCTCTGTCTTGTGAAATCCCTGGGACAGATGATGGAGGAGTGTGTGGAGGCCGAGGCGCCGAAACGGGAAAAGACACTCATGGACAGGCCCGCCATCACCGCGCTGAACCAAGCCTACACGGCGACGCTCCGCTACTACACGCATCTGCTGTCGGGAGGCCGGCACGACGAGCGCGTGCAAAAGGTGGTTTCACGGCTGTGGCAGCAGGCGGGGACGCGGATGCGCAAGTTCGACGCGTCGCTGGCGCAGAGGCTGAAGGCGAGCAACAGCTTCTGGTCACAGGATGTGACGTGGCAACAGGCAACGATTCAGGAGGCCTGGGCGCACCTGAATTCGATCCGCGTGTGCACGAACCGGATGGACCCCGAGCTGCGGAGTCCGTTCTCGGCTTCCTGAGCGGGAGACTGCGGGGGATTCAGGGGCTGGACGATCTCGCATCGGAGATCGTTTTGGCATGCGGTACGTCGGCGATGCATCTGCATCGGCCATCGTGAAAACGGGGATCGATCGGGAGCTCTGTCAGGGACGGCTTCTGGGGATTGCCGGAGCGGCGGCGCGAGGTGCCGGGCGATCATGGATCTGGGCAGAGGATCTCCCGCAACATTGGCACCGCCTATGCTTATGGAAATTATAATATGCCGCACACGCACCTGTTTCCTCATTCCCTCCAGCGCAGCCTCTTCGCCTCTGCCACAGCCTTGTGCCTGGTGCTTTCCTCCGGCACGGTCTCGGCGGGACTCATTGCACTCTATAATTTCAACGGGACGACCAACGACGTCTCGGGAAACAACAGGAACCCGGTGGCAGGCACAATCAGCGGCTACACGGCAGGGATGCAAGGTCAGGCCGGGAATTTCAACGGCTCCACGAATCGCCTTCAGCTTCCGATCAATGTCAGCCCTTCGCTGATGCACTCATTGACGATGGGCGTATGGGTCAGCGCCCTGGAGACGACCAACCGCACAGGCATCATGTCCGCCGATGACAACAGCCCCGCAAACTATGACCGCCAGATCGGAATCGACAATCGCAGGCTGCTGGGCAGCAGCGGGCCGGCACTCTATTCATACTCGGCTTTCGGCGGCGGATCGACCGGAGTGCTGGCGAGCGGCGTGGCCGCAAGTTCGGCCTTCACCTTCCTGGCGGCACGCTACGACGGGAACACGGTGACGCTGTTTGTGGACGGCCAGTCCTTCACCGCGAATGACACGACCGACGATGACCCGATCGAATACCCGCAGCTTTGGATTGGGAAAAACCCGTCCTTTGACTCGTCCTTCCAGGGCGCTTTGGACAACGCCTTTGTCTTCGACGAAGCCCTCTCGGATGCCCAGATCGACGCCATCCGGACTGG
>JAYWEO010000417.1:0-16888 GCA_043779225.1 Prosthecobacter sp.
GTCCAGCAGCGCGATGCAGTCCGTGCTGCATTCGATCATCTTCGCGTTGAGTTCCTCCGCGTCCCGCGAGCTCTTCTCAGCCTCCCTGTGCTCCCGTGAGCCCCGTCGGATCAGCACGAGCGCATACACCAGCAAGGCAGCGTAGGCCATGCTCCCGAAAACAGCCGCCAGACCGAGCATCCGCGCCTCCTGATGCTTCGCCACCTGCCAGATCGCCACCGACGCCATCGCCAGGAATACGGCGAGCGCGGCAGCGATGCCGGTGCGGAGTTTCATTTCTAAGGTGCGATGCATTCGGGCTGAAAATGATCACCGCAGTCTAAGCAGCTTCCAGACCTCGCACGCCGCCAGAATCCGTCCGATCCAAAAATGACGGTTCCCGTCGTCGCTCACGGGACGCCAACCACGCGACCGCCGAATCCCGCGAGCCGAAGCGGGTTACGCCGCTGCCTGCTTGATTTCCTCGCGGAGTTTTTCGCTCGAATCGATCGTCTGCCTGAGAATGTTCGGCACCGTCGGCCGGGCCTGGGCGCGGACGTAGATCTGGTAGCTGAACAGGCTCCGGAAACCCCAGAGCTTCACGAAGAACCCGTTGATCGCCATGACCACTTTTCCGAAAATTCCCTTGCCGATGACCTTCGGAAAAGGCGCGGGAATGCCTTTGATTTCAAGCACATTATACCCTGTCTGTTCAAAGAGCTCGCGCAGAGAACTCCACGTGAACAGCCGCGTGTGCGTGCGATCCAGGATGCCCTTGCGACCATAGTTGAACTGACCCAGGAACAGCATCATCCGCGTCACAAAGAACGCGATGTTCGCCGTCGTCAGGATGATTTCGGGGCGCTTGTTCACAGCCTTCGCGCGCAGCATTTCCATGAAAGCCTCGGGGTCCTTCAGGTGCTCGATGATGTCGAGCATGAAGACCTGATCGTAGTCGGCCACATCCACCGGCACAGGCTCAGCCTCGATGTCCCATTTGCGATAGCTCACATTGGCCTTTCCGCTCGCATCCGGCGAATACTGATCCAGGCCGGTGACGTGCCCCGCCTTTTCCGCCATGAGTTCCGCCACGTAGCCACGGCCGCAGCCGATATCGAGGATGCGCGCGCCGGGCTTCACGGACTGGATGGCGCGCTCATGGCTGCTGTCGTAGCCGAGCTTCAGATCGTAAGTCTCCTCGACAGGGCCGACGTCAAACTTGCGATCGTAGAGCAGGTTCTTGCTGTGAAGTTTCGCACGCACGACGGCACGGCAGCAATCGAGCGCGTACTTCACGCCATTCACACGGCAGATCTCGTCGCCGTAGAAAGTGGGGATCGGTAGTTCCACGATCCGCATCCCGGCAAAATGAAGCTGGATGATGATGTCCGTATCAAAGTGGAAATCATTTGCGTTGCGCTCGAACGGGAGCTTCTTCAGCGCCTCGACGGAATAGAGGCGGTAGCCGCTGTGGAACTCGCTCAGATTCGTGCCGAGCATGAAATTCTCGAACGCGGTGAGCACCTGATTGCCGATCCATTTGTAGAGCGGCATGCCGCCTGCGAGCGCATCCTGCTTGCGTAACATGCGCGAACCGAAGACCGCATCCGCCTCGCCCTTGACGAAAGGCTCGATGAGGTCGGGCAGCTTCTCCGGCGCATACTGTCCGTCGCCGTGGACGAGCGCGACGATGTCGAAGCCGTTGTCGATCGCGTAGCGATAGCCGAGCTTCTGGTTGCCGCCATAGCGCTGGTTCTCGGGATTGCGAAGAATGGTGATGCGGAAATCCCCCTCGCGATCCTCGTGCTGCAGCCCCGTGGCGAAAGTGCGATCCTTCGACGAATCATCAATGATCAGCACCTCCACGCCCGGCCGCCGAAGCGACGCCGGGATGCGGTTCAGGACACTGGTGATGGTCGTCTCCGCATTGTAGGCGACGATGAAAATGAGGACGCGCTTCTGCGCGGGTGCGGGCGTATCGGGCATGTTTAGTCCCGCGGAAGGTAGCGGACCCCGTGCGTTGGTCTAGCTTTCAAGGACCAATCACCTGAGGATTTTTCCAGCACGGAGAATGTCCTGGGTCGGCAGTTCATGGATGTGATCCCATAGGCTACAAGCCACGCCAGACGCGTCCGTTCGTGCATGCTCTGGGTCGTGGATATTCGGAAATTTTCTCCACGGCGAGGCACGGTACACGCGGGTGAAAACCCGGCAGTCATTCCGGCTTGATCACGCGCAGCAACTGCAGGAGCTCACCGGGGATGGTCTCGTACAGAGGCATCTCTGGATTCGTGGCGAGGATGAAATACTGGCGGAGTTCACAGGTGCATAGCGCGATGACTGCCATCGTGGCCGCCAGCCACTGCCGCCGACCGAAGCGCGAGCACACCTGCCACAGCATCGCAAATGCGGAGACGCGGAGCGGGAGTTCCCAGATGGACGCGTAGCGGAGGTTCATCCCGTAGCGGATGTTGCACATCACGAGATAGCTCACCGCGACGAACACCGCGACGAAAGCAAGTTCCTTCCTTTTCGGCGTGAGTGAAAAAAGCGCGCCGATCGCGAGGCAGACAACGATGGGGCTGACGATGAACAGATCCAGCAGGTAGCGATACCACGGGCCATCGCCCGTGAGCCGCGCGTACCGGAGATTCTGGGCCTTCGACACGACCGTGCGGTACACCTCGATGAAAGGCGAAATCCCTCCCGACATGCATGCCAGCAGCGCAATGGCCGCGAGCGGTCCCGCGATGCTCGCGAGGATGAAGCGCGACGTCACTTTTCCAAACGCAAGCCACCGGTTTGCGATCACCACCCCGCCCAATCCGCAGTACACGAAGAACGCATTTTCCTTCGTCATCACCATCAGCGCGAGGCAGACGGCATGCGCGATGAGCCACGCCCGGCTCGCCGGATTGCGCAGACATTCCCAAGTCGTCCAGAGGCACATCGTCGCCCAGAACGCAAAGAAGCCGTCGATCATCGCGTGCTGGCTGAGGTGCATTTGCAACGGATCAAAGGCCATGAGCGCAAGCACCGCGAGGCCCGCACCGCGACCGACGGACCGCATCGCAAACAGGCCGCCAGCCACCATGAGCAGGATGGAAAACAGGCACGCCACGCGATGCAGCGAAGCCAGCGCGGGATCGCGATGATCGGCATCCTGCGAACGATCCCGATCCTTTCCCGGCTTCTGCAATTCACCGAGTGAAAGCGGTGGCGCCGCGCCGAACTGGACGTTCTTCCACAGCCACGAAGTGTAGAGGTAGAGGAAGCGGGTCGGCGGCAATTCGCACTCCGTGCCCGCGGCACGCTGGCTGCGCAGGAAGAACTCCACCATCCCCGGCATCACGGCGGCACCGCTGCCATTCAGCTTCATCACATAACCCTTCATCGAAAGATCACGCTGAAAGACGCCGGCGACCTGCTCACCACCGTCCATCATGTTCACGTAGCGGCGGTAGAGGATCTCGTCGAAACCCGTCCGCCGGAACGCCGCGGTGTCCATGATGCGGATGCTCGCGCCGACGAGGGCGATGAGTACGAAAAAAATCCAAAAGACGCGCGCGGAAAGGACGGGCGTCTCCGTGCCGGGCTGTGCAGGAGCATTCATGGTTGGGCTGGGTTGCACCTTCTGCATAGCAAGCCCCCTGCCCCCCGGCACCCGGAATTGCAGAAGGCGGCGTTTCCCAGCCGTCTCGATGCGCTACGATTTCAGATCGCGACGGAGGAAAATCGTGCACCCGACGATGAAGAACGTGGCGTTGAGACCGAAAAGCCAGAGATAGTCGTCCGTCATTTTGGCCCACGGCACGGGGCTGCGAAAGATATTCACCCAAGTGACCATGTGAGTGGTCAAAAAAAACTCCCGGTACGGGGCAAACAGCGGCCACAGATACAGGATGTGATTGACGAGGAAGATGGTCAGCGTGAGCACGGTGGCAGTGGCCGGCTTCATGTTGCAGCAGGAGAAAAGGAAGGCCAGCGAGACAATCGTGCAAAGGCTCATGGCAAAAAATGGAAGGGAGCCGAAGTAGCGCACAAGCCCCTCACCGGGCGAAAAGAAGGCGAGCAGGTGCTCCTCGGGTGCAAGCGCGCAAAGACCACCCACGCCTCCCCAGACAAAGCCGGTGAGAAGCGCACTGACCCCGACGAAGCCAACAAGGACAAAACAATACACGAGCGCCGCCATGAGTTTCACCACAAGCACGCGAATGCGCGCTACGGGACGGCAGAGAGTCATCCGCATAGTGCCGTCCTCGACCTCCTTGCCCACGATGTCGCCGGCGACCAGCGCGAGAAACAACGCGCCAAGCAAAATGACCGTGAGCCCCATGACAGTGAACGCCAGTGTAAGGCCGCCGGAATACTCTTCAAAGACCGCGCCGTTGTGTTCGACCAGGCTGCGAAAACCGCGCTGAATGCCTTTCGTCTTGAGCAGGGTGATGATGATCAGTTCAAGACCGACGAAAGCGCCGAACCCGATCCACGTGCGCTTGCGCGCAAACAGCTTCACCAACTCGGCGGAAAACTGGCGGAGGAAAAGTCTCATGGCTTGTGGATTTGCTGGAGATAGAGCTGCTCCAGCGTCTGCGTCTCCGGCGTCACGCCGCGCACTTTCACCCCGGCCTGCACGAGCCGTGCGACGATGTCCGCGATGTCCGCACCCGTCGGCAATTCGATCACGCCCGGCCCGACGACCGATGCGCCGTTCAACTGCGCCACCGCATTTTCCCACGGCTCGGCCTCGATGTGGAAACGCGCGCCTTTCGGTGCGAGTTCCTTCCAGTGCCCGCAATAGATCAGGCTGCCCTTGTTCAAAATCGCGACGCGATCGCAGAGCTGCTCGACCTCGCTCAACAGGTGCGAACAGAACAGCACCGTGAATCCGCGCTCGCGGTTCAGCCGCTGGATGAGCGCGCGCATCTCGGCGATGCCCTCGGGATCGAGGCCATTCGTCGGCTCGTCGAGCAGCACGATCTCCGGCTCCGGCAGCAGCGCCTGCGCGAGACCGAGCCGCTGCCGCATGCCCTGGCTGTACGTGCCCACCTTGTCGTGGATGCGCGCGGTTAGGCCGACAAATTCCACCGCGTCCAGCATTTCCTTCCGCGGCACGATCGCGCTGTAGCTCGTGAAAATCTCCAGATTCCGCCAGCCGCTCAGATATTCGTAAAATCGCGGCGTCTCGAAAATCGCGCCCACCTTTGCCAGCGCACGCGGACGCTCGCGCTGCACGCTGATGCCACCGACGAATGCCTCGCCCTCATCGGGAAACACCATGCCGAGAAGAATCCCGAGCGCCGTGCTTTTGCCCGCGCCATTGTGCCCGAGCAGTCCGAAGATTTCCCCGCGCTCGACGGAAAACGACAGCCCATGCAGCGCGGGCTTTCCGGCGAAATTTTTCTTCAGACCAGCGAGGCGGATCGCTTCCATCACTTCTGCGGCGTGTCGTTCACGAAGGTGAGCTCCTGCGATGCGTGACCATCCGCATAGAGCACGTTCAGTTTGTTTTCGAGATTCGGATGAAAGCCCTCCTTGTCGCCGACGACCATGATGCGGCCCGGATCCTCGATCGGGCTCATCGCGAGAAAGCTCACGCTCAAGTTCGCGAGGCGCTGGCCGTTCAGCTTGTTATTCCAGAGATAGCTCGTGCCGCTAGTCTGCGCGAGATGCTTGCGGTCATCGGGACAGGAGAAGACATGCGCATCCCCGACGTAGCCGCGCAGCTCGGTGTCGAGCACCGGGACTGCATCCGTCTTGGTCGCGCGTGCCATGGCGAGCTCCGGGAAAATGCCTTCATGCTCGGTGACATAACGCGACAGCCCGGAGCCAATCTGCCGGAGATTCTGCATGCACGTCACAGACCGCGAATACCGCAGCGACCGCTGCCATCCCGCCGTGACGAGTGTGGCAAGCAGCGCGATGATCGCGATGACGGCGAGCAGTTCGAGCAGCGTGAAGCCACAGACACGACGCCCGCGTTTGGAAATCAGCGCGACCATTTCACAGTCTGCTCCAGTGCCTCCAAAAATGGCAGCGCATCCATCTTCGCATCGATCGTGGCGTCGCTGTAAAATGACTTCAGCCCCTGATCCACGATCTTCTTGAACTGCGGATCATTCACATCGCGGCCCTCGCGATCCCCGCCGTGCGCGTGCAGATCGTCCACCGCTTTCTGCACCATGCGCTTCCGCTTTCCGGGCTCCATCTTGTTGAAGTTCTCCATCATCTGCTTGAATCCTGTCGGCAGCACCAGATCGAGATAGCGTCCTTTTTCCTGATCGTTCAGTGCCAGCCAAAAGCCTGCGAGCTTGCGCTCCTTGTCCAGTTCGCGGCGCTGGTCGTAGTCCAGCCGGTTCACCTGTCCGGCGATGTTCTCGATGATCTTCACTCGGTCAGCCGCCGCCTTTCCATCGAGAGGATTTGCGCCGACGTATCCCGCGATGCCCTCCGGCGTGGGACGGTTCTTGCGGACAATCCACATGGCACCGCCGATCACGCCCCACAGCACGGCAAGCAGCACGGCGATTTTGATCCAGTTGGGACGCATGGTGAAAATTTACGCAGTCCAAAGGCCGCACTCAATCACGATAAGCAACTTGGCACGCTCGCTGCTAATCTCATATGTGCGGGGCACGGAAGCCACGAAATATAAACATATCCTTCCTTAGCGTTCCAGTAGCCTCCGCAGCGCAACCTTCGGGTTGCGCTTTTTTTTCCCCGGAAATGAACCGTGTCCCGGCGTCATGACCGCCGATCATTTGATCGGCGCGGTGCCCGAGGCATCCACCGTGTATTTCCATTTCGCAACATATTCCGCGGCGGGGCGGAAGTCGTCGTGCTGGGCCGCGAGCTTTTCCTTGAGCATTGATTCCATCCGCGCCTGCAGAGCGGCGTGCTCCGGTTTGCCGACGAGATTGTCGAGCTGCCACGGATCTTTCTCGTTGTCGAAAAGCAGCCACGGCCCTTCGAGTTCGCGAACGTAAGTGTGGCGCACGGTGCGGATGCAGCGGTATTCCCTGCCACCGGTGCGCCGGGCAAATTCGCCGAACGGCGCATCGCACTGCACGATCGCCGCACCGCCGGACGGATCCTTTCCACCGCGCATGTGGCCCGTGAAATCAAATCCCTCGACGCTCTTCGGCACCGCCACGCCGCACAGCCCGAGCAGTGTCGGCATCACGTCCTCGGTATTGATCGTCCCCTCCACGCGACGCGGCGCGATGCCAAGCTTCGCGGGCACGCGGAACAGCATCGGCACGCGCGCGGATTCCTCATAGGGCTTCTGCTTCCGCTGCATGGAATGCGACGAGAGCATGTCGCCGTGGTCGGACGTAAAGACGATGATCGTGTTGTCGTCCACGCCCGCGGTTTTCAAAGTCCCGAGCAGCTCGCCGATGCAGTCATCCAGCGCGGTGCAGTGTGCATAATAGCCGGCGAGATCCACGCGCGCACGCGCCTGCGCGACGCCGTCGGCGGGCACGTTGCCGCGCAGCTTCATGTTCTCCGGCGCATACATGTCGCGGTATTTTTGCGGCGCGGTCTCGTAGGGATTGTGCGGCGGCCCCCACGCGAGCCAGAGCAGGAAAGGCTTCGCCGATTTCGCGCGCTGTTCGATGTAGCCCTGCGCGTCGCGCGTCTGCGCGATGGCGTCGTAGCCCTGCCACTCCAGCTTCTCCGGGCCGTCGGCATAGTACGGCGACTTATTGTAGGCATGCGTGCATTCCAGCACCTTCCAATAGTCAAAGCCCTGCCGCCGCTCCTGCGGGATGAAGGCCGTACGCCCGTGCCCATCCACATGCCATTTGCCGATGCAGCCCGTGTCGTAGCCCGCGCCCTTGAGCACCTTCGCGATGGTCACCGCCTCGGGATTGAGCGGCACGTCATTCAGGAAAATCCCGTGCGTGAGCGGACGCTGCCCGGTGAGCAGCGAAGCGCGCGTGGGCGAGCACACTGGCATGCCCGAGACGGCCTGCGTGAAATTCACGCACTGCTTCTCCAGCCGGTCGAGATTCGGCGTCTTCACATTCGGATCGTCCGCGAAACCAAACGCCTGGGCACGCCACTGGTCAGCGATGATCAGCAGGATATTCGGCGGCCGATCCGACGCGGTCGCAGTCGTGATGCCCGCCAGGAAAATTGCGAGCGCGGTGAAAATGCGGATCGTGTTTTTCATTCTGCGTCGTCGCCTTTCTTCTTTTTCTTCCCGTTCGGTTTATTGCCCGCATCTGGCGGCAGGTCTTTCAACGCAAGCGCGCGGAATTCCTCCGTGTGCTTCTCCCACGTCGCGGCCATTTCCTTCACGCGCTCCGGCTGCTTCGCCGCGAGGTTGACGGACTCTGCGCGATCAGTCCGCAGGTCGTAGAGTTCCCACGGCGCATCTTTTCCGGCGGCGACGATTTTCCAATCACCCACACGCAGTGCGCGGTTCGCCTCGTGCATCCACCACAGATAATCGTGCGGCACCGTATTGTCCTTTGCGAAAGCCGGCACGAGGCTCCTGCCCGGCGCGGCGGGCACAGGCTTACCCTCCCAATTTTCCAGCGGCTTGCCGCCGGCGATTTCGAGCACCGTCGGCACGATGTCGATGAGGTGCCCAGGATTGTGCCGCAGTTCGCCGTGCGCGGCGATGCCCTTCGGCCATTGCACGATGAATGGCGTCGCGATGCCGCCCTCATGCACCCACGTCTTGTGACGGCGGAACGGTGTGTTCGCCGCGCTGGAAAACCCCGGCCCGAGGCACAGGAAGCTGCCCTCCGAACCGGGCGCTGCATTCAGATCATTCCCATCGCCGCGCACCATGATTTCCGCGCTCGCGCCGTTGTCGGAGAGGAAAATCACGAGCGTGTTTTCCATCGCGCCCATCGCCTTCACCTGCGCGAGCACGCGGCCGATTTCCTGATCCATCCGGTCCACCATCGCCGCATGGATCGCCATCTTTGTCGCCTGGAATTCGCGCTGCTCCGTCGTCAGTTCGGTCCACGGAATCGGCATATTGATCTCACCCGGCCCGAGCTTCGCGATCTCGGCGGGCCAGGCATATGGGGGCCCGACTTCGCGCTCCAGCGCAGAGAGCGTGGTGTCCACGATGCCCGTTTTTTTCTGCCGCGCGAAACGCTCTTCGCGCGTGATGTCCCAGCCCTTGAGGTACTTCTCTTTGTAACGCGCGATGTCCTCCGCCGGAGCCTGCAATGGGAAGTGCGGCACGGTGAACGCGAGATACTCGAAAAACGGCTCGCCCGCATGTTTCTCCGCGTGCTCCTTCAGGCATTTGATCGCGTGGTCGGCAAACGCGGTCGTCGTGTAGTAGCCCGTGCCCGGCTTCACCGCCGGCAGCGGCTTGTCGTCCTCGGAAAGATTGCGCGGGGCGAAGTTGCGGTTGTGATCTTCGAGCACGTAGCTGTGGTCAAAGCCGCACTCCGTCGGCTTCCCATCCACGTGCCATTTGCCGGACTGATACGAGCGGTAGCCGAGCGGCTTCAGCATCTGTGAAAGCAACGGGGCCCACTGCGGACGCTGGCCCTTTCCACCGCCCGGCCCGCCGGGAAACGCATCGCGCCGCACCGCCTGCGCGTAGTGGCCGGTAAGAATCGCCGCGCGCGAAGGCCAGCAGCGCGCGGTGTTGTAAAATTGCGTGAAGCGCAGCCCGTTCGCCGCGAGCGAATCAAGATTCGGAGTGCGCACATCGCCGCCATAGCACCCGGCATCCGAGTAGCCCATGTCGTCGGCGAGGATGATGAGGATGTTTGGCTTCGAGGAATTCGCCGCGCGCAAAGGCGTGTGTGCAAGTGCGAGACAGACGAGCAGGAGGAAGGAAGGGAATTTCATGGGAACACGGCGGGTGACTAATCCTCCAAGCGGGACGGAACTTGGGGAGCAATCATCGCTGTCTTCGGTTTCGTTCCAGTCTTCGTGAATCGTTTCCAGTCGAATGGCTTGTCGTTCGCCTGCGCAGTGCCCGGCGTGCTGCGGCCTTCGCTGACGATTTTCTCCATCGCCGCGGTGAGTTCCGCCACGACCTCGGGTTTTTCCGCCACGAGATTTTTCGTCTCAGCGAGATCGTCGGCGAGATGGTAGAGTTGCATGGGCTGATCGTCCGCGCCTTTTCCCCAGCCGCCGGAGCCTGGGCCGAAGATGAGTTTCCACGCTCCCTTCCGGATCGCAGGCAGGCCGCCGGAGGACTGGTTCACGGCGAAAGTGCGCACCGGCTTTTCCGATCCGCGCAGGAGCGGGAGGAGGCTCACGCTGTCCTCGCCGGCATTCGCGGGCAGCTTCACGCGCAGGATTTCCGCGAAAGTGGCCATGAGGTCCGCCTGCTGCACGAGTTGCCCGCAGCGCGAACCTTCCGCCACCACGCCCGGCCAGCGCACGATGAACGGCACCCGATGCCCGCCTTCCCATACGTCCGACTTGTAGCCGCGCAGCGGGCCGCTCGGAAAATGCCCGGCTTTCTCCAGCTCCTCCACGCCGATGTATGGCGCGCAGCCATTGTCACTCGTGAAGACGACGAGCGTGTTTTCGTCCGCGCCACTTTTCTTCAGCGCCGCCAGCACGCGTCCCACGATCGCATCGGTCTCCATCACGAAATCCGCATACGCATTCAGCCCGCTGCCGCCCTTCCATGCCGTCGCCACGGCGAGCGGCGTGTGCGGGCTCGTGAGCGGCAGGTAGAGGAAAAATGGCGCGGCACGTTTCGCCGAGCGCTCGATGAACTGGCACGCGTGCTCGCCGAGCACCGGCAGGATCGCGTCGAGATTCCAGTCCGCGAGTGCCGGACCCTGCGTGGATGCGAGATTCGCCTGCTTCGCGAGCAGTTCCGGCGGGAGAAACTGCGATGGGATTCCGCGCGTGCGCTCGTCCTCGATGAAACAGAACGGCGGCCAGTTCGGCACGTCCGTCCCGAAATAGGTGTCGAACCCGCGCTTCGTCGGGCCGCCTGCGATCGGCTTTGCAAACACGTCGCGCCATGCCGCACGATGGGCCTCACTCGCGCTCGCATCGCCGGGGCTTTTTCCACCGCCGCCGGGAAAGAATTGCCGCTGCTCATCACGGATCGGCCAATCCCATCCGAGGTGCCATTTTCCAATCGCCCCGGTGTGATAGCCATGCTGCTGCAGCAGGCTTGCGATCGTCATCCGGTCGGGTGCAATCAACGGCGCGCCGAAGACTCCGACGATGCCCGACTGCAATCGCGTGCGCCAATGCCAGCGCCCGGTGAGCAGCGTGTAGCGCGACGGTGAGCACACGCCGGAACTCGAGTGTCCATCCGTGAACCTCATCCCCTGCGCGGCGAGACGGTCAATGTTTGGCGTCGGGATTTTTCCCCGCTCAGGATTGTAGCAATGCACGTCCCCGTAGCCGAGATCATCGGCGAGGATCACGACGATATTCGGCGGCGGCGAGGCAGCGGCACCGAAGCCGTGAGGCACGGCGAGCAGCGCGGAGACAATGGCGAATGCGCAGGCCAATCCCGCGGGCACCTGCCATCTGGGGAGACGGGGCATCCTGCGTTCCTACGCGACTTTTTCGCGGCAAGGAAGAACTCAATGCGGCCAAGAGCGCGCACCCCGGAATGCGAGCACGGCCTCTTCCCGCAAACTCAGCTCCGCTCTGCCAGCGTCCCGTTCCCGCTGAGCCACACAAACAGCGCGGCCGCACCCCATAGGATGGTTGCGACGGCGACAAATGCCAGCGATGCCAGCCAGCCCACGAGATTGGCGACGAGGTCTTTCATGAGAGAATGAATGGCAGGTTGCATGCCGTGCGCAGGCGTGACGCACGGCTACTTCGAAGTCGAAAGCCTCGATCCCAATCAGAAAAGATGATCGAGGGCAGGACGCAGACATGGTCCGGCTTTCACACCCAGTCCCTCCGCCTCGCAGGCGCGGAGCTGCACCGACTCCCAGGCAAGTGACGCCAAGGGACCGCATCCCGTCTCATCTCCGACCGATCACTCGCTCCACAAAATAGTCTCCGGGATCACCGCCGGATGTCTGTCTGCCGCTCGATCGTGATCCGACAGAGTCGCCGGAGGCAGGTTCGATCACCGACGCGCACGTTCGCAGAACCAGCCGAACTCCGCCCAGCGTGAAAACCATTCGCGGATCTTTGCGGCGCACTTTTCCGGCGAATCCTTCGTGCCGGCAAACGCAGTCCCGCACGCAGACTCCAGCGTGGCGCCATCGCGCAGCGCGACGAGAAGTGCGTGCGCCTCTCGGTCGTGGCGTTTGAAATAGACGGAATTTTCCAGGCGATGCACGGCGAGGAAGACGGGCCTGCGGCTGCGGCGTGACGTGACCTGCGCGCGCCTCCGGCTGCCCTTCGCGCCGACGGCGTTGCTCACGGCGGAGAATTCCGTGCGCTTCAGCTTGCGCATGAGATCATCCACGGGATGCGAAAGCTCCAGCAGGGTGATGTAAGGCTGGAGTGCGAGTTTCAGCCGGTGCGGCGGAGTGCGTGCGAGCCTCGCGGGATCGACGACCTTCCGCGCGGGCTCATCGAATGCGAGGACGCGCGCCCATTCCACTCGCGCGACGTCGAGCGCGAGCGCGGTGCGCGGGTGCGTGAGCCTCGGATTGGATTCGAGGAATGCGGTGAGCTTCGAGCCGAGGTTGCGCAGCGTCCACGAGGTGGAGCCGTGTTTCTCAAGATAAGCGGTCGCGAGCTTCTCGAATTTTTTCTCGCCGAGCACCGCACGCAGTCCGCTGAAGTCCTCGCCGAATGCACCGAGCAGACGCCACCAGTATTGCTGATTGTAAATCTGCAGCCGCTCGAAGGACGTGAGGCGGTCGTTGGGCCGGATGAATTTCTCCGCCACGGCACGGTTCGCGGGCGTCATGGTTTCGTCGGCATTCAGCGGCCTCATCAGCGCGCCGGTGATGGCACGCTGCAATGCTTCAAGGCCCGAACCAGCCTTACGCCGCGAGGATTTCGGCATGGGGAAGATGACGGTTGGCTTTCAGCGCCTCGGCGTGGACTTCACTGAAGCTCGGGATGCGGTCGTCCCATTCGAGCAGCGTCGCAGTGCGGCCCACGCGTCGGATAGCGTGAGCGTACATTTTCCACACGGGGTCGAGCACGGGATGGTCGTGCGTATCGAGGTGATACTTTTTGAATTTCGTGTGTCCCGCGATGTGGATCTGCGCGACACGATGAGCGGGCACGGCGTCGAGATACACGTAGGGATCAAAGGTGTGGTTCTTCGAGGAGACGTAGATGTTGTTCACATCGAGCAGGATTCCGCAGTCGGCGCGCTCGACGACTTCGTTGAGGAATTCCCACTCGGTCATCTCCGACGCATGGAACTCCGCGTAGCTGCTCACATTTTCCACCGCGACGGGAATGCCCGTGAAGTCCTGCACCTCGCGGATATTCTGAGCAGTCCACTCCACAGCCTCCCACGTGTAAGGCATCGGGAGCAGGTCGTGCGTGAAGCGCCCGTCCACACTGCCCCAGCAAAGATGGTCGCTCAGCCACGGCGTCTGCGTGCGCTTCGTGAGGGCTTTCAGTCTTTTCAGATGCTCGCGATTCGGACGTGCGGCGTTGCCAAAATACATCGAGACGCCGTGCTGCACGACGCGGTATTGCTCGAGGATCTCATCGAGCACCGCAAGCGGACGCCCGGCATCCATCATGTAGTTTTCCGAGATGATCTCGAACCAGTCCACAACCGGCTTCCTCTCCAGGATGTGCGCATAGTGCGGGATGCGCAGACCGATGCCGATGCCGTGATCGGAAAAGCCGTTGAAGCGGGAGGCGGGCATGTGGGTGGGATGGGAGATGTGACTGGTGACTAGTGAATGGTGACTTGTATCCGAGTTGCGCCAACAGTCACTTTTCACCAGTCACCAAGCACATTCCGCAGAGCCCGCGGCGGGTTGGACGCCGCAGGCTCGCGAAATAACGATGGCTAGTTGCCGTGGACCGGCTTGCCGTCCTTCACTGCGCAGCCGCCCTTGCCTTTGCAGGAGTTCTTGCCGCCGCAGCCGTTGTCGCCGCTCTTGCAGCCGCCCTTGCCCTTGCAGGAGTTCTTGCCCTTGCAGGAGTGGTCCTTGTCCTTCTCATCGGCGAGGACGCCCGCCTTGTCAGCGGAGGTCTTGCCCGTGCTCTGTGCGGCGCTGGCGCGGAAAGTTCCGCCTGCCATGATTCCGGCGAGAGCGGCGCCGGCGAGGATGCTCTTGGTGAGGTTCTTGGTTGTCATGTTGTTGTTCTGTTTTGGTTTTGTTTGTTTGGTTTCCGCGCGCCGTGGCTGGCAGTTGACCGTCAGTCCCGGCGCGCAAGAGTGTTTGTCGTGCGCTCAGCCCTTTGTGTTCAAAGCGACGGGGAAAAACTTTCGCGCCAGCAGGCGGTCGATCGAAAATGCTCCCGGCCCGAATGCGAAGACAATCAGCGCTACGAGCAGAAAGAGGAAGGGCATCGCCGAGGTGAATTTGTCCGTGTCGCTGAAGATGCTCTTCAGCGCCTCGTTGTCCGCGGTGAGGTAGGCGACGACCATGGTGATCGAAAGGGGAATGGCTGTGAGACGCGATGCAAAGCCGGCGAGCAAGAACAAACCTCCGACGCACTCGACGCCCGCCGCCGCCCACGCATTCAGTCCCGGGAGCGGGATGCCGAGCGTCCCGAAAAACTCCGCCGTGTTTGCGTGGTTCTTCAGCTTGCCCAGACCCGTGAGAAAAAACGACCAGCCCCACCAAAACCGCATCACGAGCAGCAGTGGCGATTGCAGCAGCGTCCCGCACTTCACCAGGACGGCGTACGCCCTAGTCACCGTCGGCAGCAGGCTGAGGGAGTTCACTTCCATTGGTTCGGAACCGGCGGGTTTTTGGATGTCTTCGATTTTCATCGTGCTCCATTCGTCGCGACGGCTGCGGAATCCTTACACGCGATTTCAGAATTCTTTCGTGAATCGCATTTTCACTGCTACACACCGCGAGTGACGCAACCCACGGACAACAACGCATCAGCCGGAACTCAGGCTCGCGCGGCGTCCCCAGACACGTGGCTCGCCGAGCACGGCGACTGCCTCTACCGCACCGCGCTGCTCCGCGTGCGCAATCCCGACATCGCCGCCGACCTCGTGCAGGACACGCTCCTCGCTGCTCTGCGCACTGTGGAAAAATTTGGCGGCCGTTCCTCCGTGCGCACGTGGCTGCTTGGGATTCTAAAACACAAGATCAGCGATCACTTCCGCAAGCTCGGACGCGAGACGAACTTCACCGACCTCGCATTTTTCAAGGATGAGCAGCCGGAAAAATTCGATGGCGACGACTTCTGGCACCACGACCAGCGCGCACCGCGCGAATGGAACACCGGCGGCGAGGCATCCCTCAACCGCGCCGAATTCTTCACCGCACTCCATGCCTGCCTCGGCAGACTCCCCGAGCGCGTCGCCGCCGTCTTCATGATGCGCGAGATGGACGACGAACCCTCGCCTTCCATCTGCGAAACCCTCGGCCTCTCGGAATCGAACCTCTGGGTCATGCTCCACCGGGCCCGCATGGCCTTGCGGCATTGCCTCGAGAGCACCTACTTCAGTCCGGAGCCGCCTGCCGCAAAAATGAACCGCGCCCCTTTTTTCCTGTAAGCAAAACCCAGTTTTTGCGACTCGAATAACAGACCTTTTTTCTTTCCGCCGCATGTCCAACACCACCAGCCGCTTCAAGTCCGCGATCAATCGCGTCCTCAGTCGGTTTGTGTTCACATGTCACGACATGAGCCGTCTCAGCTCTCAATCGCTTGATGTGACGCTGCCATTTCTCACGCGCTTGCGCATGAAGTTTCACCTGCTCATTTGCCGATGGTGCCGCCGCTACCGCGCACAACTCACGATACTCCGCAGATCCCTCTCCCGCCTCGGCACCGACGCCGCTGACACCGGCCCCGCACTCCCCGCCGAAGCCCGCGAACGCATCCGCAAAAAACTCTGCGATCACGGCGGGCACTGAGCACGGCCCAAGGATCGGCGGTTTGCAACCGCCGGGCAGCGGTGCGGAGTCTGGCTCGTGTTTTTTCGATGCCGACTGCGCGGCGGAATTCCTTGCGGCGGTTGCAAACCGCCGATCCTTGCAAGGCAACGCCCCATGTCCATCCTGCGCACTGCGAACAATAGTTTGGAATGCGGGGCGCGGGGAAAATCAGCCCGCCTCCTGCCGTCGGCGGCTACAGAAATTTCCGCGCTCCGCGTTCCGCGCTTCCGTCTATTGCCCGCGGATTTTCGCGAGCAGCTCCTGCATTTCCTTCAGCTTCTCCGGCTTCTCGGTCACGAGGTTTTTCGTCTCGCCGAGGTCGGTGGAAAGGTCGAAGAGCTGCCCGCCTTTGTCGTTCTGCTGCGGCCTGGCGTTGGCTGCATTCTGCGCACCGCCGCGGCGCGGGTCGTTCGCACCGGGGCCGGAACCGGCCGTATTGAGCTTCCAATTCCCTGCGCGCAGGCCGAACGGCCCGTTCACGCCGCCGTTATGTGCGACGAAAGTCTCCCGCGGGGACTTCTGCATTTCTCCGAGGATCACCGGAAGCACGTTGATGCTGTCGCGGCAGCCGCCGTCGGGGATTTTCACGCCGGTGAGCGCGGCGAAGGTCGCGGGCATGTCGAGATGCGCGATGAGTGCGGCGCTCTCGGTGCCGGGTTTGATTTTGCCGGGCCAGCGCGCGATGAAAGGCACGCGGTGGCCGCCTTCGAGGATGTTGCCCTTGTGGCCGTTCAGCGGCGCGTTCGGGTTGTAGTCGAAGCTGCCGACATCCTCGTAGCCGTCGTCCATCACGCCGCCGTTGTCGCTCGTGAAGATGAACAGCGTCTTTTCCGTGAGCTTCAGCTCATCGAGCTTCGCCATCACTTTGCCGACGGCGGCGTCGAGTTCATGGATGGAATCGCCGCGCGTACCGACGGTGCTACTGCCCTTGAACCGCTCGTGCG
>JAYWEO010000418.1:0-3353 GCA_043779225.1 Prosthecobacter sp.
TCCACACGTTCAATCCAAATCGGATCGCGTTTCGCGCCGCCGCTCAAATGCGCGTAGCCAGCCTTGCCCACCTGCTTCCGTGTTGGGCAGACCGGCAGCAGCGTGCCAACCTCCACGCCTACGCGCCGGGCGAAGACACCGAGCTGGTATTGCTCGACGATCATCGAGGTCGTCGTGCCGTTGATCGGGCAGCCGCGAAATTTCTGAGCGAGATCCAACCCGGCCCATGCGAAAGCGCGCACGAGCGCCATGTCATTACCGCCGAGCAGCCCGGCATTGTAGGCGGTGCCGCCCGGCGTGAATCCCGCGACGGCCTGCGCCGCGAGCATGTCGCGCGAGGTGTAGTAACACGGCATGTCTGGCGATTGCGCGATGAGCCGGTGGCGCGTGAGCCGCTTTGGCAGCGGCTTGAACAGCAGCACATCGCCGTCGAATTGCACGAACGGCTGGTCCTGGATGCTGCACGCCACGAGCTTCCCGAGCGCCCAGATGTGATCGAGGCCGTCTGCCGGGAAATCATCGAGCGGTGTGACGACGCGGTGGAACTGCCAGCCCAGCGTATCAGCAAGCTGCGCTCCGCCGCGGTCGGTCACGAATTCCATTTTCTCGAACACCCGCGCGGCGAGACACACCGCGAGCGTTTGCACGAGCAGAGGCCCGCGCTCGATGCGGAACATCGGGGTGCGCGTCCAGAGACTGAGGACGCCGCGGAGACGGGTGCGGGAATGGCGGTGCGACACGCCGCTTGCGCCATGTCAAAGCTCAACGCCTAAATCAAAAAGCCGCCGAGCACGGGAGCGCCGATCACCCGCATGAACTCTCCGGTGCGTTGCAATGCAAACGTGTCCACTCCGCGAAAATGCGGAAGCGATTCGAGGCGCGTCAGAGTCTCGAAAGTCTGCCCGCATCGCTGGATCTTCCATCGCGTGATCGCGCCGCGCGGACATTCGCGCAGCGGGAACTGCACGACGTTCAACCAACGCACGCAGAGATGGAGCGGATGCGCCCACGGCACGAGTTGGAAAGCGTAGAGAATCACTGCGCGCTCGGTCTTCTTGCAGAGTGCGCGAGCGAACTCGCCTGCGTTTCGAAACGGCACGGTGATGAACAGCTCGGTCGCATCATCTGCTCCTGCGGTCCCATTCGCATGCGCGCCCACGAGGCCGACGGCGCCCAGCCGATGTTCCTGCGCGAGCGTCGTGATCAGCGTGCTGAGCCTATGAAGGTCCTGATTCGCTGCCGCTGGTCGTCGTGCTGCAGTTGCCGTGGTTGCCGGTTTGGGGTTCGCCATTGTGAAGGATGCCGAGCTTGTTCGGCTGGATGTTTTTCACGCCGCCGTGACCGTCGAGTTCGCAGGTGATGGCACGCGGTGGCTGGACGACCCAATCGGTCGTGCTTGGCGAGCCATCCGGATATGGCGTCACGGTGGTGTGCGCGTTGGTTCCATTGGTGAAATTCGCGCCAGTGTCGCTGCCCGCGCCGCCGGTGTCGGGATTCACAGCATACTGCGCTGTCACAGCGTAGTTGTCGTCCTGATCGTAGCCGTGGTCGCCGCCCGAGCCGCCGGAGCAACGCTGGCTGATGTGCTGCGTTCCGCTCCATGTGGCCTTCGGCAGCAGACAAATCTTCGGCCACTTGTCCTTGCCCGATCCAGTCCATGTGTGGCCGTTCCCATCGGAAGCCGTGGCAGTGGCAGTCACAGTGCCGCCGGGGCCAATCGGGCCTTCAAACTGGAAGCCCTGCGCAGCGCCCGGGCCAAGCGTGCCGAGTCGCGTCTGTCCGAAGCACGTCACGGAAATCAGCGCGACCCTGAGTGTGCCGCCCGCCGGATTCGGCAGCGTGACGTTCACGTTCGCTTTGCCATTCCGCGGCACTTGGATGAAGCAGCCCGGCCCTTCCAGATCACCGGGATCGAGCGCGACCTCGACCTTCGGCGTGTAGTCGGCTGGTGGTGGTTTGAGTCTGGGCGGCCTTTGTTGGCCGCCACCGCCTCCACCGCCGCCGCCGCCGCCACTACCCCATCCTCCACCGCCCGTTCCGTTGCCACCGCCCGAGCCACCACCGCCGCCATCGGCTACACATGCGGTTCCGTTCCAGTGGTAGCCCGTCGGACACCGGTGGTTGGAATCATTCGGCACGCAGGCCTTGCCGTCCCAGTGATAACCGGCCGGGCAGGTGTGGCTGTCGTTGTCGGGCACGCACGCGCCCGCGAATTCATCCCAGTGATAACCAGCAAGGCATTTGTCGGAAGATTGATCCCACGGCTCGTCGGTCCAATCGTTGGCGAGAAATTCAAAGTCCGTGAAGTCCTTGTTGAGCGCGACGTGTGTTTCCTCGGTTACATCCGCAGACAGCGGAGTGTAGATAGACCAGAGGTAGGAAGTGCGGCTGAACTTGAGCCAGCGCCGCCACGCATCGCGCCGGATGTTGCTGCCGTTGCGCGCGAGTGTGCGCGCCTGAAACCAGTTGAGATTCTTCGCCATTGCAGACTCAGGTGTTCGCGATCAAGTCGCGCGGTAGCATCACGCCGAAGGTGCGCGTCGAGGAGCGCAGGATGTCCGGCCCGACCTTGGGTTGGTAGGTGTTGCGCTCGATCCACTCGAACTCGCCGAGCGCGAGAAACTGTGTCGCCTGATCGTCCTCATAATTGGTCAGCGCGCCGCGCAGCTCGTCCGAATCCACATGCACGAACATGCGGTAGGAGGCATCATCACCGGCCCCGACCGGCGTCCATGCGTTGCTGGCGACGAGCACGTTTTCGGGCTCCAGTTCCTTGAGCGCAAACTTGATGCCCGTCACGTCGAGGTCTGCAGGCACGCCGCCTTTGAGGAAGCGAAGGTTGAGCAGCAGATCGTCGCCGGCCTTGACCCAGAACAGCGGCGAGATTTTTCCATCCGCAGATTGCGCGCCGCTGGCCGCGGCGAGCGACACGATCCGCGTCGTCACGTCGATGACCAGCTCGATGATGTTGGAGGGCTGCACAAAACCGCTGGCCTCGATGCCCATCACGAACGTCACCGGATCGGAAATGCCGACGGCGTTCTCCGCCTGCACGGTGAACACATAGACGCCCGGCATCGTCGCTGCGCCGAGAATGGTGCCGTTCGTTTCATCGAAGAGCAGGCCGGGCGCGACGGGCGTGCAATACCATTTCGTCGGCGAATGCGTCGCCGTGATTTGGAACTCGAACGCCTGCCATTGCAGGTAGCCGAGCACCGATTGAATCGGGCTGATGACCGGCTTCACGGTCGGCGGCGGAAGTGTTTGGGGCTGGCTCATCCGTTGATCTGGGCTTTGGCGGCGGTCATCGCGAAAAACACGAAGCCCTTCGCGCCGCGCACGCTGTTCTCCGT
>JAYWEO010000419.1:0-10326 GCA_043779225.1 Prosthecobacter sp.
CGGCAAAAGGGGACGTGACGAGCACGCGGCTGATGTGCGGCTCGGCATTCATCGAGGGCAGTCTGCGCGGCTGCATCGTCTGCACGGGGAAGGCGCGCGTGAAGATCAAGGGTCGTCTCACGGGGATGCTGGATACGCAGCACATGTGCGTGGAGAAGGGGGCCGATATGGAGTTCGGGCGGCTGGTGCGGACGAAGCTCTTCGAGGTGAATGGCAAGGCGCGTGCGCGTGTGGTCGCGGACAAGGTGGTCATCGGCAAGACCGGCTGGCTCGAAGGGACCGTGTATGCCCGCGCGATCACGGTGGAGAGTGGCGGCGTGTTCAGCGGCGACCTGAACATCGGGCAGGAGGAATTCGATGTGGCAGAGGAGCCGATGGAGACGGATCGGAGTATCGCGCGCTTTGACGACGACAACGTGGCATTCGGCCCCGCGTAAGTGCGGGGAAGGACTTTTCCGATTCGAGCTATTTTGGCGGATCGGCCGGGGGCGTTGCCGGAGTCGCAGGGGCGGGGCTCGGGGGAGTCGCAGGTTTCACCAGAGTCGCGGGTGGAACCGTTGGCGGTGCAGCAGGTGCCGGTGCAGGAGTGAGGCTGATCGTCGGAGCAGGAGCGCCTGGCTGGGCCGGGGGCGGAGTGACTCCCTGCAAATTGATCGCCGGAGCAGGCGCTGGGGCCGGAGCTGGGACGGGCGTCGGGCGCGGTGAGCCGCCGGTCTTCCGTCCGGCGGCATTCTTGATTTCTTCGAGCAGGGTCCGCGCATCATAGACGAAGGGATTGCCGGGGAATTTCTGCTCCACGGATTCCAGAAGCTTCTGCGCTTCCTCCGTCTTGTTCAGCGTCATGAGCACACGCGCCTGGCCGATGGATGCGAGGGGTGCGAATGCGCTGCGCCCCTGCGCCGCGCCGAACTGCTGATACGCCGTGAGCGCCTCCTCATTTTTCCCCGCAGTCTCCAAGGATGCCGCGAGTGCATGGGCAGCGCTGACGCGCAAGGGATGCACGGGATACTTGTCGAGAAATTCGCGCAGTGCCTTGGCCGCCTCGGCGGGCTTGCCTTCCTTGCGCAATTCCTCGGCCAGCCGGACGGTGGCTGTGCCGGCTGCCGGTGTGCCGGACCAATCGGCGACGGCCTTGCTGTAGTCGGCGGCAGTCTTTGCTTTTGCGAGCGCCTCCTCGGATCCCACGCGCTTCCGGTAGTCCATGAAAAGGAAGGCACCCCAGACGGCCACGGCGAGGAGCGCCACGATGACGAGGCGCATGATGAGGCGCTGGTGCTGGATCCAAAACGCGAGCAGATCGAACTCCTGCGGCGGCGGTGCCGGAGTGGAGGACGCGGGTCTTGGCTCGTCTGGATCCGAGGCGGGTAGGGACATAAGGGGCGGGAAACTTTCAGAGCCTCTGCGAAAGTGCAAGCGCTCGGTTGAGGTCGGGCGGCCATTTCCCGACTGCGATCATTTTGCAATCTGCTCCGCGGAATCCAGCGGCAGCGTGCAGGCGGCAAACTCGGCGATGTCCGTGGCGCATCGGCGGAGATCGGGATACGTGGCGTCGGCACCCACTTTGGCCAGACGTTCGCGGCGGATGGCGAACCCGGCATCCTCGGTTTTCCAAAGGCCGACCAGGATGCGGGCAGTCGGCAATTGGGCGCGCAGTCGCTTGCAGAGTGCGCGTGCGGCGGTGCCGGAGGCCGGCGGGATTGAGGAGATGCACACGATGCGCGGTGCGAGGGCCACGGCCTGCGCGACTTCCTCGGAGGCGAGGAGCGTGGCAGACAGCACCGTGGTGGCGATGCCGGATTCGGCCAGCACTTGCGCGAGCATGAGCGCCGCGAGTTCGTCCGCCTCGTGGTATGCGGGCAGGAGGAGAATGGGCGCGGCTTCGGAGGCGACGGGCGTCACGGCGGGCGCCAGTTCGGTGATGATCTCGCGGACGATCTGGCAGGCTTCGGCGCGCGCGTCTTCCGAGATTTCACCGGAGCGGAAATCCGACTCGATTCCGCGCAGGGCGGGAATCACGACCTCGTCGAAGGCCGCGGGCCCGGATTTTTCCGCAGCGTATTGCTCGATGATTTCGCCTGCCTCCTCGTTGTTCAGCGCGAGCAGCCGCTGGTAAAGGCGGTCGCCGGGAGCGATGGAGGGCTTGTCTCCCACGAGCATGTCGAGGAAGGCGAGATCGGGGAGATACTTCCCGGCCACGGCGAGGCAGACGGTCATCGGCGTCGCGAGCACGAGGCCGACGCCTCCCCAGAGCCACGTCCAGAAGACTGCGGAGACGACGACCGCCAGGGAGGAAATTTCGGTGGATGCGCCGTAGAGCCAGGGTTCGATGACATTGGCGACGATGATTTCCACGATGACAAAAAGCCCGAGGGTGAGCAGCGGCTGAGTCCACGATTCAAACATGGCGATCGAGAGCGCGAGCGGAAACGCAGCCGCGATCCATGCGCCGATGTACGGCAGGAAGCGCAGCACCATCCCGAGCAATCCCCAGAACACGGAGTTCTGCACGCCGATGAAATGCAGGCCCACGGCGACCGCGAGGCCGAAGCTCGCATTCACGAGCAACTGCGCGCGCAGGTAGCGGCTGATGCGCATCGCGGCTTCGTCGATCGCCTGCGTGGTGATGCGCAGCCGGCTGCGGCCGAGGAGATGGATGAGCCGGTCCCGCAGATCGGATCCCGCAAGGAGCATGAAAATCACGATCACGATCACCATCACGGTATTGCCGAGCGGGCCGACGATCGGCGTGAGAAGCTCCATGAGCGTGCGGATCGGATTGTCGTCGGGCCTGGCGATCTTCACCGGCAGCGGCGTCGCTGTCGCTGGGGGTCCGGTGGGCTCGGCAGCGGCGGATGGCTGCTCCGGCTTCGTCATCGCCTCGGTGACTTCCGTGAGCGTCCGGCCCGCACGGCCAAGCAGGCTGTCTCCGCGCAGTTTCAAGGCGGATACCCGTGCAATCAGATTGTCGCGATATTTTGGCAGCGACCCTGCGAGATCGAGGAACTGATTGGTGACCAGATAGGTCAGCCCGCCGATGAGCACGAAGGCCATCAGCGCAGTCGCCAGCACCGCACCGACGCGCCCGAGGTGCCAGCGTTCCAGCCGCCGGACGAGCGGCGAGAGGAGGAAACTCAGCAGCCCCGCAAGCACCAGCGGCAGAAAAAAATCCTGAGCGTAACGCAGCGTGCCTGCGGCAATGATGAAGACCGCGATGACCCGGAGCGGTCCGGCGAAACCTTTGGTTTCGGCGGTTTTCATGCTAGGGTGCCGTCAGGATGCGAGCGCGTGTCGCCTAAGCTTTCCCCTTGCGGGAAAACATGAGCACGCACGCTCCGGCCCCCACGAACGCCCATCCGAGCACAGGCGGCAACGATACAGTCCTCGTGCGATCCGCGGTGGCCTCGATGGGGCCGACCTTGAGCACCGTCTCGCGAGTCCGGTAGCTGAAATACCCGTAGCTGAGGATGCCTGCGCCGAGGAGCAGCAGCACGATGCCGAGAAGGGCGGATGACTTCATGGCGGGCTAGACTTTCGGGCTCCGTCCGGTGAGGAGCGAAACCACGAGGAGCACGATGAAGACGAACAGCAGCACCTTGGCGATGGTGAGTGCAGTGCCCGCGATCCCGCCGAAGCCGAACACGGCTGCGAGGAGGGCGACGATGATGAAGATGAGCGCGTAGTGGAGCATAGGTTTGGGATGGATGCATCTTGCGGATGACACAACGGAATCGCCCCTCGCCCAGCCGCTGCGCTTCTTTTTTTTAATCGCGCAGGCCGGGGATTCGTCCGTAGCCGATGAACGTGCTGCGCGTATCCCCATTCACGGGCGCGCGTGGCATCGTGAAGTCAAAGACGCTCACGCCATTCCGCTTCTGCCCGCGATAGCTGCGGCCATCGCTGGAGCCGGCCATCACTTTTGCACCGGTGGATTTTTCAGTGCCCAGATAGAGCATCGCGTGCGAGACCGGCGGATCGTTGGCGGTCGCATACGTGCCGGTCCAGAAAAGCAGATCGCCGGGCAGCATTTCATCCATCTCGAAGGTGTCCGCCTTGCGGCTCACGACCGCGCGGAACCCGCGTGCGCGGCGG
This sequence comes from Prosthecobacter sp., assembly GCA_043779225.1. Taxonomy (GTDB): domain Bacteria; phylum Verrucomicrobiota; class Verrucomicrobiia; order Chthoniobacterales; family Chthoniobacteraceae; genus SXWH01. The sequence continues at coordinate 4,090 of JAYWEO010000419.1, forward strand.
ACCCATACGTATTGCCCGCTGGAATCCCGCGGCACCTGCGTGAAGCCGTGCTGTCGCAGCACAAAGTAGATGAAGCCGGAGCAATCCATCCCGCCGCTCTTCGGATCGCACGAGCCGAAGGTGTAAGTGAGATTCTGCCGTGTCAGTTCGAGGCAGGACTCGATGATCCGTTTCACCGCGGCAGGCTGCGTCTGAAATTCGACGAGATCGTCTGTCGAGATGGATGCGCTCGGGGCGGCTGTCGCATTGACGGCGGGCGATGCCGCAGGTTCGGCGTCCGGCTTCTTCGCTTTCGATTTGGTGCTCGTGTTGTTCGCGGATGCCTCGTCGGGTTCCTGCGCGGGTTTCGGCTTCGGAGTGGTGCGCGGTTTCTTTTTCGGAGCAGGGGCATCCGAGTCCTCGTTCGCCGGTTTCTTCCGCGACTTTGTCTCCGCGAATGTGAGCGGGACTGACGCGAGGCAAAGCAATCCCGCGACGAGGAAAGCGATGGAGCGGAGTGCTGAGCGGATTCTTCCGACAGCAACGATGGGTGTGCTGGTCTGCATGAATGTGAGGCACCTTCTGCGAAAGGCACGGATAAGCAAAGGGAGGCAATGCACGAAGGTGAATCGCGGGCGCATCAGAAGATGGTCTTGCACTTCTTCATTCTCTTGCCCGCTGTGCGGTAGTGTCCTGATTTAAATTTGGAAGGCAGGAATGAATTCGGGGCAAAGCAGGCGCATCTGCTTTTGCCGCACCGGCGCCTTTTTCTTTTCCTGCCGTCCTGCCTTCCAAATTATTGAGTCTCGCAAAACTCGTTGAGAAGAAGCGCTGGCCGCAAGGAACGGCGGTCTGCAACCGGCGAAGACGTCCAGCGCAAGCCTGCTGCGAGAAACAAGCAGTTTCACATCCATGCCGACCCGCCCGGCGGTTCAAAACTGCCGATCCTTGATCCGACTTTCAGCAGTTTCGCGAGACTCAACAGGACACTACCCGCTGTGCGCCGTCCTTGACTCACTTGTCCTGCTCCGCTGGCATTCGCGCCGCATGAAACTCCTCCGCACCCTCATCCTGTCCGTTGCATTCGCCGCATTCGCATCCGCTGACGATCAATGGATCACCTACGAAGGCAAGGCCGGCCCGGGCAAGGGCAAGCGCGTCGTGCTGATTGCCGGTGACGAGGAATACCGCTCGGAGGAAGTGCTGCCGATGCTCGGAAAACTGCTGAGCCAGCGACATGGATTCACTTGCACCGTGCTGTTCGCGATCCACAAGGAAACCGGCGAGATTGATCCGAATACACCCGACAATCTCCCCGGTGCCGAGGCGATCGACAAGGCGGACGTCGTCATCACTTCGCTGCGCTTCCGTCGCTGGCCCGATGAGCAGTTCCGGCATTTCGCCGACTACGTGAAGGCGGGCAAGCCGCTGATCGGATTGCGCACGAGCACGCACGCATTCTCCGGAATCAAGGGTGAATACTCGGCCTTCAATGCCTTCGGCAAAAAAGTGTATGGCGAGGGATGGGTGAGCCATTGGGGCAGGCACAAGAGCGAGGCCACGCGCGGTGTGATCGAGGACGGTGCCCAGGATGATGTGCTGCTCCGCGGAGTGAGCGACATCTTCGGCGATACCGATGTGTACGAGGCCTATCCGCCTGCCGATGCGAAGATCCTCGTCCGCGGCGTCGTGCTGAAGGGCATGAAGCCGGAAGACGAACCGGCCGACTACGTGAAGAAGCGCGCGACCGACAAGGAAGAGCAGGGGATCAATTCGCCCGCGATGCCCGTGGTCTGGACGCGCGTGAATGACGATGATTTTGGCAAGGGCAACAAGATCCTCTGCACCACGATGGGTTCCGCCACCGATCTTCAGAATGAGGGGCTGCGGCGTCTCGTGGTGAACGCTGTGTATTCATTCACCGGCCTCGCAGTGCCCGCGAAGGCGAATGTCGAATACGTGGATCCATTCAAGCCGCTGTTCTACGGATTCAACGGCTACCGCAAGGGACTGAAGGTATCCGATCAGGCGCTGGGAAAAGCGCTGCCCGAGCTTCCGCTTGCGAGCGAAAAGACAAAGTAGAACGCAGCACCGCAGCCGCTGGCGAACTTCGCCGCGCCATTCGCGCAAGGCATCGCCTTACTCGTCCTCTTGCCACGCAGGCCGGATCGGTCCTCGCGCGATGCCGACATTGCTGCCTGAGGGCACCACCTCACGCCAGCCGGATGAGTCGAAAAAGAATCGCCGGCTTGTGATTTTCACAAAGATGGACTCGACCGGGTGCATCGCATCCGCCGGGATTCTCACTTCGCTGAAACCGTCCTTCACGCGGACAGTGCAGCGGCGCAGCAGCGCGCCCGAGGTCTCGTCCTGCATCTCCATCGTGCGGCTCCGCGCGGGCAGCGTGAGCGACCAGCGGATCATCCCGAGCGGGATGCTCTGAGCCGCGATGAAAAGCCTCCGCCGTGGCAGCGGCGCGCGGCCCGTGCGGATGCGCAGCCGCAGCGCGCCGTCCGTGAATTCCGCCTCGCGCACCGGATGGTGCTCGGACGCAAACGCCGGGGCCGAGACGATGTCGTAAGGTTCCTCAGTCCGCGCATACGCGGTGAAGCGGCGGCGACTCAGCGCCATCTGCGTCTCGTGGCAGAGGATCGCCTGTCGTTTGTCCTGCACTTCCGAATCGGACAGCCGCAGCAAAAGCGAAGGCCACGGCGCGGAGTTCCCACGACGGTGGACGACGTAGGTGAAGATGCGGCAGCCGGGCGCGGCGAGGGCGCTGCTTAAGGCGAAGCGGGCGAGCACATGCATCGCGCTGTGGTCGGGATGCGCGTCATCCGCCGAGGGCAGCACGACGATCGTCGGTCGCAGCGCGGCGAATTCCGCGCGCAGCGTCGCGACCGTCTGCTCGCCGCCGTGCAGCAGCACCCGCGTGACACCTTGATCGGGAAGATTCAGAAAAAGCGCCGGCTCATCGCTGCCGAGCAGGAATCGCAGCGCCGCACGGGCTTCCTCGCGACGCCGCGCCGCCCAGCGCAGACGCGCCGAGGTGGTCACGAAGATCCGCTTTTCAATCGCGCGCTGAGGCCACGGATTATTGTCGCCACTCGTGGAAAAAATCACGCGCACTTCCGCGCCTGCCCGTCGTGCACGCTGAAGCAGCCCGCCGGTGCCGATGGATTCATCGTCCGGATGCGGTGCGATGACCAGAATGCGGTCCTTCGATGAAATGGAAAGCGCCATGGGCTGGGCGGAAGCTAGAGCACTCGCCTGGGATGGCAATGCGCAAGGTGCTGGGATGGGGTCTGGATTTGAACCACGAATGGACATGAAATTACACGAATGGAGCGAAGCGTTACGCCGGCTTCAAGGTAGCCACATCCCCGGAATTTCATTCGTGTCTTTTCGTGTCCATTCGTGGTTTCAATCAATTTGAACTGCTCCCGGTGCGGGAGTGACGCGTCTTCCCGATTTCACCCGCCGCGCCACGTTTTTCTTCCCATCGCAAGTCCGTCCGCTAGCCTCCGCGCCCTCATGTCGCAGGAATACAAAGTGAAACTCGAAGTCTTCGAGGGGCCGTTGGATTTGCTCCTCTATCTCATCAAGCGCGATGAGATCGACATCCACGACATCAACATCGGGCACATCACGAAGCAGTATCTCGACTTCATGGACTTGTTCAAGATGCTCGACCTCGATGTCGCGGGCGAGTTCGTGGTGATGGCGGCGAACCTCATCTATATCAAGAGCCGCTCGCTGCTCCCGGTGAACGTGCAGCCGCCGGACGAGGAGGCCGACGAAGAAGATCCGCGCTGGGAACTCGTGCGGCAGTTGCTCGAATACAAGAAATTCAAGGAAGCCGCCGGGCATCTCCATGAGCGCGAAATTGCGCGCGAAGGCGTGTTCCCGCGCATCGTCGAGGGACCGCAGGAGGCGGAGCGCCCGCTCGGCGAGGTGTCGGTGTTCGACCTCATCAATGCCTTCAACAAGATTCTCAAGCGCATAGAGAGCAAGAAGGAGAACCTGCGCGAAATCTTCGAGGAGAACTTCACCGTCTCCGACAAGATCGATCTCATTTTGAAAATGGCGGCACCCGGCGTGGCGCTGAAGTTCACGGAACTGTTCACGGATGCCGCATCGCGCGGCGAAGTGGTGATCACTTTCCTCGCACTGCTCGAACTCATCCGGCTCAAGCAATTGCGCTGCGTGCAGTCCGAAGCCTTTGGTGAAATTGAACTCAGCCGCGTCTAATCTGTCCCAATCGCGATGACGCCGACTATCAAACATGCCGTGGAGGCCCTCGTGTTCGCTTCGCCGAAGCCGATCACACTGGAGGAGATCGCAAAGGCCATCCGTGGTGCCGCGGTCGAGACTGAGATTCTGACTTTGCAGCCGATGAGCGAAGTGAAGGAGGCCGACGTGGCCGCCGCGATCGAGGAACTGAAAGCCGAGTATGCGCAGCAGGAGCGCGCGTTCCAAATCACCGAGCAGGTGAATGGCTTTGCGATGGCGACGGTGAAGGAGGCCGCTGATTTTGTGCGGCAGCTTTATCCCGAGGCAAAGCCGACGCGCCTCAGCGGTCCGGCGCTGGAGACGCTCGCGATCATCGCCTATCGCCAGCCGGTGACGCGTGCGGACATGGAAGCCGTGCGCGGTGTCGCCGTGGATGGCGTGATGCAGGTGCTGCTCGACCGCAGCCTCGTGAAAATCGTGGGCCGCGCCGAAGTGCCGGGCCGTCCGCTGCTCTACGCGACGACGGAATATTTCCTGCAACACTTCGGCCTGAAGAATGTGGACGAACTTCCGAACGCCGACGAACTGCGCCGCGTGGCGCTGCCGAAAGCGGAGATTCCCGAGGAGGAAAAACCTGCTGCGGCTTCGGCTCCGGAGGTTCCGGCTGAAGCAGCCGTGAATCCAGAAGCCGTGTCCGATGCAGCGCAGACCGCGACTGACGAATCGCATTCTGCATCCGTCGAAACTCTGGCGGAGGAATCTGTGAGCGTTGAATTGCAGGCCGAGTCTGCTGAGGTGGAGCCTGACGACGCCACGCCGCATCCCGAAAACTGACCGCACATGGACCTTCCCGAAATTCGCCGCAAGATTGACGCCGTGGATGAGCAGATCATCCGCCTGCTGAATGAGCGCGCGGATCTCGTGCATGAGGTCGGCCTTTTGAAAAAGGCGCAGGGCCAGCCCATTTACGCGCCGGAGCGCGAGGAGCAGGTGCTGCGCGCCCTTGCCGCGAAGGCGCGCGACATCAACAGCCGCCTCCCGGAAAAAAGCATCCGCGCGATTTACCGCGAGATCATGTCTGCGGCGCTCGCGCTGGAGAAGGATCTCACCATTGCCTACTTCGGCCCGCCTTCGACGAATACGCACCAGGCTGCGCGCAGCCGCTTCGGATCGAGCGTGGACTACGTGCCGCAGGTCACCATCGCGGATGTCTTCGATGCGGTCGCACGTGGCCGTGCGGACTGCGGCGTGGTGCCGATCGAGAACAGCACCGAGGGCGCGGTGAACCACACGCTCGACGTTTTCATGGACAGCGAACTGCGCATCTGCGCGCAGATCCTGATGAAGATCGAAAACCATCTCGCGTCGAATTGCGCGAAGGAAAAGATCCGCAAGCTCTACTCGCATCCGCAGGTCTTCGGCCAGTGCCGCCAGTGGCTCCAGCGCACGATGCCCAATGTCGAACTCATCGAGGTCGGCAGCACGCCACGGGCGGCGGAACTCGCCTCGCAGCAGCCGGACGCCGGAGCGCTCGTGGGACGCATGGCTGCGGAGGCGCATGGGCTCCCGATACTTGAGCTGAGCGTGCAGGACAATCCGAACAACACGACGCGCTTCCTCGTCATCGGCCCGGTCGCGCCGCCGCCGACGGGAGAGGATCGCACATCGCTCATGTTCTGCATCCGCGACGAGCCTGGCGCACTTTTCCACGCGCTGGAGCCGTTCAACCGCCTGCACATCTCGATGAGCAAAATCGAAAGCCGCCCGAGCAAGCGGAAGGCATGGGAGTATTTCTTTTTCGTGGATGCCGAGGGTCACGCCGAGCAGGCGCCGATGAAGGAGGCCGTCGCGGAACTCAGCAAGCACTGCACGCTGGTGAAGATCCTGGGGACGTATCCGAAGACTACGGGGTAGGGCGGGTATCTTACCCGCCGGGCCGGGTATTCTACCCGGCCCATTCAGACATGGGGAGATGATCGTTTGGCACAAAACCGTTTTGCCATCCGAAGGCCAGCGTGCCGTGTGCTC
>JAYWEO010000420.1:0-4346 GCA_043779225.1 Prosthecobacter sp.
CCTGACAGAAGTGATTTGTCCCCAGTTGTGGATTGCGAGCAATCTTTGCGGCCTCTTCTAGATTTTCTAGGAGAGGCGTCTGGTAGGCTTGGAGAATACCATGCTTGTCAACCGAATGGAAATGAGGAGTGGGAACCACGCGGGCCGGAAGTCCGTCGCCTGTTTCCTGATTGGTGTGAGGCCCGCCGCGAGAACAAAACCGAAAACACGGCCTCCCGTCCCCGAACTCGTTTGCGAAAATCTTGAGTTCATACTTCATGCGTGATCTCGGCGACCGTATCGCGACAAATTCACACGGAAAATTTGACCATCCTAGCCCAACTCGCGTCCGTCCAACACACGCAGTTTTTGCAGAACGGCGGTCTAAAAAAAGAGGCGACGTTTCCACGGTTTTCGACTGCGCCAAGAATGCCTCAAAAATGTGATAGGATCTTCCTACCTTCTGAAAGTCTATTTCGGCGCAAATCATCCGACTCGCACCGTATCCGGCACGATCTCAGCGGGTCAAGCCTCGCGCGCCGGTTTTATGCGCCAAGTAAATCATTACCCCAATTTGGAAGGCAGGAAGGCAGGAAAAGAAGACGCGGAGGAATCGTGAGAGCGGAAGCGTCCGCGTTGAGCCGTATTTCTTCCTGCCTTCCCGCCTTCCAAATTCAAATCAGGACACTGCCCCAGCTTCCGTATGCGGGTAAGTTGGGAGTCCGGCGGGAATGATTCGCACGGCCGGGTTCGGAAACCGATAGCGTGATTTTTGACTCGTGAAATGGGGGGAGTGCAGGTCGAGTGACGGCATGAATCCCCTGAAGCTCCTTCTCATCCCCGCGCTCATCATCGCGGCTCGCGCTGAGACGATCGAAAGTGATGTGGTCGTTTACGGTGGCACCGCCTCCGGAGTCTCTGCGGCATGCACTGCGGCACGGCTGGGAAAAAAGGCGGTCGTCGCGGAATTTGGCACGCACATCGGCGGGCTCACCTCGGGCGGGCTGGGGTGGACGGACATCGGGAACAAGGCGGCCATCGGCGGTTTCTCCCGCGATTTTTACAAGCGCCTCGGCAAGCACTACGGCAAGGACGAGGCGTGGTTTTTCGAGCCGTCGGTCGCGGAGCGCGAACTGCGCGCGCTGCTCGCGGAGTCGAAGGTGCCGGTGAAGTTCGGCCAGCGGCTCGCGACGGTGAAAAAGGACGGTGCGCGGATCACGGAGATGACGATGGAGGACGGGACGGTGTATCGCGGGAAAATATTCATCGACGCGACCTATGAGGGTGACCTGATGGCGAAGGCGGGCGTGAAATACATGGTGGGCCGCGAGGCGAACGAGCGGTTCGACGAGACGATCAACGGAGTGCGCGACAAGACGCCGCATCATCAGTTCATCGTGCCGGTGGATCCTTACGTGAAGCCCGGCGATGCGCAGTCCGGCCTGCTGCCGTTCATTTCTGCAGAGCCGCTCGGCACCCCGGGCGCGGGCGATGCGAGCGTGCAGGCTTACAATTTCCGCCTCTGCCTGACGAAGAATCCCGCGAACCGGCGTCCCATCGAGCCGCCGCTGAGCTACGATGCGAAGCAATATGAACTGCTCGGGCGTTACTTCGACGCGCTGAAGGCTGCGGACAAGAATGCGACGCTGAAGATGTTCATGAAGATCGACATGGTCACGCCGGAGAAGACGGACATTAACAACAACGGCGCATTTTCCACCGACTACATCGGAAAGAACTACGCGTATCCCGACGCGGACTATGCGACGCGTGAGAAAATCTGGAAGGAGCACGAGAATTACATCCGCGGCTTCCTGACCTTCCTTGCCACGGACCCGCGTGTGCCTGAGGAGATGCGCCGCGACATGGGCGAGTGGGGGTTCCCGAAGGACGAGTTCCAGGACACGGGCGGCTTTCCGCACGCGATGTATGTGCGCGAGTCGCGCCGGATGCTGAGCGACTACGTGATGAGCGAGCGTGTGTGCCGGCAGGTGGAGAAGTTCGAGGATGCCGTGGGGCTCGGCGCGTACAACATGGATTCGCACAACTGCCGCCGCATCGTGCGTGACGGACTTGTGGAGAACGAAGGCGACGTGCAGATCAGCGTGAAGCCATATCCGATCAGCTACCGCAGCATCATCCCCAGGCAGGCCGAGTGTGAAAACCTTTTCGTCCCCGTGTGCCTGGGCGCGACGCACGTCGCCTACGGCAGCATCCGCATGGAGCCGGTCTTCATGATCATGGGGCAGAGTTCCGCGACTGCCGCGTGCATGGCGATCGATGCAAATGTCGCCGTGCAAAAGGTCGCCTACCCGGCGCTGCGCGAGCAGTTGCTGAAGGACGGCCAGGTGCTCGTTTGGGATCCGAAATTGTCCGGCCATACGCGCGACCACGCGGAAGCCCCGAAGCTCCCCGGCATCGTGCTCGACGACGCCGACGCGAAGCGCGAAGGCGAATGGACCGACGGCAGCCTCAACGGCACGCAGCGTGTCGGCACCGGCTACATCCACGATGCGAATTCAGAGAAGGGGAAGATGAGCCTGATGTGGAAAGTCACGATCCCCGAGGACGGGACCTACGACATCATTTTCCACTACCCGCCGAATGCGAACCGCGCAACGAATGTGCCGATCGACATCGACATCAGTGACCGCAAGCTGGCAACGGCTCCGCTCAAGGTAAATGAGCGCGAGAAATCCGGCGCGGTGTCGCTCGGAAAATTCACGCTCAAACAAGGCACGGGCGTCACCATCACAATCTCGAACAAGGACACCGATGGCTACGTCGTCGCCGACGGCGTGCAGTTGCTGAAGGTGAAGTGAACCGCGCGAGCCGTCACCGGAGCAGTCGTCGCAGAGGATCAGTGCAAAGCTGGCAAAATCCTGCGCAAGGACAGAACCGACTGCCTGGGCAGGATGCCTCGCGCAGCGGCAGGTCTGAATCAGGACGCTGACTCCCGGGATGGCCATCCTGCACTTCCTGAGTGGTGCAGCCGTGAGGAGTCGAACCTCAAACCTTCTGATTCGTAGTCAGATGCTCTATCCAATTGAGCTACGGCTGCGTTCCCGATTTGGGACGCGGAGAAAAGCACATGCTCGCGGATGTGGCAACTTTTTCTATCGCAGATTGTGCGAAACTTTTCCGGCACCGTGGCGCCGCGCGCCTTTTCCGTGAGCCTCAAGGTCGTCGCGGCGGCGCGCGAGGCGACTGCGCCAGCTTGAGAATGCCTGATACTGCGTTTGGTTGAATCTTCGGAAGAACGACGTGCGGCCTCGCAGAACACTTGCCATGCACGGTTCGCACGTTAAAGTCCGCGCGAGTTTTCCCCATGGCCACGTCTAAATGAGCGCACTTTTTCTGAAACGATTCCTCCGAAGCCCCTGGCAAGTGGCCTCGATCATGCCGAGTTCCAAGACGCTCATCCGCAGGGTGTCTGACAAGATGGACCACAGCGGCCCGCGCGTCATCGCGGAATTCGGGCCCGGCGAGGGCTGCCACACCCGCGAAATTGCGAAGCGCATGCACTCGGACTCGCATCTGCTGCTTTTCGAGATCGATGCCGAGCTTTGCGAACACCTTCGCAAGCAGTTTGCCAACGACCCGCGCATCAGCGTCCACAACGACGACTGCGTGAAGCTCCCGGACGTGCTCTCCGCCAGGGGCCTCCCGCACTGCGACTATGTCGTGTCGGGCATTCCGTTCAGCATTCTCGAAAAGGGGAAGAAGCGCGAAATCCTCGATCACACCTACTCGGTGCTCGCTCCGCAGGCGCATTCGGCCTTCATCATCTATCAGGTCACGAATGAGCTGCGTACCCGCGGCCACTGCGACCATTTTGCGCACGCCGAGAGCGAATACTGCCTGCGCAATGTCCCGCCGATGTTTGTCACGAAGTTCTTCAAGACGAGGGGCGAGAAGCCGCTGAACGGGCACCGCAAGAACGGCCACCCTGTCGATAGCGGCATCGTGAGCAACGGCGCGCGCTAGGAACGAGGGCCAGACTGAATACGCCGGGCTCACCGCAGAGTGAGTGGCGATGGTCAGGCGGAGTCCCTGTCTGCCGCTCGCTCGGCGAGTCGCTTGCAGCCGGGCAGATGCCTGCTGGCCGGAGCCCGGCATTTCACTTCCCCGTTTCTCCCGCCGGGATCGCTGCGGTGCAGAAAGCCGGGGCCGGTTTTCTTCCGAAGCGGGAAACCACTTCCCTCGCGACATGCGTCACCCTGCTAGAATTTTGACCACGGCCAGCCCGCGTCGGAGAGGGAGTCGTCGCCGCAGCCGGGGACGGAATCGAGGTGGATCGCGATCTCGATGAGTTTGCCGTGCTTGAAGATGTAAGTGTTGCGCAGGACGTGCCCTCGCTCGCGATC
>JAYWEO010000421.1:0-10337 GCA_043779225.1 Prosthecobacter sp.
GGTCGAGCGCGATCAGTTCCGCGTCGCGCGAGCTGAGGTCGAGCGGGATGGAAAATGCGCGGCGTCCATCGCTGCCGCGCGCGTGGCGGAAGGTGTCCATCTGCGCGGAGAAGCGCGCGTATTGCTCGCGGTCGCCGGCGCTGAGGCCGAGCTGCGGGACGAGACCCTCGTGCCAGCGGCCCTGATCAAAGAGGCGCTCATTCGGGTCGGCGCAGAGCATTTCCTCATCGCACAGCAGTGCGCCGGTGGCGTCGCGTCCGCGGATGAGATTGAGTTCTCCGAGCAGCGCGATGACCTCGGTGGATTCGTCATTCGGGATCGGCAGGTAGTGAGCGCCCCACGGATACGCGGCGATGTGGTTGCTGCCGCTGGCGGAGTTGCCGCCGACGCTGGGCTCGAGTTCGACGAGGAGGAAATCATCCATCCCGCGCTGCGCGAGACGGCGCGCAGCGGCGAGTCCCGCGATGCCGCCGCCGATGATCACGCAACGCACGCCGTGCTCCTCGGAGGGCGCGGGGAATGTCCCCTCATGTGCATCACGCAGGCGGTGGCCGGCAGCGCGGCCTGCACCGAGGATCGTGCCGGGAAAGGTGCGCGGAGTTTTTTCGCATCCCGCGAGACATGCGGCAGCACCGGCGACGCCGGCCTTCAAAAATGCGCGGCGGGATTTCATCGGCCCAATTTCTGAACGACGTCCTCGAAAGGCGTGCGGCGCCTTGGACTGCGGCGGGAAGCGCAGCGCCACGCCGCCTTCGGAGGGTCTTCGCGCGGGAACCACGGGCGTCGTAATCGGATCACGCGTCCCCAAGGCGGTGTCGCGCTCCGCTTGCCACTGCACTCCAAGGCTGCGCTGGCGCGCTGCCACGAGACATCCGAGCTGAACCTCATCGTCCCCACGTTCAGTGCGTGTAGCGCGCCCACTCCTGCTCGAAGTAGCGCACGAGGGCCTGGTTGTTCAGACGGTTCACCTCGGTGGGCACGCGCGCCATGTCGGGCGGGAACTCAAAGAGCGTGCGGAAATTTCCCGCGCTGAGAAAGCGCAGGCCGTCGGGCAGCCGCAGTTCTTCCGTAAGCGGGCGGTGCGACGCGAGGATGTAGCCCCATTCGCCGAAGGACGGCACGAGGCAGTGATACGGCTCGGTGATGAAGCCGCACGCGCGCAATGTCTCGTCCACGCACCAGAATGATTTCCGCGCGACGAACGGCGAGGTGCACTGCACGGTGATCGCGCCGGCCTGCGCGAGCGCGCCGCGCACGCGGGCGAAGAACGCGGTCGTGTAGAGCTTGCCGATGGAGAAATTCGACGGGTCGGGGAAGTCCGCGACGATGAAGTCGAAGGACTCTTTGTTCTCCGCGAGCCAGGTGAAGGCGTCCGCATTGATCACGCGCACCTTTGGCGAAAGCAGCGCCCGGTCGTTCAGCCGCGTGAGCATTTCGTTGCGGGAGAAAAGCTGCGTCATCGCAGGATCGAGATCCACGAGGGTGATGCGCTCGACCTTCGCGTGGCGCAAAATCTCGCGCACGGCGAGCCCGTCGCCGCCGCCGAGGACGAGCACATTGCGCGCGTGCGGCAGGCGGGCGAGGCCGGGATGCACGAGCGCCTCGTGGTAGCGGTATTCGTCGCGGGAGCTGAACTGCAGGTTGCCATTCAGGTAGAGCCGCACGTCGTCTTCGTGCCGCGTGATGGCGATGCGCTGATACGGCGTGGAGCGCGCGTGGATGACGGTCTCCGAATACGCCGCCTGCTCGGACCACGCGAGGATGCGCTCGGAGCCGGCGAAGCCCAGAGCGAGCAGCACGAGCACGGCGAGTCCGGCATTCCGCAGGCGCGCGGCGCGCGGCACTTCCTTCCACAGTGCCCACAGTGCGAGCAGGCCGACGATGCCGTTCAGCATTCCAAAAAGAAAACTGCTCCGCACGAGGCCGAGATGCGGCACGAGGACGAGCGGGAAAAGCAGCGAGGCGAGCAGCGCGCCGATGTAGTCAAACGTGAACACTTGCGCGACGAGTTCCTTGAATTGCAGGCGATCCTTCAGGATGCGGAGCAGCAGCGGAATCTCCACGCCGACGAGCGTGCCGAGCAGCAGGATGATGCCGTAGAGCACGACGCGAAACGATGCCACATGCGCGAACAGCGTGAAGAGCAGCGCCGCAGCAAAGCCGCCGAGGAGCGCGATGAGCAGCTCGACCTTGATGAACATGCCGAGCAGATCGCGCGCGACATACTTCGAGAGCCACGAGCCGATGCCCATCGAGAAAAGATACACGCCGATGACGGTAGAAAATTGCATGACCGAATCGCCGAGCAGATAGCTCGCGAGCGTGCTGGCGATCAGTTCGTAGATGAGCCCGCACGTCGCGATGGTGAAGACGCTCGCGAAGAGGAGGAGGCGTGTGGCGCGGTCGGTCATGAGATATGCGCCACGGCACCGTGGCGCGACTCGCTAATGGATCGCCGCCGCGATGATGATGCAGACGCCCAGGCCGATGAGGCCGACGACGATGGCGAGCGCGGTGTTCTTCGTCTCCACCAGCTCCTTCCACAGATCGTAGGGCGTGAGCTTGTCCACGATGAAGAAGGTGAGGCAGAACACGGCGACGCCGATGAAGGCGTAGAGGATCGAGGCGAGGATGGTGTCGAGGTGGAGGTTCATGGGTTTTTATTTGTGGCTGAAGCCGGAGCCGTGGCCGCCGCTGCCGAAGATGCGGCCCGGATTCATGGTGTGGATGAGGCTCCACCCGCGTGCGTTCGCGAACGAGAGGTAGATGGCGGCAAAGATGCTGAGGCCGAGATAGACGGGGTGCTGTTTCATTCGTCGTCGCTGCTTGATGAGTCGTCGCTGCTCGCTGCGCAGGGGCTGCAGTCGCTCTCGCGCCAGCGCGCGCGCTCGAACATGTTGCGCCGCACGAGCAGCGTCACGGGATAGATGCTCACGAGGCCGAGCATGAGGATGAAGTTCGACCAGAAAAGCCCGCCGTGCTTCACGCGCACCGCGATCGGCATTTTGCGGATGCCCGAATCGGCGCTGGTCTCGACGGTCATGAAGTACTCCCCCGGCGGCACGGCGGGGATGGAGACGCTCGTTTTCCGCGCGCCCTCGCTCCATTCGCCGTCGTCGTAGCCGTGGTAGTAGCCGACCTGGATCTCGGCGGGAAAATGCTCGCTGGTCTTTGCATTCACGAGTTCCACGGATGCGCCGACCCAGTTGTTGTCCACCGGCGCCTCGGCCTCGATGTCCACGCGGCTCGCACGGCCATTGAGCTGGAAATGCGGCGTGACCTGCACATTCAGCTGCGTGCTCGCGGGAGCTTCGCCGGCGGGTTTTTCGAGCGAGGCCGCCGCCGCGGAAAGCGCGTCGCGGTCGAATGCCAGCTGCGCGCTCGCGATCTCACGTCCGCCCGATCCCATTGCGAACAAGATCTGAATGCCGATGACGGCCAGCGCCGCCGGCAGCCACCGCCATTTCACGGTGCGCCATTTTTCTCCGGCGGGATTCGGCTGGTTCAGGTAGATGCCGGATGGCGTTGGCGGATCCTTCAGGCGGAATGCGGCGGCGACTTCGGCCGAGTCCATGTATTCGCCGTGCGACCATGTGAATTCCTTCAGGTCGGGATGGAATTCCTTCGACAGGATGAATGGCGGCGCGATGTAGTCCGAGAGGAACGTGCGCTCGCCCCGCTGCACTTTCCAATAAAACTCCCCGAGCACGCCCGTGATTTGCGAGGCGCTGCTTCCGAAAATCCGGTAGTCGCGTCCGTTCACCGTGATCGTGTCGCCGGAGAGATTCCCAATGCCGTTCACGCGATCCACGAAGCTCCAGTGGCCATTGAAAGTGACGAGCCAGCGGAAGCCGCACCACGGGTTGAAAAGCAGATACTCGGACCAGCTCGACCACTGGTCCTTGCGCACGCACATGCCGATGATCTCCCAGTCCACGCCGCGCAGATTCCCACGCGTGCCGATGGGGATGAGCGGGCGCAGGTGCTTCACTTTTTCGGATGCGCCCTGGATGGTGGTGAGCTGCGGGTTCGAGGTGTCAATCACCGTGCCGCACGAGCCGCACACGGCGCTCATGCTCAGGCCCGCGGCGCGGAGATTCACCGCCGCGCCGCACTGCACGCAGGCCAGCGCGCCGGTGCGGTTTTTTTCCAGCGGCGCATCTGCGGACCAGCCGGGCACCGGGCGCAGGGCTTGGCATCTGAGTCCGCTGAATTCCGCAAAGTCGCCGACGTAGAGCCGCGTGCCGTCCTCGTCGAATTCGAGGCTGCCGAACTTCCCGTCCGTCGCGACGAGATCCACGCCGAGCCGCGCGCTGGCCGGTGTCGCCATGAATGGCAGCTCGCCCTCGCCCGCGAGGCACGTCGCGCTTTTCACATCGGTCACGGCCCAGTGGCTGCCCGCGAGCTGGAAAGTGTGCCCTGGCTGGCAGTCGTCCGCCTTCGGAAGTTTCGCGCCGGAAAGGTCGGCGGCAAAGCTGATCATGAGCAGCCCCTGCGCCTCGGCGAGCCAGCCGATCGTGTGGCCGTCGCCGCAGAGCAGGCACCATTCGTTCCAACGGCCTTCCGCATACGACACGCGGATGCGGCCGACGATTTGGAATCCCGTGCCGTTCCACTCGCCGCGCGTGCCGATTTGGAACGGGCTGAGATCCGGCGGCAGCTCGGCCATCACGCCCATGGTCTCGATGTTCACCCCGCGCGCGACGACCATCGAGCGGCAGTGCTCGCATACCGCGAAGACCGCGATGGAGGACTCGAATCTCACCGGCGCACCACACTGGGGGCAATCGTAGAGGCGTTGCGACACGGCGATGTACGTAGTGCATCGCGCGGCGGGAGGCAAGCAGGCGCGCAGCTCGGTGCCCGGTGCTCAGTCTTTTGCGTGCCGGACTCGATGCGGGGACTGAGCGCTGAGCGCTTTTTCCACCGCATGAATATTTTTTCATTCCCTTCAAAAGCCCGCGGAGCTACATGCGCTCCGCCAATGAATCCCCGTTCCATATTCATCATCCGAACCCTCATTTTCTCCGCCATCACCGCCATCGCGGGAAGCGCCGTCGCGGCGGAAAAAAAATCCGGCGGCGGCACCGCGCAACGCCTGCCGACGGTGACTGCACTTGCGGGTTCGCTGCTCGAGGAACAGGCCACAGACGAGACGGGCCGGCCCGAGTGGACCGGCGCGCGGCGCTTCACCGGCACGCGAGTTTACATCCAGAAAGCGCCGGGGGAATTTGGCATCGAATCGTGGTGGCGCATGAAGCGCAAGCGCGACGGCACGCTGCGGCACCGGCTGCTGCAGGAGGTGGAGATCGGCCTGCCCGGCCGGATGCAGCTCGACCTTTACACGGATCACGAGGGCGACAACACGGGCGCGTTCCATTTCCAGAGCTTCAATGTGGAGCTGCGCTACGCGCTCGCGGACTGGGGCAAGCTCTGGGGCAATCCGACGATCTACGCGGAATACAAATTCGCCGACGAGCACTGGGGGCCGGATGTGTATGAATTCAAGCTGCTCTTCGGCGACCAGCTCGCGCCGCGCTGGCACTGGGGCCTGAATTTCGTCTGGGAGGCCGAGCTCGGCGGCGACCGCGAGCAGGAATTCCAGGTGACCGGCGGCCTCAGCTACACGCTCATTGATGGCAAGCTCGGCGTCGGCATCGAGGCGTTCTACGATCGCGATTCAGTGAAAGGTGCGCGCGGCGATGCGGTGGATATTTTCGCCATCGGGCCGAGCATCCAGTGGCGTGTGACGAAGAACATCCACGTGGATCTGAACTGCATGTTCGGCACGAACAGACAGTCCGAGCGGCAGATCGGCTATCTCATCGTCGGCTACGACTTCGGCCCCGGTGATGCAAAGAAGCGCGGCTACACACCGATCAGCGGGCAGCGGAATTAGGCCGGCACTTTTTCCCGGGCGGAAGAATCACCGCGGCCACACGAGCGCAAAGTCCGCCTTGCGCACCCAGCCCGCGCGGTCGCCGTCGGCGCGCACGTAGAGATATTCGCCGCGCTCGCGTTCCACGCGCGCCATCTCGCCCGAGGAAATTTTCACCAGCGTCTCCGCCTCGCGCGTCGGTGTGAGGCGCAGCGGCGTCTCGTCTTCGAGCACCACGCCGAATTGCGAGCGTTTCCACATCCCGAAGAGCGCCGGGCCAGACAGGAGAAAAACCGCGAACAGCGCGGCGGCCACGCCCTGGTGCCAGTCCGCGCGCCGCCATCCGAACAGGCGCGGCAGCGTGAGCAGTGCGACGCCGCCCCACAGTCCCGCAGATGCGATCACGATCCACCAAATGCCCGGCAGCGCGGTCGAATACCGCTCATGCCACGCGAGCAGCGGCGCGTCCACGCGCGCATTCTGCCGTGCGAAGCGAAGGTTCGCCTCCGTGTTCTTGCTGAACGGATCGAGCGAGCGCGCACGCTCCCACGCGAGCACCGCGTGCCCGTGCCGGCCGACTTTCCATTCCGCATCGCCGAGATTGTGCAGCGCCCCGGCGGAGAAATTTTCCTCATTCACCAGTTCGCGCAGCCCTTCCACGGCCTCGGCAAATTCACCCGCGGTGTATGCGGCGGACGCTTTGGAAAAACGATCGTCGGGCGATGATGCTGCAAGACCTTGTGATGTGCTGAGCACGACGAGGCACGCGATCGCAATGAAGTGCAGCCAGCGATGCGAGTGTGCGATTTTCATGCGCGGCGGGCGAGGGTGTGGACGGTGCGCTCCAGTTCCGGGAGGAGCGTGCGCGGTTCCATCGCGGCGGCTTCGGCGGTCGAGTATTGGGTGGCGTCGGCGGAATCGAGCACCTTGCGCGCGACGGCGGATGCGTCCGCGTCGTCCTTCAGAAGCCGCAGCACGTCGTCGCGCGTGAGGCTGTCTGCCCGCGCGGTGTCGAGCGGTGATGCGGCTTCGCGCAGTGCTCCGGCACTGGCGCGGAGGAATTCGCCGCGGTCGCCGGTGCGTGCGGCGGTGCGGGCGCGGGCGAGTGCGCGGCGTGCGGCGGCGTGTGCGCGGCGTCGGCGGATGATCTGCGGATTTGCGGCGAGGTAGTCGCGACGACGACGCCATGCCCAGAGTGCGAGCAGCAGGACTGCCGGGGTGAGTTCGGCGGCGAGCAGCCACCATTGGCGCAGCGGCGGCGCGATGGAATGCACCCAGCGCCCGGGCTTTTCCGCGAGGCCGGTCATCACGGGCTCGACGATACGCGGCGGCTCCTCGGCACGTGGCGTTTCACCTTTCACCGTCTCTGGCTCGGCGGGCGCGGGGGCGGTGCTCGATGGCTTCACAGTGATCGGCACGGGCGGGATCGTGATGTCCACATACGCGCGGCGCTCGGGATCGAAATAGCAGAAGGGCATCGCGGGCGTCGCCTTCAGCCCCGCGCGGCCGGGGATGAGCGTGTAGGTGAAAACTTTTGCGCCGCGCGCGGAATTGTGATCCTCCGGGTCGGGCTGGAATTCGCTCGTCGGTTTGTAGATCTGCCATCCGCCTGCGGCCTCATTCTCGGGAGCGGCGACGCCTTCGAGGTTTCCTTCGCCAGCCATTCCGATGGTCATCGTCAGCGGTTCGCCCGCCTCGATTTCTGTCGCCGAGAGCTTCGGCTGCGCGACGGTGAATTTCCCAATCGCCCCGGTGAATCCCGGCAGCCGTCCGACACGCGGCAGCGCGAGCACCCGCACGCGCGCGGGCTTCGCATCGATCGTGGTCTGCGTGCGGGAAAATCCCGGCTGTCCTGCAAATCCCGCCTTTTGCACGCTCGCGAGGATCTGGATTCCCAATTCCAAATCCCCCTCGAGAATCGGCGTCACGCGCAGCGGCATCACCAGCCCCGAGTGCTGCTCGCCGCCGACCGTGAACTGCTCGCGCGACGTACGCAGCGAGGGCCGCACGACGGCCGCGCCGGTTGATTTTGCCACGTGCGAGATGAACTGCGGCATCTCGTCCGGCGTCTCGATCACGAGCAGCCGCGCGGCGACGGATTCGCCGACAAAAAGATCACGCTGGGGCATTTCCACCACCGCGCGCACCGGCTGCGACTGGCGGGGCAGCGCATCGGCATCCGGCGCCGCGACAGTGAGCGCCGAGGCCGGCACCCGCATGCGCTCGCCGCCGAGCAGGACATCAAACGCCGGAATCGTGAAGCGCCCGGCGCGCTGCGGGACGACGCTGTAGTTGAAGGTCGAGGTCATCATCGGCCTTCCGCCGGTGATCGTGGTGGTCACGCTTCTGCCCACGAGCGCGATCTCCAGACCTTCAGGCGCCTGCGGGGCAGGTGGCTGAAGCGCCAGTTGCATCGCCGTGATCCGCACGCGGAAAATCACTGGCTTCCCGACCTCGCCCACCGCCGGCTCGAAGCTCGCGCTGACACCCGGCGTGCCGTCATCAGCCGTCACGCCACCCGGCAGTGCTGCCTGTGGAAAAGCCGCGGGCACCGCGCCGAGCAGCGCGAGCACGATCATTGCCACGATGGAAAATCCCGTTCGCATCCTCACCAGTCGCGTCCCTTTCCCGTCTTCGGCTTGCGCTGCTCCTCGGTCGGCCGGAAGCCCTCGCCTTCCTGCTTCGTGCCGAGCGACATCGTGCGGCGCTTCATCGTTTCCTTCAGCCAGCGCGCCATGTCCGGCGACACCTCGCGGTCACTGCCGAGGCGCTGCTGCTGCTTCTCGCCTGCCTTTGGTTCCCTGTCCTGCTTCTCCTCCTCGTCGCCGTCATCTTCCTCGTCGTCGCTCTCGCGCTGCATGTCCTTCGGGATCTTGCCGCGCAATTTTTTCATCGCCTCTTTCATCTTCTCGCGCTCCTCGGCGACCTGCTCGCTCTGCTGCTCGACCTGCTTCTTGAATTTCAGCAGCTCCTCGATTTTCCGCTCCACGAACTCCGCATTCGCCTTTGCGTCGCTGTTCGCCGCGTCGAGTTCCAGCGCGCTGTGAAAATCACCGACCGACCTGCGCCAGCGCTCCAGCGCGGAACCGATGAGCCCGAGCGTGCGGCTCGTCTCGTCGCGGGAAAATCGGAGTTCCTTCCGCGACGCGCGCGCATCCATGTACGCCGCGATGATTTCCTTCAGCTCATCACTTTCGAGCGCGCGCCCGGCATTCCGGATCGCCTCCTCGGCGACGGTCACGGCCGCGGCGGATGAATCGAGCAACTGCTGCCGGTTGCCCTCGCCCTTCATCGTCTCCTCGCCCTGCCGGAAGCGCACGTGGCCGAGATTGTAGAGCGCGAGCGGCTGCACGGTCTCGACATCCGCGCCAGCGGCTTTGCGCAGCATCATCTCCGCGTCGCGCAGTTCGCCTTTGCCGAGCTTGCCCACGCCTTCGTTGTAAAATTCCCGCGCGCCCTGCTGGACGGCCAGTGCGGGCATCATGCCGCAGAGTGCGAGCATCAGGATGGCGAGTGGGCGGAAGTTCATGCGGTCAGCACCGCATTGCGGCGGCGCGTTCGGAGCAGAGATTCGGCGACGAGCAGGAAAATGGCAACAGCAAGCGGCCAGCGATAGCGATCGATCCCGAGCCGCTTGCGAAACACCGCCGCGGGTTTCGACTGCGGATCCTTCAGCGCATTCGCCACGTCGGCGAGGCCGCCCGCGATCGTCTCCATGCGCCGATACGTGCCGCCGGTTGTCTCCGCGATCGTGCGCAGCGTCGTCTCGTCGAGTCGGCTCGTCACTGGCTGGCCCTTTTCATCGCGCAACGGCTCGGGCGCGTCGCC
Organism: Prosthecobacter sp.; assembly: GCA_043779225.1. Classification (GTDB taxonomy): domain Bacteria; phylum Verrucomicrobiota; class Verrucomicrobiia; order Chthoniobacterales; family Chthoniobacteraceae; genus SXWH01. The sequence goes on from JAYWEO010000421.1 coordinate 9,707, forward strand.
CTTGCCGGGTAGCATGATCTGCGATCCGTTCGGTGTGCCGAGTCCGACGGTGAAGACGACCACGCCATCCTTCGCGAGTTTCTTTGCGGCATCGATTCCGATGCGTTCGAGATCCTCGCCGTCCGTCACGAGCACGAGGACTTTGCGCCGCTCGGATTTTTCAAAGGCGCGGCTCCCGGCAAAAAGCGCACTCGCGATGTCCGTGCCCGGCACGAGCACCGAGTCCGTGTCGAGATCGCGGATCGCTTCCTCGAACGCATCGTAGTCGAGCGTGAGCGGGCATTGCAAAAATGCATCGCCCGCGAATGCCACAAGCCCCACACGACCGCCCGCGTGCCGATGCACGAAGTCGAGCACGGTCATCTTTGCGCGTTCGAGACGGCTCGGCGTGACATCGGTCGCGAGCATGGATTTCGAGGTGTCCATGAGGAAGACCACGTCGTCGCCCTTGCGATCCACGCGCTCTTCCGTCTCGCCCCATTGCGGACGCGCGAGTGCGAGGCCCACGAGCAGCAGCGCGAGGAAGAGCATCGCATTCTTCACCACGCGCATCACCGCGCTGTGCGACGCCAGCAGCTCCACACGCCGCGCGGGATCGGCGAACTGTTCGAGCTGCCGCCGCCGCGCCTTT
>JAYWEO010000422.1:0-4064 GCA_043779225.1 Prosthecobacter sp.
CGGCGGCGGACACGACGAGCGCGAGCAGACGCTGAACGCGCTGCTCGTCGAGATGGACGGCTTCGACACGCAGGAAGGCGTCATCATCATCGCGGCGACGAACCGCCCCGACGTGCTCGATCCTGCGCTGCTGCGGCCGGGCCGCTTTGATCGTCAGGTCACCGTTTCGCTGCCCGACGTGAAGGGCCGCGAGGAAATCCTGAAGATCCACGCGAAGAAGGTGAAGCTCGCCGAGAACGTGAACCTCGACATCGTCGCGCGCGGCACGCCCGGATTCTCCGGCGCGGAACTCGCGAACGTGATGAACGAAGCCGCGCTCATCGCAGCTCGGCTCGGGCTGAAAGCGATCACCAACGCGGAACTCGACGAGGCACGCGACAAAGTCCGCTGGGGCCGCGAGCGCCGCAGTCTCGCGATGAGCGACGAGGAGAAGACCTCGACCGCATGGCACGAGGCCGGCCACGCCATCCTCAGCGTGCTGCTCGAACACACCGATCCTTTGCACAAGGTCACGATCATCCCGCGCGGGCGTTCGCTCGGCGCGACGATGTCGCTGCCCGAGGGCGACCAGTATTCGCTCAGCCGCAAGGAGGCACTCGACACACTCGCGATGACCGCCGCAGGCCGCATCGCGGAGGAACTCTTCACGCACGACCTCAGCACCGGCGCCTCGATGGACATCAAGCAGATGACCCGCCTCGCCAAGAAGATGGTCTGCGAATGGGGCATGAGCGAGAAGCTCGGCATGGTCGAGTACGGCGACCACGAGGAGCACGTCTTCCTCGGCCGCGACCTCGGCCGCGACCGCGCATACAGCGAAGCCACCGCGCAGGAAATTGATCGCGAGGTGAAGAAACTCTGCGACGACGCCTACAATCGCGCGCTCCAGCTCATCACCGCGAACAAGGACAAGGTGGAGATGATTGCCAAGGCGCTGCTCGAATTCGAGACCCTCGACGGCGCTCAGGTAAAGGACATCGCGCTCACCGGCACGATGAAGAATCCGCCGCCGCCGCCGACCGGTGGCTCCGCAAAGCCGCTGACGCCGATGCCTCCGATCCCGATGGACCAGCCCGCCGACAGCGAGCCAAAACCCGGCCTCGACTTCCCCGGCGGACTCAGCGGGGCGCCAGCTTAGCTCGTAACCGACGACGGAAGCAGGCGGGCACTTCCCGCCCGCTGTGAGTGGTGACTGGTGCAAAGTGACTGCTGTTTCTTTGCACTTGGCGTCACGTCGGCTGCACCGTTTTCTCCACGCATCATGAGTCTCGAAAAAATCGTCATCGTCGGTGCCAGCGGATACTCGGGAGAGGAACTCGTCCGCATCCTCTCGCGGCACCCGCACGCCGAGATCGCCGCGCTCACTTCGCGGCAGCTGGCGGGGCAGACGCTCGCCTCCGTGTATCCGCGCTTTGCAGGCACGCGCTACGCCGCACTGAAGTTCATTGATTCCACCACCGAGGCCATCCTTGCCACCGGCGCGCACATTGTCTTCCTCGCTCTGCCGCACGGAGTCGCCGCGGAATATGCGGTGCCGCTCGTGAAGGCAGGTCTGCGCGTGCTGGACCTCAGCGCGGATTTCCGCATCAAAGATCTCGCGGTGTATGAGGAATTCTACGGCGAAAAACATCACGCACCTGAGCTTGCCGCCGCATCGGTTTACGGACTCCCGGAAATTTACCGCGACAAGATCAAAGACGCGCAAGTGGTGGCATGCCCCGGCTGCTATCCCACGAGCATCCTCGTCCCGCTCGTCCCGCTGCTCCGGCGGCGGCTCGTGCATCCGGGCAGCATCTGCGTCTTCAGCATGAGCGGCGTGAGCGGCGCGGGGCGCAACGCGAAGACCGACTACCTTTTCGCCGAATGCAATGAGAGCGTGCGCGCGTACAGCGTGCCGACGCACCGGCACCTCGCCGAGATCGAGCAGGAGCTGAGCATCGCCGCGGGAGGCACCGTGCGGATCAATTTCACGCCGCACCTCATCCCCGTGAACCGCGGCATCCACACGACGATCTACGCCGCGCCCGAGGACGGCATCGATCCGTTCCATTTCGCGAATGCGTGGAAGGAGGACTACGGCACGTCAAAATTTGTGCGGCTGCTCGGCGAAAAGGAACTGCCCGACACGAAGAATGTGACCGGCACAAACTTCGTGGACATCGCATTCCGCCATGACGCCCGCACCGGACGCGTGGTCATTCTCAGTGCCGAAGACAATCTCGTGAAAGGTGCCGCCGGCCAGGCCGTGCAGTGCCTGAATATCCTCTGCGGCTGGCCCGAGGAGACAGCTCTGCTCGGATAAGAATCCCTATTCCAAATCCGGATACGGACACTCCAAACGCGTCCACTGAGCGCAATTTCCGCGTCCCCTATCGTCCGCTTGGCTTTTCCGGTCCGCTTTGCGCGGCCGTTCTTGCCTTGCCGATCAGCGCCCTTTCTTCGATCAGGAGCGTGCGGATTCCGTTCAGCTCGAAAGATTCAGCGGCCTCGGCGGGATGGTTTGACACGGCGAGGAAGACGCCGTGGAAGAGGGCGCTCCGGGATTCCTTCAGACCGTCCGGGTCCAGTTTGGCGACCAATGAGTTCGCTTCCTCCGCCTTGCCCTGCTGGTGCAGGGCCAGCGCATGAATCACCGTGAGCACGGCATCGGAGGGCGCAGCGGTGTGAAGTGAGCCTGCGAATTCCCCCACCGCGCCCTCGTTGGTGTGCGTGAGCATTGCCGCTACGATGTCGCAGTCGCGCGTTCGCGAGTGCCGGGGATCGGTTTCCGCGAGGAGGCGGCTGGACTTCTCGAGTTGCGCGGCGGAGCCGTGCGCGAGCGAACTTCGCCAGAGGGAATCTGCCGCCCAGCGCGGGCAGCCCGGTTTCAGCGCGAGCTGCCAGAGCACCTCCTCGGTTTGTTCCTGCCATCCGAAACCCTGCGCAACGCGCGCCAGTCTTTCCAGCGCGCCGGGATTTTTTTCCGTCGCATCCGTCACCGCCTTCTTCCATGCAGTCTCCGCGGCGGCATCGTCCTTGAGCGAGCGCATCGCGCGCGAAAAATACGCGCTGCGCAAAAAGTCCAGGTCCGTCCAGGAGCCGGTCTCCGTCATGGTTCGGAGCCGTTGCCACTCCAGCGCTTTGCCGTGGGCTTCCGCCACGGCCACTCGGACCTCGGGTCTCGATCCGATTTCCGGCGCGAGTTCCAGCGACCAGCCCGAGACCAGCCCGGCGAGATCGTGCGCGCTCATCCACGCGATGAGCTTCGGAAGCCCGTCCGGATCCGCCGCCGCCGCGTTGTTCAATCTTTGCAAATCCGCCGCGGATCCGCCGGAGGTCGCAGCCCTGGCCTTGTCGAGGAGCGTCTTTTCCTCGGGGAGCAGGAATCCCTTTTCCCCGAGCGCGAGATACTCCGTGGCCTCGGCACCGCGGCCTGCGGCGGCTAGGAGGATGGCGTGGTAGCGGGCCACGGTCGGGTCGCGCAGTTGCTCCGGCGTGAGCTTGCGCATCGCGACCAGCGCGTCCGCGAGTCTTTCCCGCTGATACAGCGAAAAGGCATACGTCGCCACCACCCCCGGAACATCGGGCGCATCCTGGTAAAGTGCTTCCACCATCTCATGCAGGCCTCCTTCCGTGCTGCGCTTGAGCAGGGAGAGAAAGGCGAAGTTGTTCCGGGTCGTGACGCTCCGCGGATCGGCTTTCATCTGCATCTTGCTGATGGTGCGCATCTGCTCCGTGTCACCCTTGCGGATGGCCTCATCCCAGAGGGCGTCGAGAACGCGGCGCGGGGCCGAGCCCGACGCCGTCATTTTCCACAGCAGCTCCGTGCCGCGCTCTTCCCATTTCCAATCGAAGGCCTGCCTTGCCAGCGCATCCATCCGACCCTGGCGGCCTTCCGCGGCGGAGACCGCCTGCTGCCATGCCGCCTCCGATTCCACGGGGGAATCCAGGCGCTCCAGCGCACGGGCAAGGTAGGCGTGCCGCGCGAATTCGCTTTCGCCCCACGTGCCGGCTTCGACTTCCGCCTTCAGCTTCTTCCAGTCCAGGCTCCGCGCCCGTGCGTCGGCGACCGCCATGCACACCGG
>JAYWEO010000423.1:0-4923 GCA_043779225.1 Prosthecobacter sp.
CGGTGAAGTGGACGAAGGACGGGCTCGAATTCGGCGGGAAGAAATACGACGCGGCGACGCACCTGCCGATCCTCATTTTCCCGAATCCGCTGAACCCGCGCCGCTACGTCGTGCTCAACAGCGGCTTCACCTTCAGCCGCGCCTGCGCGAGCGGGACGAACTCCCTGCAGACGCCGAAGCTGCCCGACTGGGCCATCGTGGAAACGACCGTGCCGCCGGATGACAAATTCCCCGGCAAGATCGTGGACGCGGGATTCTTCGACGAGCAGTGGCGCTTCACCACGGAGAGGCCGAAGTAAACAATTCACGCAAGAAACTCAGACGAGAAAATGCGAAGGACACGACTTGAAGCAGGAAACCATGAAGCCATGAATGCGCGTTCTTGGCTTCATGGTTTCCTGCTTCAAATGAGTGCTATCCGGCGCTTGCCCGCGAACATCCAAATCAACAACCTCACCTCATGAAAATCCCCTGCTCCGCCCTCCTCCTCGCACTCGCCACCTCCGCATTCGCGCACGACGCGAGCGTGGAAATGGCGAAGGCTGCGAACGCACTCCTCGCCTCGCTCACGCCGGAGCAAAAGGCACAGGCCACGTTCCCATTTGAAAGCGACGCGAAGGGCGAGCGCGTGAACTGGCACTTCATCCCCCGCGACCGAAAGGGTCTTCCGATCAAAGACATGACCGAGCCGCAGGTCGCGCTCGCGCGTGCGCTTTTGAAAACGGGGCTGAGCGAGGACGGATACAAAAAGGCGGAGACGATCCAGAGCCTCGAAGCGATCCTGCGCGAGATGGAAAAGGACACGACCGGCAAGCGCGACCCGATGAAGTATTACGTGAGCATTTTCGGCACGCCGAGCGGCACGCCGGGCGGCAAGGCGTGGGCGTGGCGCTGGGAGGGACATCACCAGTCGTTCAACTATACGAGCGTCGGCGACGCCGCGCCCTCGATGACGCCGAACTTCTTCGGCACGAATCCCGGCGAAGTCCGCGAGGGCGATCGCAAGGGCCTGCGCGTGCTCGGCCTTGAAGAGGATCTCGGGCGCTCACTCGTGAAATCACTCAGCGATGAGCAGCGGAAAATCGCGGTGATGCCCGGCGATGCGCCGAAGGAAATCTTCAACGATCCCAAGCGCCCGGACCCGACGAAGCCTGAGGGCATTCCTGCCTCGAAGCTGAACGCCGACCAGCAGGCGGCGCTCGTGAAAATCATCAAGCTGTATCTCTTCCGCGCACGTCCCGATGTCGCCGCGGAGGAATTTGCGAAGATCGAAAAGGCCGGGATCGGGAGTGTGCATTTCGCGTGGGCCGGCGGATTCGAACTTGGCCAGCCGCATTACTACCGTGTGCAGAACACGGCCTTCGTCCTCGAATACGACAACACGCAGAACAACGCGAACCACGTCCACAGCATCTGGCGCGACTTTGCGAATGACTTCGGCCTCGACCTGCTGAAGCGGCACGTGAGCGAAGGGCACGGGAAGTAGCGCCCTAGGAGTGCGGCGGCAGGCGCAGCGCGACACCGCCTTTGGAGGAAGTTTCCGGCTGGCATTTGCGTCCGGTCGCAAAAGACGCGCGCACGCGCATGCACATCCCGAAGGCGGCGTGGCGCTGTGCTTCCCGCCGCACTCCAAGGTGCCGCCCGCGGCGGCGGATCAGTCGGAGATGCTCACCTTGTCGGACTTGCCGGTCGCCTGGCAGTTTGCGGCGCTGGTGAAAATCTTCGTCAGCGAATCCTTGCTGCTCACGCGGAACTCGATCGTGCGCGCGTGTGTCGTGGTCGGATAGCTTTTCACGACCTTCTTCCAAGCGTCGGTGCCGCTGCGCTCCGCGGCCTCAGTGAGGATGCCCTGCACTTTTCCGAGCGTCGCCGCGCCGATGCCGCCGGGGCCGGATGCCACGGCGGGTTCGATGAAATAAAAGCGCACGGCGAACTGGCCGCTGGTGTCCACATTCACCTCGGTGACGCGAGCCGCAGCGTCCACGACGTATTCGTGCGTGCTCACACTGAGGATCGCCGAGACGAGGACCTGATACGTCCCGCCGGGCAGCGTGCAGGTCCAGAGATTGCGCGTGGCGATCGCGGTGGCCTGCGGTGCCGGGGTGGGTGCGGCCGTCGGCGAGGTCGTCCCACCGGTGGTGGCGCCTGGTTTCTGGGCGGATGCGAAGGAGGCAAGGAGGAGGAGGAACAGGATGGCGCGCATGAGGGTGAAATGGTTTGCAGGATGGAAGCCGCACGGCGGGGTGCGTGCAATCACATCATTCGGGGAGTTCGATCTCGGGCTGTGCGACGGATTTCAATTCCCAGTCCCACGGCTTCCAACTGCGCCGCCGCCACTCGGTCACGAACGGCTCGCGCAGGGCATTCATGGCCTCGCGCGCGGCCATCGCGAGCGGGCCGCCAAGTCCCTTGAGCCGGATTTTTTCCGACAATAGCCAGCGGTCGCCATCGACATGCAGGTCGCGATTTTCCCGCTCGATCGTGAGCGTGGCAAACTGTCCGAACACCTCGCGGCATCGCGCAATGACAGTCGCCCTGTCGTGCGCCCACCGGTCGCGATAGTCCGCAGCGATCATCGCACTCATCGCACCAAAATCGCGGCTCTCGATGGCTGACAGAAACCTTGCCTGCGCACGCGGAATCTGACGTTCTGGCTGCAGCCACGACCGCATCCAGAGCGCGGCGAGCAGCAAAATCCCGGCGAACAACAGCACTGCCTTTTTCAAGTCCATGAGCAAGTCCGAGCCAACATATCAGCCGAACGTCGCAGGCATCCTGCGCAATCGCGACGGAAAAATCCTCATCTGCGAGCGCAGCACGATCCGCGGCGCATGGCAGTTCCCGCAGGGCGGCGTGGATGAGGGCGAGACCGCGGAACAGGCGCTCGTGCGGGAATTGTGGGAGGAGATTTCGCTGGATGCGGAGGACTTCCGGATCGTCGAGAAACGGGACGGCTACCGCTATCTTTTCCAAGGCGGAAAAAAGCGCGGGCATGATGGCAAGGATCAGACGTATTTCCTGTGCGACCTCCTCGCCAAGGACTCGAAAATCAACGTCGAGACCGAGCACCCGGAATTCCGGGCCTGGAAATGGATCGCACCTTCGGAATTCAAGAGAGAATGGCTGCCTGCGATGAAACAGGATGTCTATGCCGCGGTGTTTCAGGATTTTTTCGGGATCAGACTCTGAGGCGGGATTTCACCTGCTCACAAGTGCCGGGCGTGTGGCGAGTTGCGCGATTCAAAAGAATTCATTGGGCAATGAGCCCGCAAACTGCTCAACATCTTCGCCATCCGGCAGGTTCCACACCCGGTTTCTTCGCGCTAAGCTGAGGAGGCGGCGAACATCCACGCCGGGTGTCCTGATTACAAATACTCCATGCTCTCAGACACCGATCACCAGTGGCTCCAGACGGCAGCGAACGATCTGAACAATCTCCTGCAAGTCATCTCAGAATCGTCCAAGGCGGTGCAGACGATGTGCGAGTCCAGCCCTGAGGGGATGCGCTATTTCGCCTTTCTCCGCAGCAGCCTCGACAGGGCCAAGAATGTGACGGCCCAGCTCGCCACCCGGCTCGGTGGCCACGCGCTGTCCGCAGCGATCCCCGCCAGCCTTCCACCCTCGACACCGAAAACGACTTCGGTCGCGATCGACAATCCCTCGGGCAGCAAGGAGCTGATCCTCATCATTGATGATGAGGCACTGATCGTGACCCTCGCCAAGCGCATGCTCACCGATGCGGGATACCGCGTCGTCACTTCCGCGGAGCCGTTCCAGGCGCTGGAGATTTTCAAGCAGCTCAAGGATGAGGTGGATCTGATCATCCTCGATTTCACGCTGCCCATCATGGATGGCTCGGAGGTGTTTGACGCGCTCCGTAAGATCAAGCCAAACGTCGCAGTCATGCTGAGCAGCGGTTTTGCCGAGCAGGACAAAGTGCGCGCGATGCTCAGCCAGGGATTGCGCGGTTTTCTCCCGAAGCCCTACACGCAGGAAAAGCTGCTCTCGCAGGTCCGCTCCACATTGGAAGCGATCCGCTCCGTCAAAAGCACGGAACGGCTGGCGTAAGGCGAACGCCACGCATCAGGCGCAAGCCGTTGCCAACACTCGGAGACCGCCCCTATTTGGAGGCGGCAGTGGTCTTCTCCGTCGAAGCCGTCGCTGGCGGGGTGCGTCCGAGTTCGATCAGGTCGTTCAGGATGTTGATGCTCTCATTGCGGATGGGATCGATCTTCGAGGCAGCCTCCTCGGCCGCCAGTTCGCCGTCCTCATCCTCAATGGCCTTGCCCTCTTCATCTTTCTTCGGAGTGGCCTCCTTCACGACCTTCTTCTCCTTTTTGATCTGAAGCTCCGGATCGCCGGCATTGTCCAGCGTCACGGAAAACACCTTCTCCTCCGCATGCTTCAGCTTCGCACGCTCGGCGGTGCGCTTTTCCTTCCGAGCCTTTTCCTCGTCGAGTTCGGCACGGCGGGTCTTTTCGTTCAGCGATACTTTGTTATCAGCCACGCGCGTCTTCATGTGCGCCATGTCTTCCAAAATCCACTGGAACTCTTCGTCGGCAGCCACACGCGTGGCTGAACGCTTCTTGAGCTCAGGCTTGAAGAGCGACTGCTCCCACTTGTCATACGTGGCGGGCTCGATCGTGTCATACGGCATCGGTCCTTTGAGCGCGACCTCGCCGATGTCCGCCTGATCCCAGAGCGACGGCAGTTTCACATCCGCCGCCACACCCTGAAGCTGCGTGGACCCGCCGGAGATGCGGTAGAATTTCTGGATGGTGAGCTTCAGCGCACCGGCCTCATTGCCGTTGGATTTTCCGCTCAGCGAGAGCGGGATGATGTTTCCGAGGTCCACGAGCGTCTGCACGGTCCCCTTGCCGAAGGTCGTCGAGTCACCGACGATCACGGCGCGATTATAGTCCT
>JAYWEO010000424.1:0-13653 GCA_043779225.1 Prosthecobacter sp.
GTTCGACGACACCATCGTCGTCTGGGCCGGCGAATTCGGCCGCACGCCGATGTCGCAGGGCGGCAGCGGACGCGACCACCACATCCTCGGCTTCACCACGTGGATGGCCGGCGGCGGGATCAAAGGCGGCGTGCAATGGGGCGAGACCGACGAGTTCGGCTACAAGGCCGTGAAAGACGTCGTCCACGTCCACGACATGCACGCCACGATGCTGCACCAGCTCGGCATCGATCACACGAAGCTCATCTACCGCCTCCAAGGCCGCGACTACCGGCTCACGGATGTGTTTGGGAAAGTGGTGAAAGAGATTTTGGGGTAAGGGCTAGTTGCTCAGCCGATCCCAGCGGTAAATCGCCGCGCGAAGAAGTTCCTCCTCCGAGCCGGAGGAATTCCGCTCCCGTTCGTAAGCCACTGCGCCCTGCACCTTCTCCTTGTCGTGAAAGAACCGCGAACTGAGTTCCTGAGTTAGCCTCGCGACTTCCTGCGGGTTCGACGACTTGGGGCGACTCGGCTTGGATGGCTTCGTCTTGCCGAGCAAACGGTCGAAGTCCGACAGCCCACGCTGCGGACGCACCTTCAGGAAGTAATACAAGCAACCTGCCACGACGGCGGCAGCGAGAGCTATGAGAAGGGGGCTGTGATTCATGTTTAGTTAGCGACTCTTATGAAACGCTTTTCCGAATGGCAATCTTTGCGAATCATACGCGCAGATCTCCGGTGTGTTGCGAATAAGGGGTCATGAAAGTCATCCTCGCAATCCTCTCCATCGCCATCGTCACTGCCTTCGCAACGGGCTGCTCGTCACGCGTCGGCGCTTCCGTCGGGCATGATGGCCACAGTCACGGCATCACCGCAAAGGGCAGCACCGAAGGCGGCGTCTCGGGCGGCGTCCGGGCTTACTGAAGGCGGCAGTCGGGGAAGGTCTGGCCTTTTTGTCGGCCTGCTCGCGCAGAGGAAGTGAAATGACGAATCTGCGCAGGGACCGGTGAAAGGATGCTGCGCGATTTGATTTGCAGCATTTCGTCTGCTGCTGATCTTCGCAGCCCGTCTCTTTGGCAGTGAATCCAGCCGCTCGACATGGGCGCAACGTCGCGCCATCCTCCGACGCATGTCGCCGGAAAATTCCCCACGCATCCGCGCCCTGCGGATGCTGATGATGATGGATGCGGTCGTGCTCACCGGGCTCGGCGTGCTGTTCATCACGGTGCCGCGGCGCATCGAGGAGGCGTTCCATTTTCAAAATCTGCCGCCGGGTGTGGACTATATGATCGGCCTCTGGGGCTGCGTCTTCGCGACGCTCGGGCTCGGCTATGCGCTGGCCGCCGTGGAGCCGCGTCGCAATGTGCTCTGGGTGCAGATGGGAATCGCGCGGGGTGTGCTCGAAGTGATCTTCGGCGCGATGTGCGTGCTGAGCCAGGTGGTGACGTGGCCGCAGGCGTCGTTTGGGATTTTCACCGCGGTCTTCATCGCGGCGGCGTACGTGGCGCTCTATCCGGGGAAGGAGGAAGCGTGATGCCTGTCATGGTCGCCCTGCTGAATCTCGTTCCCGCGCTCATCTTCATCGGAGCGATGATCTGGGGATTCAAAATCGCGGGTCGTAAGACGAGCAGCGTGCCGGTGCAACTGCTGCTCGGTGTGGTGCTCGGCTTCGGAATCCTGATTGGTGTGATGTGTCTGCTCTTCGGCGTGCTCTTTGCCGGATGCCTCATCGCGGGTGCGCCGTCGTTTCGGTGAGACAATGCAATTTCGTCTGCCAAAGCGCGCATGGGAGTGGGTGTTGTTGTTTTCGCCGACATTGGCGATTTGGGCTGCGAGTGCCATCTGGCTCGCATTTCCGCATCGCGGTGATGTCGGGGTGCTTTTGGTCGGGCCGTTCATCGGCAGTTGCATCGCGTTCGTGCTCAGTTTTTGGCCGGGGCATTTGTTCACAAATCCAAATCCGCAGATTTGGGTGCGGCGCACGGGAATCTCGCTCGCCGCCATTCTCATTGCCGTTTTGAACTTCACCATAGCCTTTGCCGGTTGTGCTGTGGTGTTGCGCTGATTTTCTCCGTGCCTCGCATCGCGCAGTGCGCTCATCTCTCCGCCGCTCATGAAATACCTCCTCGCCCTCCTGCTCCTCGCATCTTCCGCCTTCGCCGACGGGTTGAAGTGGGAGCGCACCACGCAGCGCATCGAGGCGCGGCAGGAGGACCGGTTTGTGAAGGTGGAGTTTTCCTATCGCAACACGGGCAAGGCGCCGGTGCGCATTGAGAGCGTGCATGGCGTGTGCGTGTGCTGCACTGCCGCCTATGCGACGAAGAAGAAGCTCGCGCCTGGTGAGAGCGGCGTGGTGGTGGTGCGGGTGGACTTTGAAAAAAAGCCGCTCCCGCTCATGAAGCCTGTGACTGTGAAGACGGACGACGGCCAGACGACCGTGCTGATGGTCGAGGTCTTCGCGAAGCCGTAGCTGCGCTTGTCAAAGCGCGGGCTGATCTTCCACGAAAACAATCGGCAGACCGGAGTGCTTGCGTCAGCAGCGTGCCCGCGCTCTCACGAGCGCGGCTACGGCTTTTGTCTGGCTTCCTGCTTCATCCGTCTCTTCTCGGCCTTCTTCCCGTCGCCGAAATCCTCCGCGCCCTTGCCCACGCCGCCGCCGATGTCGGCGTGGTTGTGGTCGGGCAGCAGCTTCGCAAGCTTCGCCTTTTGCTCGGCGAATTTCGGATCGTTCGCGAGGTTCTTCCACTCATTCGGGTCGGCCTTCTCGTCGTAGAATTCCTCGTCGCCATTTTCATATCGGATGAGCCGCCAGTCCTCGGTGCGGACGGTGTGATTCTTGAAACGATATGTGGTGATGCCGGGCGTGCTCGATTCTGATTTTGGATCGGCGAGCAGTGCGCGGATGCTCTTGCCCTCGACGTGCTGCGGCACCGGGATGCCAGCGAGATCGCAGAGCGTGGGATAGATCGTCATGAAATCCACGGTGCGCTCGCACACGCTGCCGGGCTTGGTCATGCCGGGCACGACCCAGATGAGCGGTGAGCGCGTGGCTTCTTCCCAGAGGGCAAATTTCCGCCAGTGATGCTTCTCGCCGAGGTGCCAGCCGTGGTCGCACCAGAAGCAGATGATCGTGTTGTCCTTGTAGGGGGATTTTTCCAGCGCATCGAGCAGGCGGCCGATGTTCATGTCCGTGTAGGCGATGGCGGCGAGGTAGCCCTGGATGGCTTCCTTCCAGCGACCGGAGGCGAGTATCGGCTCGTGGTCGGTCTGCGGATGCGCCATTTTCACGCCTGCGGGCGGGAGGTCGTCGAGGTCATTTTCGAGATACGGCGGCAGGACGATTTTGTCCGCCGGGAACATGTCGTAATATTTCTGCGGGACATTCCAGGGCATGTGCGGCTTGTGCAGACCGACGGCGAGGAAGAACGGCTTGTCGTGCGTCTTGCCGAGTTGCGCGATGCCGTAGTCGGTGATGGCGTAGTCGGGCAGAGCCTCGTCGCGGCAGTCGAGCGGCGCGAATTTGATCCCGCCCACGCCGTCGTTCTTCGCCTGCGGCGAAAGTTTGCCGGCGCCTTTGCCGCCTTCATTCGCGAGGTAGTCATCCCAGTCGCTCACGCGCTTGTATGCCTCATGGTAGATTTTCCCCGAGCCGCATACGAAGTAGCCCGCGCCGCGGAACTGATGCGTGAGCGTGAGTGGCTCAGGGATGACGGTGCGCCAGTCGTTGTTGTTCTCATACACGCCGCTCGTGAATGGCCGCAGCCCGCTCATGAGCGCGGCGCGCGAAGGATTGCACACCGGCGCGGCGCAGTAGCTGTGCGTGAAGGCGACGCCCATCTTCGCGAGGCGATCGATGTTCGGCGTCTTGGTCTGCTCGTTGTGATGCAGGTAGCCGACCCAGTCGCGCAGATCGTCCACGGCGATGAAGAGGACGTTCGGCTTTTTCACATCGGCGGCGCTGCTGCGCGCGGTGATGAGCGACAGGACGATGGTGGCGAGGAGGAGGGGGATGCGGGATTTCATGAGAGAAAGGAACGGAGATAGATAGCGTGAGGGCGGGAGATTCGGACACGCGAGAAGGGATGATTTTGGCAGGTGCGTCCATAGGGCATTTTGAAACGCAGAGGTGCAGAGGAAGGATGGAGAAGCGCGCAGAGGAAAACTGAAAAAATCCTTGGCGCAGCTCTCACTTTACTCTGCGTCTCTGCGTCTAAAATGAGTTTCGGCACCCATGCGTGCTGCCTCGCGCAACGAGGTATTTCCGGCCAGTGGCCCGAAACGGCACTCGGGCCGAGTGCTCCACCAGAGACTTGCTGCGTCAGGCCATGATCGCCTTCACCACATTTCCCTCGATGTCCGTCAGACGGAAATCGCGGCCAGCGTAGTTGAAGGTGAGCTTCTCGTGGTTCAGCCCGAGCAGCGCGAGGATCGTCGCGTGCAGATCGTGGATCTGCACTTTGTTCTCCACGGCCTCGTAGCCGTAGTCGTCCGTCTGCCCGTAGCTCATGCCGCCTTTGACGCCGCCGCCGGCCATCCAGAGCGTGAAGCCCTTGTTGTTGTGGTCGCGTCCGTCGCCGCCCTGCGCGTGCGGCGTGCGTCCGAATTCACCGCTCCACACGACGAGCGTGTCTTTCAAAAGTCCGCGCTGTTTCAGATCGGTGAGCAGGCCCGCGATGGGCTGGTCCACGGACTGGCAGTTTGCCTGAAGTGCGGTGCCGAGATTGAAATGCTGATCCCAGTTGCCGTGGTTGATCTCCACGAAGCGCACGCCGGCCTCGATGAATTTCCGCGCGAGGAGACATTTCCGGCCCATGTCGTCGGTGCCGCTGCCGCCGGGGCCGCCTCCGGCAAAATATCCGCCCGTGCCGCGTCCGGTGCCGCCGATGCCGTAGAGTTTTTTCGTCGCCTCGGATTCCTTCTCGATGTCCATCACGGCGGGCATCTGGCTCTGCATCTTGAACGCCAGCTCGTAGCTCTCGATCACGCCCTCGACATCGGGATTGTATTTGTCGCGGCGCAGCGCCTCGCGGTTCAGCGTCTGGATCAGTTCCAGTTCCGCGCGCTGCGCGCTGGGACCGAGCGTGGTCTGGATGTTGCGCACCTGCGCGCCGGCGACCGAGCGGTTGTCCGAGCCGATGCGCGTGGCCTGATAGATCGCGGGCAGGAATGCGCTGCCGTAATTCTGCGAGCCGCCAAATCCCGACGGCGGCGAGAGCGTGATGAAGCCCGGCAGATTCTGGTTCTCAGTGCCGAGACCGTACGTCGTCCAAGCGCCGAGCGACGGGCGGACGAATTGCGAATTTCCCGTGTGCATTTTCAAAAATGCCTGCGGATGCGCGGGGAGATCGGTCTGCATTGAGCGCACGAGAGCGAGTTCATCCGCGTGCTGTGCGACGTTCGGGAACAGTTCGGAAATCCACTGCCCGCTCTTTCCGTGCTGCGCGAATTTCCACTTCGATCCGAGGAGCTTTGTGCCGGGGCGTTTGCCGGGCTTGTCCGTGTCCGCGGTGAGCTTTGGCTTGTAGTCGAATGTGTCCACGTGCGACGGTCCGCCTCTCATGCAGAGGAAAATCACGCGCTTTGCACGTGCCGGAAAATGCGGCTGCTTCGGCATGAGCGGACCCATCTCCGCGCCGATCGCATTTTTCCCCGCGAGCCCTGCAAACGCCAGCCAGCCGAAGCCGCAGGCGAGATTGCCGAGCACGGCGCGGCGCGTGAGGAGTGGCGTGATGTCGCCGCAGGTGTTCGAGTTCATCGGGTTCATAGTGTGGACTTGTGATGGTGATGGACGCGCGCGGATCGCAAAGGGTTACGCCTGCGGCATCGGGTGACGTTTCAAACACGCATGCCGCCACGAGGTTGCGGAAAAAATCCGCATGTGGCTTTGCCGGGAACCAGTCCGGCGGGGTGCGCTGCGGCAGTCCGCGGCGATCAGCCGTTCTGCGGCGGCGCGTCCCACATGGAGCGGCTGGGCTGCGGATGCAATTCCGGCTGCTCTTCCTTGGGCCGGAGCAACTGCATGCCGACCCACATGATAAGCAGGATGCCGAGGAGCATCAGGAGGATGACGGCGCCGACTTTCATCGAGTCGAGCGTCTTCGTGTTCCTGCGTCTGCGTCGCGGATACGTGCTCATTTCCGGATGGGGAGCCATGCGATGGCGCGTTGGATTTGTGCATCCCAGTATGCCCAGTCGTGCGCGCCGGGGCTTTCCTCGTGGTGATGTTTCCAGCCCAGCGCATCGAGGTGGCGGTGAAATGCGCGCGTGTCGCTGATGATGTCATCCTCGGTGCCGCAGCTCAGCCATACGGCAGGCTTCGGGCCGCGGCGCGATGCGGCGCGATTTGCGAGATGAAAAAGATCGCTGGCCGTGCCCTCGGCATCGGCAGCAGGACCGGCGACGGAATCCCACTCGGCCTTGCTGATGCGCGAGCGCGGCTTGCCGGCTTCGCGGAGCCGGCGCACGTAGTCGAGCGCGCCGCTGAAGCTCGCGACGGCGGCGAATCTTTCCGGGTGCGAAAGTGCGAGCCGCAGCGCGCCGTAGCCGCCCATCGAGAGGCCGGCGGCGAAATTGTCGGCGCGCTTTTCCGAGAGCGGGAAGAAGCTGCGCATCACCGCGGGAAGTTCCTCGCTGAGAAAAGTCCAATAGCGCGCGCCGCCCGCCGTGTCCTGGTAAAAGCTGCGCCCGACGGCGGGCATGACGACGGCGAGATTCCGCTCGGCGGCGTAGCGCTCGATGCTGGTGCGGCGCGTCCACATCGTGTGATCGTCGCTGAGGCCGTGGAGCAGGAAAAGCGTGGGATGGAGCCTGCGTTTCGCAGCGGGCGACTGCGGGAGGATGACATGCGCGGAGACGGAGAGCGCGAGTGTCTCGCTGAAGAAGTGGCAGTCAAAGAACGCCATCGTCCTTCAGTCTCAGGCCCGGGATCCTTTGGCGTAGCCGAAGAAGCCGCGCTTCTTGATCAGGTCGCAGACGGACGCAGGCACCATGGCCTCCCACGATTCGTCGTGGTCGGAGATGCGCTTGAGCACGTCGCGGCTGAAAATGGGGAGATACTCGGCCTTGAAATTATCCAGCGCGATGAAGCTGCCGCGGTCGTGGAGATAGCCGTAGAGCTTCTGCAGATCTGGCGCGACCTGCGCGGTCTCGACGGTGGAGATGGTGCCGGTGAGCGGATCCTGCAGCGGGTAGATGTAGAGCTTGAGATCGTTTTTGAAGAGCCGCCCGAAGCTTTCCAAAATCCCGCCGGGGAGCTGCGTGTAGTATTTTTCGTTGAAGAGCTCGAGCAGCGTGGGCACGCCGAGGACGAGGCCGATGCGCTCCTTCGTGATGCGGCTCAGGTACGCGCCGAGGCGGAAAAATTCGCTGTAATCACTCACGAGCACCGTCATGCCGCAGGCACTGAGCACGTCGGCGCGCGCGAGGAAATCCTTGCGATCCATCGCGCCGGTCTGGAGCAGGTTCGTCATCGTGAGTTCCATCACCTGCACGACTTCCCTGCCGGTGACGCTGGGCTCCGCGGTGAATTTTTCAAACGCGCAGCGCATCATGTCGAGGTTCACATGCGTGAGCGGGCGGAAGCTGCCGCGCTCGACGAGGACGGCCTTTTTGTAAAACACCTCGGCGGGCTGGAGCACGTCGCGGTTCGGGCCGAACATCGCCGCACCGCTGAGGCCGAGCTGCACGAGCTTCAGCGCCATGAGGCGGTTGTCCACGGTGCGGAATTCGATGCCGTTGAATTCGATCATGTCGATCTCGATGCGGCCCGTGTTGAGATCGTCGAGCAGGCTTTCCACGAGCTTCTCCGGCTCGTGATGGATGAAGAAGCAGCCGTAGCAGAGGTTCACGCCGACGATGCCGAGCGCCTCCTGCTGCGCCTGCACATCCGTGTCGAGCATGCGCACATGGATGATCACCTGGCTGGCCTCGTCGCGCGCATGGCTCTGGAATTTCACGCCCATCCAGCCGTGGCATTCGTTCGTGCCTTTGAAATTGCGCGTCGCGACGGTGTTTGCGAAGGCGAAGAACGACGTGCTGTCGCCGCGCATGTCCGAGAGCCGCTCGATGTTCAGGGCGAACTCATGGTTCAGCATCGCCTGCAGTCGCGGACGCGAGACGTAGCGCTCGGCGGTGCCGTAGATCGCATCGCTCACGGCCATGTCGTAGGCGGACATGCTCTTCGCCACCGTGCCGCTCGCGCCGCCCACGCGGAAGAACCAGCGCACCACCTCCTGTCCCGCACCGATCTCGGCGAATGAGCCGTACCAGCGCTTGTCGAGGTTGATGTTGAGCGCCTTCTGGTGGGTGTTCAGTTTTTCTTCCGGCATGCGGGGAAGCTGCCGCGAAGCGGAGCCTGTTGTCGAGCGCGATGGCTCGGCGTTTTTCCAAAAATGGAAGCCGATCCGCCGCTTCCGCTGCCGCTGTTTCAGCGATGCGGGATCGTCGTGCGGAGCACCGAAGTATCTGCCGCAATCGGCGTGAGCATGCGGTCGCGCGCGGTCGCGGGGAGGATGAAGAACTGGCCGCGGACAAACTCCTCGCCCACGCATTTTACGCCGCCGCTGAGTACGGTGAAAATCACGCCGTCGGTGCTGGCATCCGCGCGCGGTGCGGCGAGCTGCCAGCGTTCCGTGTGGAATTCCGGGCAGGAAACGATCGTCTCGCCGCCGGGCTTCGCGAGTGCGGGCTCCTGGTCGCGGAAATCAATCGAGGCGAGCGACTCCGCGATGTGCAGGGCGCGCGGCTTGCCGTCGAGGCCCGTGCGGTTCCAGTCAAAGACGCGGTAGGTCGTGTCGCTGTTCTGCTGCATTTCCACGATGAGGCAGCCCGCGCCGATCGCGTGGCAGCGCCCGCTCGGGATGAACATTGCATCGCCTGCGCTCACCGGGACGCGGTGCAGAAGTTCCGCGACGCGGCCATCTTTGAGCGCATGCTCGAAAGATGCGCGCGTCGTCCCGCGGCGGAAGCCGGCGAAAAGTTCCGCGCCTTTTGCGGCATCGAGCAGGTACCACATCTCGGTCTTCGGCTCGCCGCCGAGTTCCGCGGCCTTGTGCGCGGGCGGATGCACCTGCACCGAAAGCGTGTCCTGCGCGTCGAGGATTTTTGCCAGCAATGGGAACCGCGGGGAATCCGGCACTCGCGCGCCGAACACATCCTTGCGGAACACGGTCCACAGCTCGTGCAGCGTCGTCCCGATGAAAGGCCCGCGCGCGACCACGCTCTGCGCATCCTCGCGATCCACGATCTCCCAGCTTTCCCCGATCGGCACACCGCCGGGCGCACCTTTGCCCGGCATCTCCGCGAGGAGATGGCCGCCCCACACTCGCTCCATGAAAAGCGGGCGGAAGGAGAGGGGAGTCTGGAAGGACATGGCGTGAGTTGCTTTTGTAGAATTCAGCGGTGCGGAGATACGGCGCCAGGGCTCGGTTTTTCAGAGACGTTGCCGCGGGTCTGGGAGCATCCGGAGTTCAGTTTTCAAAATCCGTCCTCCGGGATTCCGTCCGG
The DNA here is from genome assembly GCA_043779225.1 of Prosthecobacter sp. Classification (GTDB taxonomy): domain Bacteria; phylum Verrucomicrobiota; class Verrucomicrobiia; order Chthoniobacterales; family Chthoniobacteraceae; genus SXWH01. The sequence continues at coordinate 9,484 of JAYWEO010000424.1, forward strand.
GTTCACTTCTTCTTCACGGACTTGGTCGCGGGCCTGGTCACGGGCTTGTCTTCGAGTTTGCGGTAAAGCGTCGCAATGCTGATGCCGAGCATCTTCGCAGCCTTCTCACGGTTGTTGGCGTTGCGCTTGGTCGTCTCCTCGATGAAGCGACGCTCGATGTCGCGGATGAAGGCGTCGAGCTTCTTGCCCACCGGCAGGAGGGCGCCGTCCTTCACATCGCCGGAAGGGCCATTCAGCACCTGCGGAGGGAGATCCTTCACCCGGATCAGGTCATCATCGCACAGGGCGCTGGCGCGCTCGATGGCGTTTTCGAGTTCGCGCACATTGCCCGGCCAGTCGTAGCACTGGAGCGACTCGATGGCGGCCGGCTCGATCTTCATCGTGCGCGGGTTCAGGCCGGCGGCGGGTTTTTTCAGGAAATGCTGGACGAGGAGCGGGATGTCCTCGGGCCTTTCGCGCAGCGGCGGCAGCTCGATCGGGATCACGGCGAGGCGGTAGTAAAGGTCCTCGCGGAATTTCCCTTCCTTCACCTTGTCGAGCAGCCCCTCATTCGTCGCGGCGAGCACGCGCACATTGATCGGCAGCGTCTTCGTGTCGCCCACGCGGCGGAGCTGGCGCTCCTGCAGCACGCGCAGCAGCTTCGTCTGCAGCGGCAGCGCCATCGAGTTCACCTCATCGAGGAAAATGGTGCCTTTCTCCGCCTCCTCGAAGAGCCCCGACTTGTCCGCGGATGCGCCCGTGAAGCTGCCTTTCTTGTGTCCGAAAAGTTCGCTCTCCAGCAGGTTCTCCGGCAGTGCAGAGCAGTTGATCGCGACGAAGGGATGATGCTGCCTGCTGCTGTTGAAGTGCAGTGCGCGGGCCACGAGTTCCTTGCCCGTGCCGCTCTCGCCCTGGATCAGGATCGTCGAGTCCGTGTCCGCAATTTTGCGGATAAGGTGATAGACCTCGTCCATCTTCGGCGAGGTGCCGATGATGTTCTCCGGGTTCGTCGCACGCTTCACGACCTTCATGAGCGTATCGCGCTCCTTCGCCGTGTCGGAAAACTCCACGACGTGCTTCACCCGCGCCTGCATCTCGGAAATCTTGAACGGCTTGCGGATGTAATATCGCGCGCCTTCCGCGATGGCCTTTTCCGCGATCTCCTCGTTCCCCTGGCCGGTCATCAGGATCACCTCGCAGCTTCCCAGCGCGGACTTCACCTGGCGCAGGATTTCAAAGCCGTCCACCTTGCCCATCTTGATGTCGCTGATGACGAGCTGCGGCGAAATGCTTTCGAGCTGTTCGAGCGCCTTCGTGCTGTTTGTGAAGGGAAACGTCTCGTGCCCGATCTCCTTGCAGGCGGTGACGACGAGCTCGACGATATTGGGTTCGTCGTCCACAATGAGAATCTTTGCCATGATGAGTGATTGGTTGGGCTGAAACTACGTTTCTCTCAAAAATGAGAGTTTCGCAAAGATGAGAGCTTGTAAATCATTTTCGTCAATCAGAAATGAGAATTTCCCGAGGCGCACGACTGAAAACCGCGGAGTCGAAACCCCGTTCCGACACCCCTCCCGGCACCCTTTCTCAGGCCGTTGTCCGCATTCCGAGCCGTTTGCGCACGCTGTTCTCAAACTGGAAGAGCGGGTGCATGAAGGAGGCCACGGAGTCCGGCAGGAGGTTCGGGCCGCGCGGGCCGTCGGGCGCGGTCTTTTCCATGAGAAGCAGCGATCCGGCGAGCTCCAGGCGGTGGTAGTTGCGGTTGTTCGCGAGGAAATAGTCCGCCGCCCACTTCACGGAGCGCAGACGGGGCGTGTAGTCGTGCAGCGCGAGGATGCCGTTGGGATTCAGCAGCGCCGCCCAGTGCAGATCCTGCATCACGTAGCGGAATTTGTGCATGCCATTGATGAGCACGAAATCGAATGCCTCCAGCGTCTGGCGCGAGCGATGGAAGGCGTCCCAGCTCCGCATCTCGCGGAATTCCACCTGGCCGGTCTGCAGTCCATGCGACGCGAGGTTCTGCTCCACGATCTGCCGCTGGTTCGCGAAACAGTTCATCGTGTCGATGACCACGAACCCCGGCTGGTGTGTCGCCGCGAGCATCATCTCGCAAAGGGTGCCGCCTGCCGCGGTGCCGATCTCGAGATGCCGGCCGGGCCGCTTGCGTGAGCCCACGATGCTCCGAAGAGCGTCTAGCTCCTGCTGGGTCATTTCCGAGGTGAGTTGCGTCGCGCAAGGGCGTTCCATCCGTGCGGGATGTTCGGCATTGCGGGCAGTCTGGGCAAGAAAAAGTCTGCGGCGGGCGCGCGTTCGGGGGAGTTTTGGATAACGGACAAATCATCAACAACGAACGCGGCGGTAACATTTCGGTAACATGAATGCGCTCCACTCTCCTTGCAGATGAACGCAATCCCGCGGGCATCGGCACCAAACCTCAAGACCCATACTCCCATGAAAATTCCAAATCTACGCAATCTGCGGAAAGACTCGCGCACCCAGGGCTTCACGCTCATCGAGCTGCTCGTCGTCATCTCCATCATCGCCATCCTCGCCGGCTTCGCACTGCCGGTCTTCTCCTCGGCCCAGAAAAAGGGCCGCATCACCGACTCGCTCAGCAACTGCAAACAGGTGAACCTCGCGCTGCGCATGTATTCCGGGGATAACGACGGCATCTTCCCAAATACGACCGCATCCGTTGGCGGCACTGTAGGCACGGCGCTCAAGGAGGGCGAGTTTTCCAACAAGGCATTTGAGAACCTGATGCCGAAGTACACGACCAGTAAAAAAATCTTTGGAAACAAGGCTTCCGCCTATTGCGCGGCACCAGCGACGGACAATGGCATCACCGATGCAAACAAGATCCTGAAAGGTCAGAACGACTGGCTCTACGTCCTGGGCCTGGCCGACACGAGCGATGCCCGCTGGCCCCTGATCGCCACGGCGACGAAGGGCACGGGTGCTGAGGGTCTCGTTTACGTATCCACGACGACTGCGAAGGGTGGAGTCTGGGGCGGAACGGACGCGGTCATCGGCTTCTGTGACGGAAGCGCCCGGCCGGTCAGCGGAAAAGAAATGGATACCACCGATCCGAAGAAGACATTCGTGAAACAGCCGCTCGACGGACGTTCGAACATCTTCGTGGGCACCGAAGACTGGCTCGGCACGGAAGCGAAAATCCTCCTTCCAGAATAACTGACCTGCTCCATGTCCCCTGCCGCCCGTGCAGGCTGGGTCATGTGGGCAACGTCTGCAAATCACAGCAGGCTCCTGGAAACGGGAGCCTGCTTTTTTTTGCAAAATGAACCGCCTTCCGGGCAGTGCCCTGTTTCAGCACATCATGCGGATGAACCACGGAGAGCACGGAGGACACAGAGGCAGGTTCTTGGAACTCCGCGCCCTCCGTGTCCTCCGTGCTTAACATTGGGACACCAACGCCGCCCGAAGTACGCTGGCATTCATGCGACCGGCAGGATAAGACACTCCCCCGATGACCGCGCATGAGATCAGACCCAAGCAGCTCCGCGCGCTGCTGCTCCTGCTCGTGCTCGTGCCGCTCATCCCCATCGCGCTCATGGCGCGCTTCATGTCCGACGCGCTGAAGGGCGACCGCGTGGAAGCCATCGAGCACACGCAGCAGTTCCACACCGAATTGCTCGCCAGCGCACTGCGATCCGCGCCGCAGGCCGAGGGCACACCCGCCGAGCGCGCGGCACGGCTGCACGCGCACATCCGCGAATTCGCAGAGCCCGCCGTGGCCATCCGGATCGTGGATGGCACGGGCCGCCTGCTCGCCGGTGAGGAGTCGCAAAAGGGACAGCTTCTCGCACAGGAACGCGCGCCCGCCGGGCTGGAGGGATTGGTGCAGCTCTTCCTGGCAAAGCCCGAGGTGATTGACGAAGCCGTGTCCGGCCAGCAGCGCATCTACATCGGCACGGGTGTGCTCGTGACGCTGCTCGTGCTCGCCATCGCCGGGACCGCGGCGATGGCCGTGAGCCGGCAGATCACGTTGCAGGAACTGAAGAACACCTCCGTCGCCATCGTCGCGCACGAACTGCGCACACCGCTCGCTTCCATGCGCATGCTCGTGGACACGCTGCGCGAAGGCCGCTACCGCAACGAGCTGCAGCTCCGCGAATACCTCGATCTCATCGCCGGTGAAAATGAGCGCCTCCGCCGCATCGCGGAAAATTT
>JAYWEO010000425.1:0-19678 GCA_043779225.1 Prosthecobacter sp.
ACCAAGTGCAGTCGTTGAAGGAAAACGGCCCGTTGTTTGCCCATTCGCCATTGATGACCAGTGTGTCGCTCGCGGAGAGTTGATCGTTGATGTCGAGCCCGCTGGCGCAGCTATGTGCGGTGTTGCGATCAAAGGCGCCGAGTGGCTGCTTGTAAGGCTCGAGTCCGGCGAAGCGCGGATGCGTCAAGGATGCGTTCAGCGGCTTCTGCGGAAAGGCGAACCAATAGCCCGTACCGTGCGTGCCGGCTGCGACGTTGTCGGTGATGGTGTTGTTGGGATTGGTGATCCAGAAGCTCGCGGGGGAGCGATTTTGCACGGTGATGAAGTTATTGTCCGTATCGAGGATCTCTTCGCCCACAGCGGGACGCGTGGTGGCGAGCACGACATTCTTGCGGATGACATTGAAGCGTTCCGAGCCGTCTTCGAGGAAGATGCCATGGCCGAGGTGATCATAGCAGAAGTTGTTTTCCACCAAGGTGGACTCGGTGCCGTGAATGGTGATCGCGCGATTGAAGGAATGCCGCACCACGCTATCCCGGAAATACTGTCCCGCTCCGCCCTCGGCCACCATATGCCAGTGCATCGGGTAACGCCCGAGCGCGCTCTTTTGCCCCATCCGATAAAGCTCCACGCCCTCGATGAACGCCCGGCCATTGGTCACGCAACAGGTCGTGCCGCCATTCATCACCATGATGTGCCCGCCAAATCCCGCGGTCTCCGAAACCGCATCACCCTGAATCTTCACATTGCGACTGAGCAAGGCAACTTCCGCACGCATATCCACGGTCCATGATTTGTTATCCGTGCTGCGCGTCTTCGTGATAGTGCTGCCATTGTGCAGATAGCTCAGCCCCGTGTTGAACGACACCGTCTTCATATCCGCACTCACCGCCGTGATCGTCCGCGTCTCCGCCTCACTCCAGCTCTGTCGGCTCGACGTGACCATGATCGAGTCCCCCACCGCCCAATCCACCGCCTCGGCCAACGTGAGCGAAGTCGCGCCCGCTGCCGCATTCACTCCCAGGTGCGTCCACTCCACACGATCCCGCGCATGAATATCCAGCGTGCCGCCGTTGTGCGCTCCTAGTAGCTTCGCGCCCATCGATGCCAGGGGACTCTCCGTGGAGAGACCTTTCAGCGTCAGCGTGAAGTTCTGGGTAAAGCGGCTCGCATTCGTCCCCACCTCAAACACCGCCCCCGTCGTCTGCACCAACAAGTAATCGCACAACAACGTCCGATTCGCGCGCTCCACCGTCAGCTTTCCTTCCACGACGATGCCACCACATTCGACATCCGCATTCAGCGTCACCGTGAGTCCAGTGGGAATCTTGACCGTGTCTTCCACTCCGGGAAGCACGCCGCCGATCCACGTCGCTGTGCTCGACCAATTCCCGGAAGTGCCCGCCACCACTTGCACCGCGTTCGCCGTGGGGATGGAAAGTATCCCAATCACCATCGGGAAGAAGAACTTGGCGCGCAGAGCGAGACGAATGAGGACTACGATACAGCGCATCATTAGGGAGGACGGAAGGAAGTGTAACAGCTCACTGCCACCGTGTCGCAATCCGCCCAAGGAGGAATGGAGGGAGTGGGATGGAAATCGGGTTGTGTTCATCGCGGAGGAGCGCCGGCTTCAGCGTTTCGATTGGAAATGGTAGGTGCCCGATTCCACTTCAAGCACAACGCAACCGGGCTCACTGCGCAATAGCTTCACGCCGGGTGCATCCGCGAGCGGCCTACCGCTTTCGGTCACTGAAGTCGCATCTTCGGCAGGGAGAAAGACGGTCGCCGTCGTGTTCGTGGGAATGGTAGTATGCAGCTCGAAGCTCGCGCCATTCGCGCGCCACTCGCTGACAATGCGCCCGTGGATGGAATCATAGTGCGCCTTCACCCAGTCAATCGGCTTCGGCTCGCCGGTCGCGCCGGGCGACGGCGGGTTTGGCCGGATGATGATGCGCTGATAGCCGGCGCCATCGGTGTCGATGCCCGCGAGTGTCTGGAAGCCCCACTGCATCACCGAGCCGAACGAGTAGTGGCTGAACGAATTCATCGCCGCGTTGTTCTTGCCGTTTGCGCCGTCGAAGCCGTGCTCTTTCGTGAAACTGTCCCAACGTTCCCACACGCTCGTCGCGCCCTGCTCCACCTCGTAGCCCCAGGACGGAAACTTGCGGCTCTGGAAAAGACGAAGTGCGAGGTCGTTCTGGCCGTTCGCGGTCAGCGCGAGCAGCAGCGGTTTTGTCCCGAGAAAGCCGGTCGCCATCCGCGTGTCGTTCTTCGCGATGCGATCCACGAGGTTCTGCGCGACAGGTTTGACGAATGGCCGCTGCTCCTGCACTTGCAGCAAATCGAGGATGCCGGAGGAAATCGCGAGCACCGCTGCGCTTTGGGTCTCCACCGAGAGTGAACCGCCCGCTTTGACGAATTGTCGCGCGAAGCTCTTCGCGAGCGATCCGCAACGCGCGGAGTATTCCAAAGCGGCGGACTCTTTTTTCAGGGCACGCGCCAGTTCCGCCATGTGGTGCGCGGAGATGAAGTGGTAGCAGAGATCGACATACTCGATGGGCGTCGCCTCGTTCACGTTCAGCCAGTCGCCCCAGGTGTTGCCGATGCTCACGCCTTTCAACTCTGGATCAGCCTTCCGCCGCCAATCCATGAACCGCGTCATCGACGCCCAATGCCGCTCGAGCAGCCGCGTGTCGCCATACACTTTCCACATCGTGTAGGGCACGATCACGCCCGCATCGGTCCACGCCGTGCCGTGCGTCGCGCCGGGCTTGCCGTGGGAAAAGGGATACGGCGCGTAGTCGGGATACGCGCCGGAGTCGCGCTGCGCTTCCTCGAGATCGTCGAGCCACTTCGTAAAGAACGCGGAAACATCCGCATTGTAGCTCGCGGTGCGCACGTAGATTTGCGCGTCGCCCATCCAGCCGAGTCGCTCGTCGCGCTGTGGGCAGTCGGTCGGCAGCTCGATGAAATTCGCCCGCTGGGTGCGCACAGTGTTTTTCCAAAATTGCGTCATCACCGGATCGCTGCACGCAAACTCACCCGCGGCGGGAGTGTCGTTGCTCAGCACGAGCCCGGTCACGGCATCGAGCGCGGGCTTTTCCGCGAGGCCGGTCAGTTCGACGAATTGGAATCCGTGATACGTGAACTGCGGCTGCCACGTCTCGCCCGAGGAATCACCGCGCAGCGTGTAAAAATCCGTCGCGCGTGCTTTGCGCAGATTCTCCGTCATCAGACGTCCGTCTTTGTGCAGCATCTCGCCGTGCCGGATTTGCACCACGGTCCCCGTCGCGCCTTTCACCTTCAGCCGGATCACCCCGGCGATGTTTTGCCCGAGGTCGAAAATGTAAGTGCCCGGCTTCGGTTCGGTGATGCGTTTCGCCGGCAGCTCTTCGACGATTCGAATCGGCGGCGCAGTGTAAGCGGCGAGCTTCGGCGGCTTTTGGAAGCCGAGTTCGATCTCATGTTCGCTGCCCGACTCGAAGAACTTCGCCTTCGTGCTGCCATTCGCCTCAGCGAGGACTGCAGCGTCCCATTTCCATGCTGCTTCGTCAGTTTTGCGCGCGTCGTAGTTTTCACCCATCAGCATGTCGGCCTCGCGAATCGGTCCGTCGCCCGTCGTCCGCCAAGTCGTGTCCGTGCCGATCACTTCCCGCGAGCCGTCGGTGTATTCGATCGCGATCTGCGCGAGCAGCGCAGGGGTCTTGCCGTAGATGTTGCGCCCCGTCTTGCCCGGCCCGTAACCGACCAGCATCCCGTAACCGACGTAGCCGGCATACCAGCCATCGGCGACAATCGCACCGACCGTGTTGCGCCCCTGCTTCATGAGCGACGTCACATCGTGCGTGCGGTAGTAGGCGCGCTTCGCGTAGTCCGCCCAGCCGCTCTCAAACCACGCATCTCCGACTCTGCGTCCATTGATCTGCATCTCCGCGATGCCGAGCGCGGAGAAGTACAGCGTCGCGCGTTTCACTTCGCGCACCGCTTCGAATTCCTTGCGGTAGTTCCGCGCGGGTGGCAGATGCAGCTTCTGACGCGCAGTGTGCAGCGGCGACTCGTCCTTGAAAGAAATCCACTGCGCCTTCCAATCCTCCGGCTTCAGCAACCCCATGCTCCACTGGGCCGGTGCGCTCCACGCAGAGGCGGCTCCGTCCTTGTCCCAAGTCTGCACTTTCCAAAAACACTGCTGCCCCGAGCCGAGCGGCTTGCCCGCGTATGCGATTTGAGTCGTCGCATCGCCGACGACTTTTCCGCTGTCCCACAGATCGCCTTCGTCGCGTGCGAGCACATCGGGACTGCTCGCGACGACAATGCGATACGCCGTCTGTTTCTGCCCGCGCATTGCGGACTCGACGCGCCATTGCAAGCGCGGCTGCAGCGTCTCCACGCCCTCGGGACTCGCGAGGTATTCCGTGCGAAGCGCGAGTGGTTTTAGTGCGCCTTCATCAGCCCCGGCTCCCATGAGCAGGGCAGACGAAAGGACGAAAGCTGCCAGTCCTGCGAGTGTTTTCATTTTTATCCGCGTGTTCCGTTCGATCCCGAAGGCGAATCAAAAATTGAAGCCGTCGATGTTGTCCTTGTTAAAGACGAACGGCTTTCCGAGCAGGATGTTGTCGCCCTGGATTTCGAATTCGCCGAGCGCTCCGGCCTTGAAGGTCTTGTCGCCCGCCTTGAGTTTGCCGGTCGCGAGCGCGTGCGCGGCGCGTATGGTGAGCGCGCCGAGGTCGGTGGTCTTCCAGAGGATTACGCTCTGCGTCACGCCTTCCTTCACATACTTCTTGTTTTCGCTCGGGAGGCCGAGGCCGATCACTTTGACGGCACCGACTTTGCCAGCCTGCTTCACGGCTTCCGCGGCCCCGGGGACGGCGGGCGAGCAGATGGCCATGATGAGTTTCAACTCCGGATGCGCGCTGAGGAGCGTGGTGGCCTCGGCCTGCGCCTTGTCCTTCAGGTCGTCGCACGGACGCAACGCGACCATTTTCATCTTCGGATATTTCGACGCGCGGCGCGCTTCGATGTGCTTCTGCCATTCGTTCATGTTCGCCGCCGTGAGGCTCGCGGTGATGATCGCAAACTCGCCGTCCTCGCCGCACAGCCGCGCGGCTTCGTCCATGAGCCCGTAGCCGATGCCCTCGGGCGTGGCCTGGTTCACGAAGAACGAACGCGCATCCGTCATCGCATCGGAATCATACGTGACGACCTTGATGCCCTTTTGCTGCGCCTTGCGGAGCGCGGTGGAGATGCCCTCCTTGTTCTCGCAAGCGACCGCGATCACATCGACGCCGAGCGTGATCCAGTTCTCGATGATTTCGTTTTGCTTCGCGGGATCGGGCGTCGTCGGGCCGTCGAAGATGAGTTCCGCGCCGAGTTCCTTCGCTGCGGCTTCCGCGCCTTCCTTGCAGGAGACAAAGTAGGCGTTGCCCTTCGACTTGGGCATCAGCGCGATGGCGACTTTCTTGCTCGCGCCGGAGTCTGAGCCGCCCGTGGACGCGGATTTGTCGCAGCCGCCGAGCAAGGTCAGCGCGATGAGGGTGAGGAGTGAGAGCAGGTTTTTCATGGGAGTTGGGGTTGGTTGGATTTGGAGGAAAGCTGCCGCCGCGCGCGCCAGGCGGCGAGTAGTTTGGGCAACAGCCCACTGGCGAGCGCGAGCAAGAGCAACGCGCCGGTGAGCATGCCGGAGAGTTCGCTCGCGATGTTCATCACGGCGGGCACACGCGTGAGGCCGTTGCTCAGGACTGCCACCGCCGCGACACCGAGCAGCGTTCCATGCACCGAGCCGACGCCGCCGAAGATGCTCGTGCCGCCGAGCACGACCGCGGTGATGGCAAACAGTTCGTAGCCCGTGCCTGCGTCCGCCTTCGCCGTGCCGAAACGCGCGGTGTAAGTGAGCGCCGCAACCGCCGCGATCACTCCCGCGAGAACATAAGCCGTCGCGAGCCGTCGCTGCACCGGCAGTCCCGCATAGCGCGCGCCCTCGGGCGCAAAACCAATCGCGCGGAACGATCGCCCGAACGTCGTGCGATGCACGAGCAGCCACACGCCACACGCCGCCGCGATGAGAATCCACGCCTGCGTCGGCAGCCCCCCCAACTGCCCGGTGCCGAGGAAAAGGAACGACTGCGGAAAATTCGTGAACGCATCCACGCCCTGCGTGATCGCCTCGGCGAGACCGCGGAAAAGCGAAAACGTCCCGAGCGTGACGATGAGCGGCGGCAAGCCGAGCCGCGTGATGAGCAGCGCATTGAACCCGCCGCAAAGCCCACCGATGCCGACCGTGCAAACGCCCGCGAGCCAAGGATCGAGACCCGCGTCGCGCCACAATTTCCCAAAGAGGACCGCGCACAATCCGAGGATCGAGCCGACCGAAAGATCGATGCCGCCTGTGAGGATGATTGGCGTCATCACGAGCGCGAGCAGTCCGATCTCGACGGAGTGGCGCACGATGTTCGTCACATTGTCTGCTGTGCCGAAGCGGCGTCCGAAGGCGCTGAAGTAGATCACTTCCGCGATCAGCAGCAGCACGAGGATCGTCTCGTGACGGAGCAGGAGCGCTTTAGGGCCGCTGGATTGTGATTTAGAGGACATTGGGAACCGCTAATCTGCGCTAATCGACGCTAATTATTTTTCGGAATGAGTTCCGAGAGAATAAAACGCTTCCATTCGAGCGTGTCCTTGTGGCCGAAGTTGATCAAATAGCCGACGGGCTGCTTCGTGATTCGCATGTAGTTAAAGAGCTGCGCTTCGTGTTCCGGGAGAAGCTGGCTGACCGCCTTCAGCTCAACGACCAAGCATTTGAAAACAAACAAGTCGGGCACGTACCGCCGCTTCAGCTCGCGGCCCTTGTAGAAACAAGCCAATTCCTGCTTTGCTCGAAACGGGATGGCCCGAATCTCCAACTCAAGTTCCAGGCTCTCTTGGTAAATCTCCTCGGCCATTCCATAGCCCTGCTCGTTGTACACTTCAAACACTGCACCCATCAGCTTGTAACCTTCGTCTTTGTAGATTTCTGCTTTCATGGTTGTGATATAGTGAACCGCTAATCGGCGCTAATCGGTGCTAATCTTTGGCCCGAGGGATCGAGTGTCGCTCGCGTCGGAGGGTGTGCTTGGTTTTTCATTAGCGTAGATAAGCGCAGATTAGCGGTTTTGGTTCTTGCTGCGAAGTCCATCGGCCACCACGGCGAGCAGGATGATCGCGCCTTGGATCGCCTTCTCCCAATATGGCTTCACGCCGACGTAAGTGAGCGCCGGGCCGATGCACACGAGCAGCAAAAGGCCTGCGAGCACACCCCAAAGCCGGCCCCGCCCGCCGCTCACCGCGACGCCACCGACGACTGCGGCGGCGATGGCTTCGAGTTCGAGGCCGCGTCCGCTGTTCGGGTCCACTTGCGGGGATTGCACCATGTTCAGAACGGCGGCGAGTCCGGTGAGCGCGCCCATGAAAACGAAGACGAGAAACGTCGTGAGCTGCGGACGGATGCCAGCGAGCCGCGCGGCCTCCGCGTCCGAGCCGACGGCATAGACGAATCGGCCGGCGGAAAGGTGCTTCATCGCGAACGCCATCAGCACGAGGAGACCGAACGCGATGCCGCAGACGGTGAATTGCCCCGTGCTCATCGGCAGGCCGAACCATTGCGCGCCGTCGGGGAGATTGATGAACACGCCCTGCTGCTTGAGCCGCAGCGCCTCGCGCATCGTGACCATCGTGGCGAGCGTCACGACGATGCTCGGCAATCGCAGTCCGGCCACGAGCACGCCATTCAGTGCGCCGCCCAGCGCGCCCACGACGATTGCCGCGAGCATGGCCACGGGCCACGGGAGCCCGGACGCAGCGACGAGGCCAGCGCACGTCCCGCAGACGGTGAAGAGCGAGCCGATGGAAATATCGATCTGCCGCGCGATGATCACGAGCGCCACGCCGCAGGCGAGCACGAGCTTTGGTGCGGCGGCGGTCAGGCGCGAGAGCAGCGGCTGCGGCTGGAAGAAATTCGGCGCGAAGATGGCGAGCAACAGGAGCATCACGCCCAGCGCCGCGGCGACGGAAAGTTCGCGGAAGTAGCGTTTCACGCGGCGGCTCCTTTCTCCGTCTGTCCGAGCGCCGCCATCATCACGGTGTGCGCGTCGCTCTTGCCGGGCAGCATCGCGGTGACGGTTCCGCCGCGCAGGACGGCGATACGATCGCTCATGCCGAGCACCTCGGGGAGGTCGCTGGAGATCATCAGCACCGCGAGGCCGTCCTTCGCGAGACGGCGGATGATTTTGTGAATTTCGCTCTTCGCGCCGACGTCCACGCCCTGCGTCGGCTCGTCGAGGATGAGCAGCTTCGGCTTCGTCGCGAGCCAGCGCGCGAGGGAGACTTTTTGCTGATTGCCGCCAGAGAGCGAACCGCCGGGCGCGTCCGACCCATACGCTTTCACGCCGAGGTCGCGAATGTATTCGAGCGCGAGTGTGCGCTCGGCACCGAAGCGGAGCCATGTGCCGGGAAAGAGCCGGTCGTGAATCGCCATCGTCATGTTGTGCGCAATCGGCATTTCCAAAATCACGCCGTGGCGTCGGCGATCCTCGGGCACGTACGCGATGCCGTGCGCGACCGCTTCCTGTGGCGAAGCGATCGTAACGCGCTGGCCGTTGAGGATGATTTCGCCAGAGTCGGCAGGCGTGAGGCCGAAGAGCACGCGCGCGAGTTCCGTGCGGCCCGCGCCGACGAGTCCGGCGAGGCCGACGATTTCGCCTGCGCGCACGTCGAGCGTGATGTTCCTCACGCCGCTGGCGGTGCAGCCGAGATTCCTGAGCGAGAGCACGACCTCGCCCGGCTCGCTCTCGGCGGGCGGGAAGATGGATGAGACTTCGCGACCGACCATGAGCTTGATGAGTTCGCTCTCAGTCAGATCGGGCGGCGAAATTTCTGATTTCTGATTTCTGATTTCTGATTTCGCAGAATTCGCGAATCCAATGCGGCTGCCGCTGACTTCGCGCGTTCCCACGCTCTCGCCGTCGCGCAGCACCGTCACGCGATCTGCGAGCGCGAAGATTTCCTCCAGCCGGTGCGAGATGTAGATGACGCCGACACCGCTTGCGCGCAGATCGCGCACGACGGCGAAAAGGAGATGCTGCTCCTTCTGCGTGAGCGAAGCGGTCGGCTCGTCCATGATCACGATGCGCGCACCGGAACCGAGCGCGCAGGCGATTTCCACGAGCTGCTGCTCGGGCATCGAGAGCGAACGCACCTCCGCATCGGGCGAAATCTCCGCGCCGATGCGCCGGAGGAGTTCCGCAGCGCGAGTGCGGCGCGCGGACCAATCGACGCGCGCAAACGAACGCGTCTTCTCCAAGCGCAGCCCGATATTTTCCGCGACGGTGAGGTCGGGAAAGAGCGCGGGCTGCTGGTAGATGCACGCGATGCCGAGCTTGTGCGCCGCCGAAGGCGTGAGCTGCGCGACGCGCTCGCCGCGGATGGCGATGGTGCCGCCATCGGGCTGGTGCGCGCCGGTGATGACTTTGATGAGCGTAGATTTCCCCGCGCCATTCTCGCCAAGCAGCGCATGCACCTCGCCCTCGCGCAGGTCAAACGACACACCCTTCAGCGCACGCACGGCGCCGAAGGACTTCGTGACTGACGTGAGTTGGAGGAGCGAGGACGCCATGCTTTGCAATTCAGACGCGCTTTGAGAGCACAGCGCGCTCGTGACGTTTCACCTCTGCGAGCCAAGCTTCACCGACAGGCACACCTTTGCTCTCGCAGTAAAAATCCCACACTGCGCCGAAGGGCAGCGCGCGGGCTTCTTCCTGGAGCGCGAGGCGGGCGGTGTTGTCGCCGGCGAGTTCGGCGGTGCGGATGGCGGGGGGTTCGAGCAGCGCAACGATGAGCGCGCGGAGAAGGTTGCGCGTACCGATGACCCATGCGGCGATGCGGTTGATGCTTGCATCGAAGTAGTCGAGGCCGATGTGGACACGGTCGGCATTGCCGGTGGCGATGATTTCGCGCGCGATGGCCTGGAGGTCGTCGTTGAACGTGACGACATGGTCGCTGTCCCAGCGCACGCCGCGGCTGACGTGCAGCAAAATCTCCGGCAAGTAAAGCAGCACGCTGGAGATTTTGTCGGCGATGGTTTCGGTGGGATGAAAATGACCGGCGTCGAGACAGAGCAGCTTGCGGCGCGTGATGGCGTAGCCGAGGTAGAATTCATGCGAGCCGACGGTGCAGCTTTCCGCGCCGATTCCGAAGAGCTTTGGCTCCACCGCGTCGAGATTGTGCTTCGCGGGCAGCGGCTTTTTGAAAACTTCGTCGAGTGAGGAAGCGAGACGTTCGCGAGGGGCCTGGCGGTCGGCGGGCGTGTCCTTGAAGCCATCGGGCACCCACACATTCGTGACACACGGCGTGCCGAGTGCCTTGCCCATCGCGGCGCCGATCTCGCGCGAGCGACGGCAGTGCTCGATCCAGAATTTGCGGATGCCCTTGTCGCGATGCGAGAGCGTGAATCCGTCGGCGGACTTCGGATGCGCGAAGCAGGTCGGGTTGAAATCGAGACCGAGACCGTTCTTCTTTGCCCATGCGATCCAGTTCTTGAAATGCGCGGGCTCGATCTCATCGCGGTCCACCTTTTTGCCACCGAACTCGCCGTAGAAAGCGTGCAGATTCAGGCGGTGCTGGCCGGGGATGAGCGCGAGCGCCTGATCGAGATCCGCGCGCAGTTCATCCGGCGTGCGCGCCTTGCCGGGATAGTTTCCGGTGACGGCGATCCCGCCGCTAAGCGCGTTGCCGAGATTTTCAAACCCGCCGACATCGTCGCCCTGCCAGCAGTGCAGCGAGACGGGGATCGTGCGGAGCTGTTCGAGCGCGCGCTCCACGTTCACGCCCAATTCGGCATAGCGCTCGCGGGCGAGGGTGAAGGTGCTTTGGATGCGTCGGGTGTTCTTCGGCATGGTCGTGCGGGGCGCTGGGGGCGGCAGAGGGTTACGGGATTTTCTGCAAAGGTAATAGACCCAAATGCGCGCAGCCTTCACAATCTGGCCGAAGATTAGCACTATCTCGCCACACCCTGTGCCGCGTAAAAAACCGACCATTCCGACTCTCAAGAAGCACGATTGGTTTCCCGCCGACGGGTTCCCCATCGTGGTGCTCCGACGCGAACCACAGGAACCTTTCGGCCCGCACACGCACGAATTCTCCGAACTGGTCATCATCACCGGCGGCCACGGACTGCACGTCACGGGCGGCGAATCGTGGCCGCTGGCGGCAGGAGACGTGTTCGTGATCGGCGGGAAGCGGACGCATGAATATCGCGACCTCGAAAAGTTGAAGCTGATCAACATCCTCTTCGACCCGGCAAAACTGCGCATGGACCTCGCGGATTTGCCGACGCTCTCAGGCTACCATGCGCTCTTCACGCTCGAGCCTGCATGGCGGAAGCGCCACGATTTCAAAAGCCGCCTGCACCTCGCGCCGAAGGAACTCGGAGTGGTGACCGGCCACGTCGAACTGCTCGAAAAGGAACTCGAATCACGCGCGCCGGGATTCGGATTTTTCGCCACCGCGACCTTCATGCACATCATCGGATTTCTTTCGCGCTGCTACAGCCAGTCGCGGAATCCCGACTCGCGCGCGCTGCTGCGAATCGCCGATGCGATGAGTCATCTGGAAGTCAAATTCGACCAGCCGATCCATCTCGATGAACTCGCCGCCATCGCACACATGTCGAAGCGCAGCTTCATCCGCGCCTTCCAAGCGGCGACGGGTGCTTCGCCGATCGCCTACCTCATCAAGCTCCGCCTCAACCGTGCCGCCACACTCCTGCGCAACGCCGAGGAAGACGTGACCTCCGCGGCCTTCAAGGCCGGCTTCAACGACAGCAACTACTTCACCCGCCAGTTCCGAAAAACCTTCGGCATTCCGCCGAGCGAATACCGCAAGCGGGAACCTCGGCGGTGACCGGATTTTGCAGCCGGCCTTCTTCCCCATCGTTCCCGCGCAGTCGCGATGGCTATCACGATTTCAGAAGGAGCACGGGGCATTGCGCATTGGCGATGAGCGTTTCGGCACTCTTCCCAAAGTGCAGTTCTTCGCCGGAACGCACCTTTGTCCCCATGACGATGAGCTGATGCCTGCCCGAGGTGGCCTGATGCAATATCGCCTCGTCCTTCGCGGATCGGATCAGCGATTTGGTGAGGACGCGAACGCCTTCCCGCTGTCCGAGCAAGACGATCTCTGCGAGCAGCGCGCGGCCGGGGCGATGGAGTTGCCGCGGGCGCCGTAGCAGGTCGTTTTCGGTCGGTGGAGCGGCGATGTGGAGGGCGGTGATGGTGCCGCCGCAACCTTTCGCAATCGCGACCGCCACCTCTGCACCGAACCGCGAGTAATCCGTCCCCGTCATCGGGACCAGGATCTTTCCGGGCGATGTGGCCGGTGCATGGTTGCGACCTGTGGGGTTTATCAGGACAGCGACCGGGCCGGTGAACCCGCGGATAATTTTCTCAAAACTCGGCGGAAATTTCGTGGCCCCATTTTTCACCGCGACGGGGAGGCTCAGGAAAAGGAGATCGTATCCATTCTTCACCTCTGCGAGAATCGCATCCGCGACGCCATCCTCCGCTCCGTCGGGTGGCGCTTTCCACGGGAGAATGGTGATGAGCTCCGTGACCGCGGTTTGTTCGGCTTTCGCCACGCTCACCGCGGAACCGTCCGAGTCGCGCGGCATGATTTCTTTGCCCACGGTGCGCGCGGCCGTCTCCGCTGCCTCGATCACGCGGCGGGATGAATCCGATGGGCCTCCATTCGTGCCGGTGCCGCCGCTCACATCGAGGACCGTCGCGGTGAGACGCCGCGCGCCGAGGAGCCAGCCCGCGAGCATCGAGGCCTGTTCGCCATGGGCACTCTCGTCGAGCGCGACGAGGACGCGCTTCACCTTTGGAAGCAGATCGTTTTCTTCCGCGGCCTCGGTCTCGATGCGCACCTTTTCCTCCTCACGCATGGGCACACTCGCGAGCGCCCAGCGAAGGAGCGGTGGCATGATGAGCGTCGTGACCACCGCCATCAGGACGATGATGGTGAAGAGGGTCTGGTTCAGGAGGCCCATCGTGAGCCCGATGGTGGCGAGGATGACTTCGGTGGAACCGCGCGCATTCATCGCGAATCCGACCGCGAGCGCCTCCGGGTGATTCATGCGGGCGAGGCGGCTTCCGACGTAGCAGCCGCCGAGCTTGCCGACGCTCGCGATGCCGATGAACAGAAACGCGAGCCCGAGCAGATGCGGGTCGCCGAGCACGCGGAGATCGATCGAGAGCCCGGCGACACCGAAGAAGACGGGCATGAACAGGGCGACGATCAGCCCGCGCAATTGCTCCTCGATGTGCTGCGTCAGGATCGGCGACTGGCCGATCATGATGCCGGCCACAAATGCGCCGAGCACGGTGTGCACGCCGATGAAATTCGTCACCAGCGCGAGCAGGATCATGATGACGAGGATCACGCTGATGACCGGCATCTCGATGATGAAGTGATCGTTCGTCCAGCGGATGATCCGCGCGACCCATCGGCGTCCGATGGTGAGGCAGAAGACGAGAAATCCGATGGTGCCAGACACACTGATGAGCAGCGGACCCATGACGATTTTCCCCTCCGCCGCCAGCCCGCCGATGAAGGCGAGAATCGTCCATCCGATCGTGTCATCGAGAATCGCTGCGGCGAGAATCACCTGACCAAGATTCCTCCGGAGAAAGTCCACCTCGCGAAGAACCGCAGCGACGATTTTTACGGAGGAAATGGACAGCGCTGTGGCGAGAAAAAGCGATGTGAGCACGCGGCGGCCGGGATCGGGCAGCAGGCTCGCAGGCAGCAACTCGCCGAACGCGTAGCCACAGAGAAAGGGTATGACGATGCCGGCGAGGGAAGTCAGTGCGGCCGCGCGACGCACGCGCTTCACGAGCGCGAGATCCGTCTCCATGCCGGTGAGCAGCAGCAGCATGAGCACGCCCAGTTCGGAGACCGCGCCGAGCATTTGCCGGTCGGCGGATGCGACCGGGAAAATCATATGCTGCGCCGCCGGCCACAGCGCGCCAAAGACGCTCGGGCCCAGGATGATTCCGGCGAGCAACTGGCCGATCACGGCAGGCTGGCCGAGGCGTTGCATCAGTTCGCCGAGCAGCCGCCCGGCCACGATGAGCAGCGTGATCTGGGTGAAAAAGATCATCACCCGATCGTCGGAATGTCCCGCCGAGGCAATGAGGAGGGATGGGGATGGAAAGAGCGTGGTCACATCACAGGGCGAAACTCCCAGGCAGCGGTGGCACAGGCGGAGATGAACGATGAATGCGTCATCCGACGACACTCCTGTGCAGGGACAGGAATGACAGGGGCGGTGTGTTTCATACGCATGAAAATCGGCGGCGGCGGAGACTTGCGCGTGTGAATCTCCAGCGATGTGCAAATGGCGCGGAGCGCCCTCGCCGCGAACCGCACGCATTTGCCGCTTCCGCATGAAAAGAGATACGCCCGGATCAACGGGCCGGCCCGATACTCATGCAGTTGCGGGCATCCTGCGCCGGAGTCTCTCCGCACGCAGGCCAGCATCTCTCATTTTATGACTACCTTATTTACTGCGGAAGCGATTTCCAAAGGCGGACGTTCGGGCATCATTCAGACACCGGATGCCCTGCTCGATATCACACTGGGCAATCCATTGGAGCCAGGCATCGAGAAACGCGGGCCCAATCCCGAGCTGCTTTTCGCTGCGGCGTATGCCGCGTGCTACAATGGCGCATTGATCCATGCGAGCGAGACGCTCGGCACACCGACCACTGAGTCCGTGGTGACGGCGAAGGTCAGCCTCATCGAAGAGGACCAAGGCGGCTACCGGCTCGCTGTGGAGCTCCATGCAACGCTCCCCGGCTTCGACAGCACCTACGCGCAACGTGTCATGGAAGAGGCGCACAGAACCTGTCCCTATTCGAAAGCCTTGCGAGGCGACACAGCAGTCACGCTTGTGGTGGACTGACCGCTGCGGCAGCGAAGGGAAAATTCGTATCTCGACTGCGAAAAGTCCGCATTGACGACTTTTCCCTCCGTCCGATTTCAAGGCTGGCACGTTTCGCTCCTTGAAATGTCATCCCACATCAGGCGAGCCCGCAAAAAAAACAGGTAGGGATAGGGAACACCATCAAGCTGCAGGATTGAAGGAGTGCTTCGGTTCGCGCAAATGAAGCGCCAACAGAACCGAACGATGCACCCATCAGACTTTCAATTCCGGGCGATTTTTTGCGGGAGGATCCATTTGAACATCCATCATCGCAACCTGCGGAGCGTGATCACGGCGGACGGACCGCTGGGCTGCGACTGCCCGATCGTCGCGGCGGCAGGGGAAAAGCCGCGGATCAGCGTCCGCCGGTAAAAGCGCCTCTCCACAGAATTCGCACCATCCAATGAACACCCTGCAAACCGTGAAACTCCTGCTCCTCACCTTCCTCCTCGCACCGCTGGCCAGCCGGCTCGCCGCGGATGCTCCCGCCTCTGGAGCCAGGCCGAACATCCTCTTCATCTTCTCCGACGACCACGCGCAGCACGCCATCTCCGCGTACGGCTCGAAGGTGAACACCACGCCGAACATCGACCGTCTCGCGAAAGACGGCGCGCGCTTTGCGAATTCGTTCGTCAGCAATTCCATCTGCACGCCGAGCCGTGCCACACTGCTCACCGGGCAGTACTCGCACCTCAATGGCGTGCCCGTCTTCAATAGCTTCGACGGCGCGCGCGACAACGTCGCCAAGCATCTGCAAGCCGGCGGCTATCACACCGGCATGATCGGCAAGTGGCACCTCGGCTCCGACCCGACGGGCTTCGACCGCTGGATCGTTCTCCCGGGCCAGGGCGTGTATTGGAATCCCACCTTCCTCGTCGCCGGACGCAAACTCACCATCGAGGGCCACTGCACCGACATCACCACCGGCCTCGGCATCGAGTGGCTGAAGACGCGCCCGCAGGCCAAGCCGTTCTTCCTCATGCTGCATCAGAAAGCGCCGCACCGCGCATGGGAGCCCACGGAGCGTCACGCCGCCATGTTCAAAGACAAAGTCATCCCCGAGCCCGACACGCTGTGGGACGACTACGCCACGCGCCCTGCCGCGCTGCCCGCGAACGAACAGACCGTCGCCCGCGACCTCACGCGCCGCGATTTGAAACTCGCACCGCCCGCCGATTTGAAAGGCCCCGCGCTGCAAAAATGGATGAATGAAAAGCCCATGGAAATCACCGCGGACGGCAAGCCCCTCACCGGAAAGGAACTCGTGCAGTGGAAATACCAGCACTACATGCGCGACTACCTCGCCTGCGTGCAGGGCGTGGATGACAGCGTGGGCACGGTGCTCGACTACCTCGAACAGACCGGCCTCGCGAAAAACACCATCGTCTTCTACTCCTCCGACAATGGCTGGTATCTCGGCGACCTCGGCCTCTACGACAAACGCTTCATGTACGAGCCCGGCCTTAAGGTCCCGCTCCTCGCGCGCGGCCCCGGCATCAAGGCCGGCAGCGTCCCCGCGCAATTCGTGGGGAACATGGATCTCGCGCCCACTTTTCTCGACCTCGCCGGCCTGCCCATCCCCGCATCCATGCAAGGCCGCTCACTCGTCCCGCTGCTCCACGGCGAAGCGCCCGCCGACTGGCGCACTAGCTTTTACTACCGCTACTATCACGACCCCGGACATCATAATACCGCCGCGCACTACGGCGTCCGCACCGCCACGCACAAGCTCATCCACTACTGGAAAAAGGACGCCTACGAGATGTTCGACCTCACCAAGGATCCGACCGAGCAGCACAATCTCCTCTATTCCGAAGCCGACGCGAAAAAGCCCGAAATCGCCACCAAATTCACCGAGCTGAAAGCCGAAATCGCCCGCCTGCAAAAGCTATACAAAGACGACGGCCAATACGCCGACCCCGCGACGTGGCCCGCCGGCAGCGCCGATGGACCTTTCGACGCCTACAAGCCTGCGGGGACCAAGACCGTGGCCGAAGCAATCATCGCGACGGCATCCAAATAAGATCCCATCCAGACCGACACGCCTTCACGCCCTCACTCCCTCACGGCAGGCGGCGGCAGCGGGAACACGTCGTAGTCCTTGTTCTTTTCCTCGAAGTAACGCGCGGTCCATTCGCTGGGGAAGAGCACGACCCATGCGCCGCGTGCATCGCGGGCGAGCGCGGCTCCGGTGGGCACGATCACCTTTGGCCGCCAGGAGTCGGTGCGACGGGTGACATCGTCAGTCGGCACTTTTTCGCGAATCCAGCGCACGATGCTCCATGACGCCGCTTCGCGCCGCGTGGGTGCGCCGTACTCCATCTCCATGCGGTATTGCAGCACGTCGAATTGCAACTCGCCGACCGCACCGAGCAGCGGCAGGCGGGTGAGCGAGTCGGGGAGTTCGTAGGCCTGCGCGACGCCTTCCTTCAGGAGTTGCGAGAGGCCGTCGCGGAAGCGTTTGAAATTCGCGGTGGTGTCGTTGTGCAGGAAGATGAACGTCTCGGGGGCGAAGCGCGGCATTTCGTCGAAGCACACGCCGGGGTCCTCGGCGAGCGTGTCGCCGATGTGCAGGTCGTAGTTGCCCACGAGGCCGACGACGTCGCCGGCGTACGCCTCGTCCACGGTCTCGCGTTCGCGGGCGAAGAGGCGCTTGGAATTCGCGAGCCGGATGCGCTTGCCGGAGCGCGGGTGGATGACCGTCATGTCGCGGCGGAAAATGCCGGAGACGATGCGGACAAATGCAACGTGGTCGCGGTGCTTCGGATCCATGTTTGCCTGAATCTTGAACACAAAACCCGAGAACCCCGCGGCATCGGGCGTGACGAGTCCGTTCGTGCTGTGGCGCGGCGTGGGCGGCGGCGCGAGCGCGAGAAAACGCTGGAGCAGCAGATCGACACCGAAGTTATTCGCCGCGCTGCCGAAGAAGACGGGCGTGACTTTTCCGGCGCGGACTTCATCGAGATCGAACGCGGTGCCCGCGCCTTCGAGCAGGCCGATTTCGTCGCGGAAGCGCGCATAGGCATCGGGCTCCATCGCCTCACGGACGATCTCGTGCTCGATGCCCGTGACCTCCACCGGCGCGCGATACGAGCCGCCCGGCGTCCTTTCAAACAGATGCACCTCGCTCGTCTGGCGATCATACACGCCGCGGAATTCCGCGCCGTCGCCGAGCGGCCAGTTCATCGGCAGCGCGTGGAGGCCGAGCACGCGTTCGAGTTCGTCGAGCAGTTCGAGTGGCGGGCGCGTGGGCCGATCCAGCTTGTTCATGAAAGTGAAGATCGGCACGCCGCGCTGGCGGCAGACTTCAAAGAGTTTCAGCGTCTGCGCCTCGATGCCCTTGCCTGCGTCAATGACCATCACCGCGGCGTCCACGGCGGTGAGCACGCGGTAGGTGTCCTCGGAAAAATCCTTGTGACCCGGCGTGTCGAGCAGGTTCACCACGCAGCCGCCGTATTCAAATTGCAGCACGGTGGACGACACGGAGATGCCGCGCTGCTTTTCCAGCTCCATCCAATCGCTCGTCGCCGCGCGCTGGTTCTTGTTTGCCGTCACGCTGCCTGCGAGCTGCACCGCGCCGCCGTAGAGCAGGAATTTTTCTGTGAGCGTGGTCTTGCCCGCATCGGGGTGCGAGATGATGGCGAAGGTGCGACGACGCGCGATTTCGCGCACGGCCTCGGCGGGCAGGGACGGTTTTTCAGATTGGATTTCGGTCATGTCGAAGGTCACGGGCGTCCGCGGAAGCCCGCGGCGGCGCTACGCGTCAGCGAAGATGCACCGGCTTTGGCGCCGAGCGCAACATGCACCTTGCAGGCGGCATCGCGCTCACTGCACAGCAGGATGCGCTGAAGGTCGTCCACAGCACGCCGACGATACTCGGGAGAGGAAATGCCCGATGCCGTTCACGGTGGCGAACACGCCGAAAGCGATGCCGTGGTGCGCGACGGATCACCGTCACGAAATTCGCTTGCGGCCGCAGCCTTCTGCTTGCGCTGGCCTTTCGTGTCTTCGCCTTCTGCGGGATATGGCTTCACGTGCGCACGCGCGGCCCAGGTTTCCCACTTCGTGGCGAGTTCCTTCACCTTGTCAGGCTGCGTGGCGGCGAGGTCGTGGAGTTCGGTGCGGTCGGTCTTCATGTCGTAGAGTTCCCACACGCCGTTGCGGCCGAAACGCACGAGCTTTGCATCACCCACGCGGATCGCGGCGTTGCCCTCGTGCTCCCAGTAGATCGCGTCGCGCTGGATCGGCTTGTCGGCAAAGGCAGGCACGAGGCTGCGGCCTTCCATCGGCGTAGTCGCGTGGCCTTTGAACTCCTGCGGATACTTCGCGCCCGATACGTCCACGCACGTCGCCATCACATCAATGAGATGGCCGGGCTGACGGCGCAGTTCGTTCTTCGCGGTGATGCCCTGCGGCCAGTGCGCGATGAGCGGCGACGCGATGCCTCCTTCGTGGTTGAAGTGTTTGAAAAGGCGGAACGGCGTGTTCTCTACAAAGGCCCAGCTTTCGCCGCAGAACCAGTCCGACTTGCCCTGCGAAGGATCACCGATGGTCTTGCCGTTCGGGCCGGACTCGGCGTTGCCGCCGTTGTCGGACATGAAAAGGATGAGCGTGTTGTCCAGCACGCCGCGCTGCTTCAGGCCCGCGACGAGATCGCCCACGGCC
>JAYWEO010000426.1:0-7182 GCA_043779225.1 Prosthecobacter sp.
CCGTCTACGCCACGCTGGGCTACATCGGGATGATGCTCGCGATGCGCAGCAACCGCGATGAATTCACGCTCATCATTCCCTACATCCGTTTCCGCGACCAGAGCCCGAACGACATGCCGCTCCTCGTGGACTCAAACATCATCATCGACGGCCGCCTCCCTGAGCTGATCGCCACCGGCTTCCTGTCGCGCTCGCTCGTCGTGCCCCGCTTCATCCTGGAGGAATTGCAGATCCTCGCGGATTCGCACGATCCGGCGCGGCGCGAAAAGGGCCGCCTCGCCCTTTCCCGGCTGCAGGAACTCCAGCGCGATCCGGCGCTCACCATCACCATTCACGAAGTGCCCGTGGATCCGTTTGCCGCGGTGGATTCCAAGCTCATCCAGCTCGCAAAGATGCTGAATGCGAGACTCATTTCCAATGACGGCAACCTGTGCAGCATCGCAAGGCTCCAAGGCATCACCGCGCTGAATCTGAACGACCTCAGCAAGGCCCTCCGCGCTGTCGTCGCCACCGGCGACGAGATCTCACTCACGCTCACCAAGGAAGGCCGCGAGAACCATCAGGCCGTCGGGTACCTCCCGGATGGCACGATGATCATCGTGAACAACAGCCGCTCGCAGGTCGGGAAAAATGTGCGCGTCGCGATCAGCTCCGTGCGCCAGACGAGCGCCGGCCGGCTCTTCTTCGCGGAACTCGCCGCGTAGTCGCCCGCCAAAGTCCCGGCGGCAGGAAAAGACAAACGCGGTTCATACCCGGACAAATTCGGAGTTTGCGTGCGTGCCGATGGCGACTAATTGAAACGCCACCAAACTTATGAACCTCACACGCACAGCCTACGGCACCTGGAACGGCGGACGATACATGCACTTTGGCGAAGCCATTGACGAGGCGCGCTTCGACGCCTGCATCCTCCGCGCCTACGAAAAGGGCATCCGCACCTTCATGACCGCCGACGTGTACGGCAACGGCGCCGCCGACGAGGCCATCGGCCGCTCGCTTGCCGGCGTGCCGCGCGACAGCTACTGCCTCGTAGGCATGATCGGCCACGATTTTTACGGCGGCGCGCGCGAAGGGCAGAAAGGCTTCCCGCGTTTCACCGATCCACGCCTGCGGCAGCCGCGCGATTTTTCCGACTACGTCCGCATGGCCACCGAGCGCTCGCTGGCGCGTTGCAGGACGGATCATTTCGACTGCCTCATGCTGCACAATCCAGACAGCATCAGCTATTCGCAGGACGCGGTGTGGACGGCGATGTCGCGAATGCAGGACGAGAAAATGACCGGCCTGCTCGGCGTGGCACCCGGCCCGGCAAATGGATTCACGCTCGATCTGCTACTGTGCTTCGAGCGCTTCGGCCCGCTGCTCGACTGGGCGATGATCATCCTGAATCCGCTGGAGCCCTGGCCCGGAAATATGGCACTGCCTGCGGCTCTCAAAAACGACATCAGCCTGATCACCCGCGTCGTGGATTACGGCGGACTTTTCCACGACGACGTGCGCCCCGGCCACACCTTCGGCCCGCGCGATCACCGCACCTTCCGCCCCGCGGGCTGGGTGGATGCGGGCAGCGCAAAGATCGATGCCATCCGTCCCATCGCGGAAAAACATGGCCTCACCATGCTCCAGCTCGCCTGCGCGTGGAATCTCAGCCAGGCTCCGGTGAAGAGCGTCATCCCCACACTCATGCAGGAAGTCGAGCAGGTGAACGGCGTCACGCCGAAGACGATGGAGGAAAAAATCGATGAGCTCTCCGCCCTGCCATCGGTCACGCTCGGCGAGGACGAGGTCGCGCGCATTTTGGAAATCGGCAACAACAAAGGCTGCATGGATCTCAAGGGAGGCAACCCCGCACACACCGGCGACCCGCTCCCGGATCGTTGGCCGCTGAACGACGAACTGCTTGAAATCGCCGCGCGCTGGAAAATCGAACCCTCACGGGATCTGACCTGCACCCACGGCCAGGCCGCTTGAAAAGCCATTCGGATACCTGTTACTTTCTGGCAAGCCACTGAAACAGCAAGCATAGTGATTGATTATTGTATTTTTTCCATATCTGCAATATCATCCATCACTCTGAAACGCTAGCCCGGCGCATACCGATTCCATCCATCATCCACCCAAAGTCCCCCTCGCCCTCTCACGCCATGATGAGTTACAACTATTCCCATCTTCCATTTCCTCAATGTTTTACAACATATTTCAAATGACAACAATGACCCGAGGACTGCCATCCCATTCCATTTTCAGGGTTTCATTTTTTAGGCTCTTTTCTTCACAAATTTCCCTTTACAGCCACAAAACAGGAGATAAAGGTTTCCACCTTGAAAAGAAGCGCCCCACACTTCTCAAAAGCTAAAATTTTCATGCTTTCCGGCATGTTCATCGCAGCTTCGCAGACTCTCGAAGGAGCGATCGTCCTTTCGGATGACTTTGAGACCGGAAGATTCAACTTGAACGATCCCGGAACTCCCGTGAACGGCCAGTGGTTCACCAAGGACGTTCCACCAGCCTCTCCCGCTGGAACAATCCCCAACTGGACTTTTGGCGGATCCCAAAAAGTGAGCGGAACCGATTCATACTCGGCACCTGATGGGGTGTATATTCCGACACATACACCTAGCGGTCATATCGCGGCTTCGTTCTTTTCCGGCAGCAACGACGGAAGCGTGAATACAGCCTCCATTGAAAGAAGCGTTGTGACCGATGGTTCCCACGGCGGGATTTATACCATTCACTTTTGGATTTCAAATCCGGTTGCCGATCCCAATGCTCGGCAGAATCTCTTCTCCCTCACTTGGGGCACCACCCCGTTGGATCTGACCTTCGACACGCGCTTCAAGGCTCCAAACCCAGACCCCCAGGCTTTTGAATTGCAAGGGGGTCCGAATCAATACGTTTTGAACTCCAATACGAACTGGTTTGAAGTGACCATCGGCGGTCTCACCGCCTCCACCTCCAGCACTGTTCTGAAATTTACAGCTCAGAACAACAATTCAGCGACTTTGGTGGACGATGTGACAGTCGAGGAAACGCCCGAGCCCTCCACGGTGGTTCTGCTGGGGGCGGGTGCCGCATTCATGGGCATGCGCCGCAGGCGCCAGGCGATTTCGTAAATCGCTTGCGGTTCACACTACCGGCCAAGCACGGCACGGATTTTGGACTCCTTCGCTCGATGCGTGTCGCTGTCGATCACATGTGAGAAGGTGATCCCATCTGGCAGCTCTGGAAGCTGGATCCACGAGCGGCAGCCGCCGAACTTTGGAGAATCAGGAAAGACAAAGGGCGCGCTCAGTTTTTCCACGCGCACAAATGCGACGCTCACCCCAAGTTTTCCACTTTCCTCCCCCGTGCGCAACGCGTCCCGCCGCGCCGAGGGCAGTTCATATTGAAAGCGCTTCTCGATCTCGGAGTCGCGCCAGACGTGGAACGGCGCGAGTCTCTGCACCATCGCAAGGTCGGTGACATCCTGCGTCCACTCCACCCGGACTCGCAACGAGACCTCGTGCTGCCCGTCGTCGCGCTGCGCGGGCAGCGCGGTATCCGCCGGCAGTTTCAGCTTCGCCACCTGCTCATGAAACAGCGTGGGGAACAGGAAAAACTCCGGATGCTCAAAACGAAACCCCGAGCGCCCCTCCGCGATCCCGCCTTTGCGGATGATGATGCTCTGCCCGCCGCGCCTGAGCGCGTCGCATACCAGCGTCCATTCTTTGAATCCAATGTTCATGCGCTTCACGTAACGAATGCGCAGCCGTTCACGCAAGAACTGGCATTCGCTGCAATCGCACGCGCCACTTGCATCCGATGGCCCTTCCCCGCCATCCTGCGCGGGTGCCCCTTCACCTAGACCTCCATTGCCATTCGTGGTTCTCCGGCGATGGCGTGAGCAGCCCCGAGGCGCTGATCGCCAGCGCGCGAAGCAAGGGCCTGCACGGCTTTGCCATCACGGATCACAATACCTGCGACGCGTTTCACTACATGGTGGATCACGGGCTTGCGCGTGCGGATGGCACTCCCGTGGATGGCTTCCTCGTCATCCCCGGAGTCGAGGTCTCCACCGCGGAAGGCCACCTGCTTTGCCTCGGCTCGGTCCTGCCGCAGATGAAAGGCGAACCTGCGGCGGACGTGGCACGCGCCATCCAGGCCGCGGGCGGCATCGCGATCCCCGCACATCCGTATGACCGTTTCCGTGCGGGCATCCGCGAAGATTCGCTCGACGCCCTGAAGGTGGATGCCATCGAGGCCTTCAACGCCGCCATCTCGCACCAGAGCTTCAACGACAAGGCGCGCGCCTATGCCGAGCGGCGCGGACTGCCGATGATCGCCGCGAGCGACGCGCACCATGAGGCAGCCATCGGCACCAGCCGGATGATTTTCGAGACGGAAAATTTCACCGTGCGCGGCATCCTCGACGAAATCGTGAAAGGCGCACGCCGGCAGGAACATCTCCTCTCCTTCCGCGACAAGCTCCGCAAGACGCTGAACAACTGGTTCCGCCTCCGCCGACGCCGCACTTACACGCCGAAATCCTGACGCCGCTACGCGAGCCGCACCGCTCGAGTCTTGTCGAGCTTCAGCACATCGCCCGCCGTCATCGCCGGCGCTGCCTTCGCATCGCTCACCTTCTCGCCGCGAAGCTGGATGCTCCCCTGCTCCACGAGACGGCGCGCATCGCCACGCGACTTCGTGATTTGGAAACACTGCGCATACGCCGCGACGACCACACTCACGATATCCGGCTGCAAGCCCGCGAGCGGCAGCGATGGCAGCTCCGCGTGATCGAGATCCTTCTTCGAGAAACGCGTCTCAAATTCCGCCCGCGCCGCCTGCGCCGCTTCCTCGCTGTGGTAGCGCGCGACGATGCGTGCCGCGAGCTGCTTCTTCGCCTCCATCGGGTGAATGTCCGGCACCGGTTCGCACAGCAGCAGTTCGTAATACCGCGCCATCAGCGTGTCGCCGATGCTCATCAGCTTGCCGAACATCATCTCCGGCGCCTCGGCCACGCCGACATAATTGCCGAGGCTCTTCGACATCTTGTTCACGCCATCGAGCCCTTCGAGCAGCGGCAGCAAAAAGATCACCTGTTCCTGCTGCCCCTCCTCCCGCTGGAGCGAGCGGCCGACGTGGCAGTTGAAAAGCTGATCCGTCCCGCCGATCTCCACGTCCGCTTTGATCATCACCGAATCCCAGCCCTGCATGATCGGATACTGGATCTCGTGAAGATGCACCGGCTCGCCATCCGCGAGACGCTTCTTGAAGTCCTCGCGCTGGAGCATCTGCTGCAGCGTCACACGCGCATTCAGCTTCATCACCGAGTCAAAGGTCATCATCTCAAACCACTCGCCATTGAACACCACACGCGTCTTCGAGGCGTCGAGAATCTTGAATGCCTGCTGCTTGAAAGTCGTTGCGTTCGCCATCACCTCGTCGTGCGTGAGCTGACGCCGCATTTTCGAGCGCCCCGAGGGATCTCCGATCATCGCCGTAAAATCGCCGATGATCAGGATCGCCTGATGCCCGAGATCCTGGAACTGCCGCAGCTTGGAAAGCCCCACCGTGAATCCGAGATGGATGTCCGGCGCCGTCGGGTCCACGCCCAGCTTCACATTCAGCGGACGTCCGAGCCGCAGTTTCGCCAGCAGTTCCTCATCGGAAATGATCTGCGCGGCACCGCGCTTCAGGATGGCGAGTTGTTCTTCGGGCGATGTCATCGGAAAAAATCAGCGCGCCTAGATAGACGTGTCGCGCCTGACTGCAAGGCCGGACTCAGCGGCATCACACGCGCATCAGTTCTTGTTCAGCAGCGACTTCACATCCTGGATCGACATCGGCCTCAACTCACCCGACCAGCTCTGGCCCATGTCGCGATCCCCGCCCACCGGCATTCTGGATGCGCCGTTCTTGTCCAGATCCGCCTGCCTGCGGCCGATTGCGACAAACTTCCTTTCCGATCCCGGCAGCACCTGCCCTTGCAGGCCCTTGTTCGCATCCCACGTCTCGCGGGTCGCATAGGTCTTCGTCGGGGCCGTCTTCCGGGCGAACCACGACTCCTTCGTCTCCGCCGTCTTCGTCGCGTATCTCGAGTCCGCACCCCACGCCGTCTTCGTCGCAAACGTGCCCGTCTCGAACGCCTTCGTCCGCGTCTTGTTCACAAAATGGAATTCGCTCGTCGCCGCCTTCTTTCCCGTGATCGAGCGTCCACTCCCGAAATTCGCCGAGGCCGGATTGAACTCCTTTGTGATATCTGGCTTCATGATCCGTTCCTCCAGCGAAGTCGGCTTCGAGGACGTCGCCGCATTCAGCCGCTGCTGCTCCTTCGTCCGGCTGTTCCACAGCAGGGGGAAACGCCGCGCCGCCTTCACTTCCTGCTGCCCTTGCCCCGTCTGCACCTCCGACGTGCGCTTGCTCCAAGGCCAATGGAAAGGCTGTGCCACCACACAGGTGGGGCACGCAGCCAAAGCCAGCAGCATCAGCAAAGGGAGTCGCATTTCCAGACCGATGCCAGCGGAGTCCCGCGCTGGCAAGGCCAAGTTCCTCTTCTCACTTCTGCGCCGCATCACTTTGCACGCTCCCAAAAATCAAGCGCCGCCTCCCGTTCAATCGCCGATTGCGAGACTGGGAGAAACCGTTCGAGCACTGCACGAGCACCCGCATTTTCGCTGCGCGCCATCCGCATCTCCGCAGCGCGCCTCGCAAATTCCCAGGACTCGGGCCGCATCTCAGCCGCCTTCTCCACATGGCGCAATGCGCCGTCCCGATCCGCTTTGCGCTCCATCGAATCGGCCAGCAGAACCTCCATCTCCGCCGGCGCATCCGGCTGGCCGAGCGACACGAGCCGCCCGAGCAGCTTTGCCCCTTCGTCAAATTCCCCGGCCCTTGCAGCGACCCGCCGCAACCTCGCACAATCAATCCGCGGCACACCGCCATCCGCACCACGCGAGGCCTCAGCGCCGCTCACGAGCGAAGGCTCCGCAGCGACCAGCGCCAGCGCATCGCGCACCTGGCCTCGCCTTTCGTGCAGCGTAAAAATCGCGAGCTGCAGCTCATGCACGGCAACCGGCGCGAGGCCAAATTCCGACGCCACATCACGCCAGCGCGCGAGTTCACCGCTTGCCGCGAGATACTCCGCGAGCGCCGCATACTCATGGCACACCGGCTCCGCAAATGCGCGCCGCAGCACCAGCC